>JBDTKT010000267.1:0-19828 GCA_039935195.1 Mycobacterium sp.
GTGGTGAACGCTGCGACATGGAGGCGGGGATGGCCAAACTGTTCGCCTCCGAGACGGCAATGGAGATTGCGTTGAACGCGGTGCGCATCCACGGCGGCTACGGCTATTCGCGCGAATACGACGTCGAGCGCTACTTCCGCGATGCTCCGCTGATGATCGTCGGCGAAGGTACCAACGAGATTCAGCGCAACGTGATCGCTGCGCAACTTGTGGCCCGCGGCGGGATCTGAGCACCGAACGGCATTGCGATCATGCTTCTAGGCGGTGGCGTGACAACCTGAAGTGGTCCTGGGAGATGACTCGGTTGGAGAAAGCGCCATGAATATCGAAGAAGCCCTCGCTAAGGCCCGCGACTCGATGAGCGCGCGGCGGGTTTACGCCGAACCCATCGAACGCGACGGAGTCATATTTGTCGCCGCCGCAGCGGTCGGCGGGGGCGGGGGGCTGGGCGAGAGCACTGACGAGACGGGACAGCGGGGAAGCGGCGGCGGATACGGCCTCGGCGCTAAACCGGTCGGTGCCTACGTGATCAAGGACGGACGAGTGAGTTGGCGGCCTGCAATCGATGCGAATCGGTTGATCACGGTGATCGGCACGGTCGCCGTCACAGCGCTGTTGGTCAGAGCGCGCGCGGTCAAGCTCAAAAGCTCATCTGGACAAGGTCACATCGCCAAGAATTCGGGTTAGGCCTTGGCGTTATTGCTTTTCGTAGGCCCACTGTCGTTTCCCGCGCCCTCGCATCGACGATTGTCGACCACGCTATCCACACGCTGACCTGCGCGGCACTTGCACCCGGGTATGGTCGGTTGAAAGGGCAGCTCCGGCCACCGCGCAACGGGAAGCTCCCTGGATACGACTCGGCGGTGGATGGAGTACAGCCGGACGGATCTGCGACGAGAGCGGTGGTGAACCGTGGTAGCGATCAGGAGTCTTCACGAGGACGGTCTGTGGGATCTAACGCAGCGGACCGACAAGCTTGGCGTGTTATCGGTCTACGTGAGCATGGATCCGAGCCAAGACCCGAACGGGCACGCCGCCGGAATCGAACTGCGAAACCGATTTCGGGAATTGCAGCGTCGGGTTGCCAAGGATGCCGGTTCTGGTCAGGGCCGCGAGATCGCTGCGGCGCTCGAGCGCCTCTGGCCACAGATCGAGAACCTGTTGGACCCGACAGCCTCGGGCCGAAGCCGCATCGCCTTCGCCGCGCTGGATACTGACTGGATTCTGCGACTTGAGAGCGCGATGCCGGTGGCCAATCGGGTGGTGTTAGACGATGGCCCGTTCATTCATCCGTTGCTTGAACTGCTCGACGAGGGTCGCACGGCTGGTGTCGTCCTGGTTTCAGCCGAGGAGGTCCGACTGCTCGAGTGGCGAGTCGGGTCGCTTGCGCTCCTGAGCCGAATTGAGCAGCCGTACGTTGAGGCCTCGCACGAGCGTGCCGGGCAAGTCGGAGGCGGCCCGAAAGGGCAGTTCAACACGCCGATGCGCGAACAGCGCCAAGCCCGAGACCGCGACCGCGGACAGCGATTCTTAGACCGGGCGATCAAGGTGGCCGCGGAACTGGCCGGTGATCGCGGCTGGGAGCGAATCCTCGTCAGCGGCGGAGACCGCTGGACCGAGCCGACCGTCGCGAGGTTCCCCCAGACCCTTCGCGGCAAGGTATTCGCCGACGCCCGGGTCCTCAGCGGGCTCGATGACGGGGCGCTGGCGGCGGTCGTCACCGAGTGGGCTCATCAGCAGCACGCCGAGTGCGAGCGGCAGTTGCTGGAGCAGGTGCGTGACGCCGCCGCGTCGGGTGCGGGAGCCCTGGGGTTGTCCGAAGTGACCGCGGCATTGAACGCCGGCAGAGTCGACCGCCTGGTGTACGACCCCCAAGTCCGCTACACCGGGACGGTGGGCGGGGACGGGGCGCTGTACGGCGGCGACGAAGTCGGTCCGAAGGGACATCCGGGGACACCGGAGCCCCGTTTGACCGAAAGGCTGGTCGAGCGGGCGCTAAAGACCGGGGTCCGGATCAGTCCCGTCGAGGGTGCAGCCGATGCGGGGCTGAAGGACGCTGCCGGGGTTGCCGCGCTCCTGCGCTGGTAAAGATCCAGGGAGGCGGGTAGGTGATGAAACCGACGGTGAAGCTGGGCCGGATCGCCGGCGTGACGGTCGGGGTGCACTGGAGCGTGCTGGCCATCGTGGTGCTGCTGGTCGTCAGCTTGTCGATGCACTTCCCGCGGATCGTCGCGGGATATCCGTGGGGCGTGCACCTGCTGGCCGCGGTGGTAGCCGCGGCGCTGTTCGTGGTGTCGCTGCTGGCCCACGAGATGGCCCACGCGATCGTGGCGCAACGCAACGGCGTCGAGGTGGACGGCATCACCCTGTGGCTGCTCGGTGGGGTCGCCCAGCTGCGCGGCGAGGCACCCACGCCCGGTGCTGATTTCCGCATTTCTGTGGTCGGGCCCCTCACCAGCCTGCTGGCGGCGGCGGTGTTCGGCGCGGCGGCCCGGCTGGGCGAGCTGGCCGACATCAGCACGCTGGTGGTGGCGGTGGCCAACTATTTGGCGACGATCAATGTGGTGCTGGCCGTTTTCAACATGATCCCGGCGGCGCCGCTGGACGGCGGGCGGATCCTGCGCGCCGCACTATGGGCATGGCGAGGTGATCGACTCACCGCAACGGTGGTGGCAGCCCGCTCGGGCAGAATTCTCGGATTCACCCTGATCGCGGTAGGTGTCCTGCAAGCCATCAGTGGCCTCGGTGTCGGGCTGTGGTGGATGCTGCTCGGTTTGTTCGTGGTCACGATGGCCAGTGCCGAGGAGAACCATGCCCGTACCAGCACAGCGCTGGCCGGAGTCCGGGTCCGCGACGTCATGACCGAGCAGCCCGAAACGGTAGACGGTAACGCCACCATCGCCGAGTTCCTGCGCGATGTCGCGTTACTGCGCCGGCACTCCACATTCCCGCTCCTCGACCACACCGGAGCGCTGCAGGGCCTGGTCACTTTCAACCGGATCCGAGCCGTTCCGGCCGAGCGGCGGGCAACCACCCGGCTGTGCGAGGTGGCCTGCCCGCCAGACGAGATTCCACGGGCTGCACCCGACGAACCACTTTCGGCGTTGCTTTCTCGGCTCAGCGGATGCGCCGACGGCCGCGCCCTGGTATTCGCCGACAACGAGATGGTCGGCATCGTCTCGCCCAGCGATATCAGCCGCGCGGCGGCACTTCACGGGCTGGGTGTGCGCCTCGGCGTTGGCGGCGCCGATATCACCGTGACCGGTGAGGTCAGGCCAGGCGCTGCTTGAGGGCGTCGAACTCGTCGCGCAGGCCGGTGGGCAGCTTGTCGCCGAGGAACTCGAACCACTCCTCGATCAGCGGCAACTCGGCGCGCCACTCGTCGGCGTCGACGACCAGTGCCTGCGCCACATCAGCAGCGTCGACATCCAGGCCGGTCAGCTCCAGGTTGGAGGCCTCCGGCACAGTGCCGATCGGAGTCTCCCGGCCAGCCGCCTTGCCCTCGACCCGTTCGATGACCCACTTGAGCACCCGGCTGTTCTCGCCGAAGCCCGGCCACAGGAAGCGGCCGTCGTCTCCGCGGCGGAACCAGTTGACGAAGAACACCTTCGGCAGCTTGGACTCGTCAGAGTTCTTGCCGAGGTCGATCCAGTGCTGCAGGTAGTCCCCGGCGTTGTAGCCGATGAACGGCAGCATCGCCATCGGGTCGCGGCGGACCTTGCCCACTGTTCCTTCGGCGGCGGCCGTCTGCTCGCTGCCCAGCGTCGCCCCGACGAACACTCCGTGCTGCCAGTCGCGAGCCTGCGTCACCAACGGCACGGTGGTCTTGCGACGGCCGCCGAACAGGATCGCTGAGATCGGCACACCGGCCGGGTCGTCCCACTCCGGGGCCAGGATCGGGCACTGGGACATCGGGGTGCAGTAGCGCGAGTTCGGGTGCGCGGCTTTACCGTCCGAGTCCGGCGTCCAGTCGTTGCCCTTCCAGTCGGTCAGGTGTTTCGGGGTTTCCCCGTCGATGTCTTCCCACCACACATCGTTGTCGTCGGTGTGCGCGACGTTGGTGTAGATGGTGTTGCCCGCTTCGACCGTCTTCATCGCGTTCGGGTTCGAGCTGTGGCTGGTGCCCGGCGCCACCCCGAAGAAGCCGGCTTCCGGGTTGACCGCATAGAGCCGCCCGTCCTTGCCGAACCGCATCCAGGCGATGTCGTCGCCGAGGGTTTCGGCCCGCCAGCCCGGGATCGTTGGCTGGAGCATCGCCAGGTTGGTCTTGCCGCACGACGACGGGAACGCGGCGGCGATGTAGTGCACCTTGTTCTCCGGCGAGATCAGCTTGAGGATCAGCATGTGCTCGGCCAGCCAGCCCTCGTCGTGGGCCATCGCCGAGGCGATCCGCAGCGCATAGCACTTCTTGCCCAGCAGTGCGTTGCCGCCGTAGCCGGATCCGTAACTCCAGATCTCCCGGGATTCCGGGAAGTGGGTGATGTACTTGGTTTCGCTGCACGGCCATGGCACGTCGGCTTGTCCGTCGGCCAGCGGGGCACCCACCGAGTGCAACCCCTTGACGAACTCACCGCCGGTGCCGATCTTCTCCAGCGCCGCGGTGCCCATCCGGGTCATGATCCGCATCGAGGCCACCACGTACGGCGAATCGGTGATCTCGATACCGAGCTTGGGATTGTCGTCACCGAGTGGGCCCATGCAGAACGGGATGACGTACATGGTCCGGCCGCGCATGCAGCCCCGGTACAGCTCGGTCATGGTGGCCCGCATCTCGTCGGGGTCCATCCAGTTGTTCGTGGGTCCGGCGCCGTCAGCCGTGCGGCTGCAGATGTACGTCCGTGACTCGACCCGGGCGACGTCCGCGGGGTCGGAGACGACGAGGTAGGAGTTGGGCTTCTTCTCGCCGTCGAGCTTGACCGCGCTGCCGGCATCCACCAGCTGCGTCATCAGCCGGTTCCACTCGGTTTCCGAGCCGTCGGACCACTCCACCCGATCGGGCTGGGTGAGTTCGGCGACCTCGGCGACCCAGGACAGCAGCCCCGGGTGCTTCGTCGGTGCGGCATTCAGCCCGGGAATGGTCGCTGAGGTCATTGAGCCCTCCTGTGTAGGTTTTATCGCGTCTGCGCCCGCAGCCCACTTCTCATACTTTGCTTAGAGATTAACCCAGATGGCGTGCGCATTGCCACGCGGGCGGGGCGCGCTAGTCATCGCCCGGTGCCGGGGTGTCTGCCGGGATCTGGGTCCCCAGCTGCTCCCGGACCGCGTCCAGCACCCGCTGCAGCGCCGGCAGCTCCCGATCGCGCCGCGTTACTGCGCGCGCGGTGGCAGCGGCGTGCTCGCGAAGCTCCCGCCCCAGCCCGGCGACCTCGTCGGCAACTCGGGCAGTGTCGGCATCGTTGCGCTCGGCCAGTTCCGCGGTGAGCACCGAGTCGGCGGCAACCATCCGCAGCGCGACCAGTTCCTCGACGGCGGCCCGCAGCGCCGCGGTCACTTCGCCCACCCAGCGGTCCAGCACCGCCCGGTCTCGCAGTAGGCCGCGGATCTGCACCACCCACGCCGCCACCGCCAGTCCGATGGCCGCGCACGCCACCGCGCCGGCCACGGTCAACCCGGCGGCCAGGTGGGCGACGAGCCGGCTCAGCGTCACCGCCACCCCCAGGCCGAACCCGACGCCGAGCAGCATCATCAACTGGGTCTCCGACCGCCTCGACTTCAGCGCCGGCTCGGTTACCTCCACGACCGGCAGCGCCGTCGCCTCCGGCGCGGGCTCCCCGGTCAGGCTGAGCTCGTGGGTGAGGTCGGCGAGGTGCTCGGAGACACCCTGGTCTACCTCCGCCACCACGTCGGCGACCCGGCCGCGCAGATAGGCTTCGAACTCCGGCAGCCGTCGCCGGGTCATGCCCGCGGCGTCCTCGGCCAGCTCACCGCGGACCGAACTGCAGCGTTTACGGGCGAAATGGGTCAGCTGCACCCGAGCCTGGGCGATCCGGCTACGCAATGCGATAGCCCGCTCGGATTTGGAGAGCCGCCGCGCCCGCAGGGACTCGTCGCGGTGCTGCTGCAACAGCGTCACCCGGGTCCGCCGGCCCACGCCCTCGGCGTCGCGTTCCATCCGGTCGGTGTCGGCCCGCAGTTGCGACTCCCACGCCCGCAGCCGGTTCCGCCGGGCCAGATCTGTGTCGTCGAGCCGTTTCGCCACCTCGGCGACCATGTCGTGCACGCGGGGTTCGCCCTGCGCGGGTGCGGCGGCCGCCGCGATCCAGACCACGTCGCGGTAGCGCGGCGCATGGGCGGACAGGGTCTCGCGGGCGGCCTGCAACATCTGGCGCCAGTGGCGGTGCACGTCGATCTTGGACACCACGCCGATCACCGCGTCGGTGTGCTCGACCGCGGCGTCAAGCAGCAGGCAGTCGGAGTCGGTCAGCGCCGCCGCCGCCGACACCACGAACACCACCGCCGCCGGCACCTCACCGGCCGCCAGATCCGCCGCCTCGACGAAAACCCGCTGCGGTAGCCGCTCGCGGAGCGCCACTGCCACCCCGGTGACCCCTGACAGCCACGGGCCGGTCACCAGCACCACGTCGCACCGGCGCACGGCCGGGCACCGCACCCCGGGTGCCATCGCGGTGACCTGTGCGTCCACCCGGGCCACCGGATCATCGGCACCGGTCCGGTTGGTCATTCCGGTTCTCCCGTTCGAGACCAAATCCGCAGCGACCCCCTCGCGATGTCGGCACCGCAGGCGCGGTGCAGTGCGGTGACCGGTGCGGCGCTGTAGTGCTGCCACCGCGCCGCCCGCCGGAGCTCGGCGTCGGGATTCCCGGTGAGTCCGGCGCTCAAACCGGCCGCCTCGACCACGGCGACCGCCGCGGCCATCCGGGCCGCCACGACGGCGTCATCCGCCAGAAATTCACCGATCCGAGCGGCGCCGACCGCCAGTGCGTCCAACTCTGCCACGGCTTCTGAGATCCTGCGGTAACGCACGGCTGCGCCGAGGGCGACCAGCCGTCCGACCACCGTGTCGACCCCGCTGAGCCGGCGCAGCAGCGCCCGCGCCTGCTCGGCCGTGCCATCAAGCCGGCCCCCAAACGGGCCCCCGAAACCGGTGAACGCGGCCACCGCCAGCAGCCCGGCCATCGGCTCGGCCGACGCCCCGACAAGTGCCGAGACTTCGGCTGGTCCGGCGCCACCGGGCAGATCCGCCTTGTTCAACACCACCAGCACCGGTTTATCCAGTGCCGCCACCGCGGCGGTGTCCTCGGGCTTGGCCACCTCGGCGACGACGTAGGCCACCACATCGCCCACCATGTCGGCCACCATGTCGGCCACCATCTCGGCACCGGGCCGGGTGCTGACCGCGACACCCGCGCCGCGCAGTGCGGCCGCGACGGTGCGCCGGCCCACCCCGCGCCGTCCGCACACCGCCACCCGCAGCGGCGCGGCGACCCGCGCGGCGATCACCGCCACCCTTGGGTCCGGCAGCTCAGCAGCGAGCCGGGTCAGTTCGTCGGCGAAGCTCTGGTGCCCCTGCATCGTGACTGCATGGTTGCAGCCGCACCGCCCGGACGGAAGTCACCACATATCCTGTACCGGTCGAAGGCAACTGTTGGGTATCAATGTGAACCGCACCGTGGGTGCATCCAGGTCTATGGGCCACCATGGACAGATGCATGCACGCCAGGGTGTCGCGGAACCAGCGACACCACCCGACGTGGACGTGCCCGCACCGCTTTATGCCCGCAGCTTCAGTGTCCGGTCCCGGCACTCGGCGCTCTCCGAAAGCCAACGGAGCACCTGGCAGCGCCGCTGGCCCGAATTGGGCACCGACACCCCCCGGCTCGGCGAGCCGGCCCCGGCCGATCCGCTGGACCTGCCCCGTTGGTTCGGCCGCAGCGCCCCGGTGGTGCTGGAGATCGGCAGCGGCGCCGGCACCTCGACCGTCACGATGGCCCAGGCCGAGCCCGACATCGACGTGGTCGCCGTCGAAGTCTACGAACGCGGGCTGGCGCAGTTGCTGGTCGCAATCGAGCGCGAGCAGCTCACCAACATCCGGCTGATCCGCGGCGACGCGCTCGGCGTGCTGGAACACCTGATCGCCCCGGCTGCGCTGATCGGGGTGCGGGTGTTCTTCCCCGATCCATGGCCGAAGGCGCGGCACCGCAAGCGCCGGCTGCTGCAGTCGGCAACCATGGCGGTGATCGCCGACCGACTGCAGCCCGGCGGTCTGCTGCACGCCGCGACCGACCACGCCGATTACGCGGAGCAGATTGCCGATGCCGGGGACGGCGAGCCGCTCCTGGTACGGGTGGCACCGGACGCCGCGCTGCCGATCTCGGTCGCCCGCCCCATCACCAAATACGAGGCGAAGGCCAGGGACGCGGGCAGTGCCGTCACCGAATTTTTTTGGGAGAAGCGCCGATGACCGCCAGCCTGGGAACCGCATCGGACGCTGAGCGGACCGCCGAATCAGCGCCGCCGGCCCCCGCCCCGCGCGCGCTGCTGGTGTGGGACGCCCCGAACCTGGACATGGGCCTGGGCGCGATCCTCGGCCGGCGACCGACCGGGGTGGAACGACCCCGTTTCGATGCCCTGGGCCGATGGCTGCTGCAGCGCACCGCGGAGGTTTCGGCGGGCCGCCCGGACATCGTCATCGAACCCGAGGCCACCGTTTTCACCAACATCGCGCCGGGCAGCGCCGATGTGGTCCGGCCGTGGGTGGAGGCACTGCGCAACGTCGGTTTCGCGGTGTTCGCCAAGCCCAAGATCGACGAGGCCAGCGACGTCGATGCCGACATGCTCAACCACATCGCGTTGCGCAACGCCGGGGGGCTGGCGGCGCTCGCGGTGGCCTCTGCCGATGGGCAGGCATTCCGGGAGCCGCTGGAGGCACTCGCCGCAGCCGGCGTGCCGGTTCAAGTGCTCGGATTTCGCGAACATGCCAGCTGGGCGCTAGCCTCGGATACCTTAGAGTTCGTCGACCTGGAAGACATCCCAGGTGTGTTCCGGGAGTTGTTGCCGCGAATCAGCCTAGATTCGCTGCCGGAGCAGGGCGCCTGGCTACAGCCATTCCGGCCGCTGAGTTCACTGCTCAACTCGCGTGAGTGACAACTGCAGAGCAGGGCGCGGGACATGTCTCGAACAAGTTTTTCAGTGAGGAGCGTATAGGTGTTCGCCTGGTGGGGTCGAACGGTATATCGCTACCGGTTCATCGTGATCGGCGTGATGGTTGCGCTCTGCCTCGGTGGCGGGTTGTACGGGATGGGCCTGGGCGACCACGTCACCCAGAGTGGGTTCTACGACGACGGCAGCCAGTCGGTCAGGGCCTCGGTTCTCGGTGACGAGGTGTACGGCCGCGACCGCACCAGCCATGTCGTGGCGATCTTCGCCGCCCCCAAAGGCAAGACCGTCGACGACAAGCCCTGGTTCGACGGCGTAAAGAACGGGCTCAACAAGGTCAAAGCCGACCACCCTGACCAGGTCATGAGCTGGGTTGGTTATTTCACCAACCCCGAGGGTCTGAGCAACATGGCCGACCCGGACAAGAAGCATGCGTTCGCGTCGATCCAGATCCAGGGCGACGATGACGACACCATCCTGACCAACTACAACACCGTCGAACCCAGCCTGCAGAAGCTCGACGGCGGCAACGTCAAATTGGCCGGGCTGGAACCGATCGCCAGTGCGCTGACCGGCACCATCGCCAGCGACCAGAAGCGGATGGAAATCCTGGCGCTGCCACTGGTGGCGGTGGTGCTGTTCTTCGTGTTCGGCGGCGTGATCGCCGCCAGCCTGCCGGTGATGGTCGGCGGTTTGAGCATCGCCGGGGCGACGGGCATCCTGCGGTTCACCGCCACGTTCGGGCCCGTGCATTTCTTCGCCCAACCGGTGATCTCGCTGATCGGTTTCGGTATCGCCATCGACTACGGCCTGTTCGTGGTGAGCCGGTTCCGCGAAGAGATCGCCGAGGGTTACGACACCGAGACCGCGGTGCGTCGCTCGGTGATGACCGCGGGCCGCACCGTGGTGTTCTCGGCGGTACTGATCATCGCTTCCAGCGCCAGCCTGCTGGTGCTGCCGCAGGGTTTCGTGAAATCGCTGACCTACGCGATTTTCGCGGCGGTGGGGTTGGCGGCACTGCTATCGATCACGCTGCTGCCGGCCTGCCTGGGCGTGCTGGGGCGGCACGTCGACGCGCTCGGGGTGCGCACCCTGTACCGGGTGCCGTTCCTGCGGAACTGGAAGCTGTCGAACGGCATCATCGGTTGGTTCGCCGAGAAGACCCAGAAGACCAAGACCCGCGAAGAGGTCGAGGCCGGGTTCTGGGGCAAGCTGGTCAACTTCGTGATGCGCCGGCCGCTGGCGTTCGCGATCCCGATCGTGATCGTGATGATCCTGCTGATCATCCCACTGGGGAGGCTGTCCTTCGGCGGGATGAGCGAGAAGTACCTACCGCCGGACAACTCCGCCCGCCAGGCGCAGGAGCAGTTCGACCAGATCTTCCCCAGCTTCCGAACCGAGAAGCTGACGCTGGTGATCGAGTCCGCGAACGGCAAAGACGTCACCGACCAGCAAGTCGCCGAGGTGCGCAACAAGGCGATGGCGATCAGCGGATTCGTCGAACCGGACGACGACGCGGCGGACATGTGGCCGGAACGCCACACCCTGCCCGGGGCGTCGAAGGACAAGTCGACGCGAGTGATCGAGAACGGCCTGGTCAACCGTGACGACGCGGCGCAGAAGATTCACGACCTACGGGCGATCCCCGAACCAAAGGGACTGGACGTGATGGTCGGCGGCACCCCCGCGCTCGAACAGGACAGCATCCACAGCCTGATCTCGCAGGGCCCACTGATGCTGCTCATCCTGCTCAGCACCACCACGCTGCTGATGTTCCTGGCTTTTGGATCATTGGTGCTCCCGCTGAAGGCCGCCGTGATGAGCGCGTTGACCCTCGGTTCCACCATGGGGATCCTGACCTGGATCTTCGTCGACGGTCACCTCTCGGGTCTCCTGAATTTCACCCCGACACCGTTGATGGTGGTGGTCATCGCATTGGTGGTCGCGGTGGGCTGGGGCTTGGCCACCGACTACGAGGTGTTCCTGGTCTCCCGGATGGTGGAGGCGCGCGAATCCGGCATGTCGACCACCGAGGCCATCCGGATCGGCACGGCGACCACCGGCCGGCTGATCACCGCGGCGGCGCTGGTACTGGCAGTTGTCGCCGGCTCGTTCGTCTTCTCCGACCTGGTGATGATGAAGTATCTGGCGTTCGGTCTGATGGCGGCATTGCTGCTGGACGCCACCGTGGTCCGGATGTTCCTGGTGCCGTCGGTGATGAAGTTGCTCGGCGACGACTGCTGGTGGGCACCGCGGTGGATGAAACGTCTGCAGAACCGCATCGGGCTGGGCGAGATCCGCCTGCCCGACGAGCGCAAACGGCCGGTGGCCCGACGCCCCGCACCGATGCCGGTCGGAGCCGGTGCAGTCGCGGGGACGCCCCGTCCTCCGCACGACCCCACCCGTCCGATCGCGGAGCGGTCGGCGCGCACCGTCCGACTGCCGAGCCGTCCCTCGGTAACCGAGACCGCATCGGGTGCCCAGACCACCCGGATGAAAGCCAGCGCCAGCCCCAAAGCTGTGACCGAGCCGCCGACGACACGGTTCTCGGCGACCGACGCCGCGACCGAACAGGTCGAGACACCGCGAGAGATCGAGTCATGGCTCGGCGAACTGCGCGGCCCCTCGGCGGGCCGCCCGCGCGAGCGGCGGGCGTCCACCGCCCCCAAGCGGCCGGTCCCATCCGACGAGCAGACCCGATCCATCCCGGTGCCGACCGGTGAGCCCGGTTCGCCGACCGATCCCGCCGCCGACGCCACCACCGCGATCCCGGTCCAGGAGTCCCCGAACACCGGTTCCGCCACCGAACGACTCGACATCCCGGGGCAGCCCGGCGACAAAACCACCGACAAGACCACCGACGATGACCGTCCGCGCCGCGGCGGCAGCGGCGGCGTCAGTGCTGCCGAGTTGCTGCGTCGGGAGGGCCGGTACTGACCGGATCCCCGTCGTCCGCCCCGTCGCTTTCCGGGCTGGGCGTCGCGTCGGACGGGCCAGAACCGACCAGCACCCGCACCGCCCGGTCGATGAACGCGATCGACGGGACCGCCAGGAACGCCCCGACGATGCCGCCCAGGACTCCCCCGGTGGCGATGCCGAGCACCACCCCCAGCGGGTGGATCGACACCGCCCGGCCCATGACCAGCGGCTGCAGCACGTGGGTTTCCAGCTGGTTCACCGCGAGGATCAGACCCAGCGCGGCCAGCCCGTAGATCCCGCCCTTGGTGATCAGCGCGACCAGCACCGCGAGCAGTCCGGTCAGGACCGCGCCGACCACGGGGATGAAGGCGCCCAGGAACACCAGCGACGCCAGCGGCAACGCCAGCGGCACCGTCATGATCGCCAGACCCACCCCGACGCCCACGGCGTCGACCATCGCGACCAGGAACGTCGCCCGGACGTAACCGACCAGCGACGTGAATCCGGCAACGCCGGCGGCGTAGACCTTCTCACGCGCCTCGCTCGAGACGAGTTTGACGGTGAACCGCCAGATGCCGCGGCCGTCGTAGAGAAAGAAGATCAGCGTGAACAGCGCCACGAAAGCGCCGGTGACGATCTTGGTGATGATCTCCGCCGTCGACAGCGCCCCGCTGGTCAACTTGGCCTGGTTGTTGCGCAGCGTGTCGATCGCGGTGTCACCCGCACCGTTGATCTGCTCGGAGCTCAAATGCAGCGGGCCTTCGACCAGCCACCGCTGGGTTGAGTTGATCACCTGGGTGACCTGCTCGACCAATCCCGGCACGCCGTCGACGAACTGGTCGACCACGAAGCTCAGCAAGCCGGCCAGCACGGCCAAACCGCTGAGCAGCAACAGGAACACCGCGAGACCGCGGGTCACCCCGTGCCGTTCCAGCCAGTCCACCCCGGGCAGCAGCAACGCCGACAGCATCAGCGCCAACGCCACCGGAACGACGATCATCTCGAGCCGTCTGGTGATCAGCAGCACCACCACCACCGCCGCGAGCAGGACCAGCAGCCGCCACGCCCACGCCGCCGCCCTGCGCACCGTCGGATGAACGGATTCGTCTGCGCTGTGCGACATCCCGGTAGCGTAACGATGCGACCTCGCTCGCACATCGGCTAGCTGAATTTCGGGTCAGCGCCGATACCCTCAATTTCGTGTCCCACGATGCGTCTCCCCGATACCGGTGGGTGCGCTGGGCGATCTTCAGTGCCGTCGCGGTGGTGCTCACGGTCGAGGTCGTCCTGGTCTGGGACCAACTGGCCAAGGCGTGGCAGAGCCTCTACAGCGCTGACCGGCGGTGGCTGCTGGCAGCGGTGCTGGCCGCCGTGGCGTCCATGCACAGCTTCGCGCAGATCCAGCGCACCCTGCTGCGCTCCGCCGGGGTGCCCGTCGAGCAGTGGCGGTCCGAAGCCGCTTTCTACGCGGCCAACTCGCTGAGCACCACGCTGCCGGGCGGGCCGGTGCTGTCGGCGACCTTCCTGTACCGGCAGCAGCGACGCTGGGGCGCCTCGCCGTTGGTGGCGTCGTGGCAGCTGGTGATGTCGGGTGTGCTGCAGGCGGTCGGGCTGGCGCTGCTCGGCCTGGGCGGAGCGTTTCTGCTCGGCGCCAAGAACAACCCGTTCTCGCTGCTGTTCACCCTGGGCGGCTTCGTGGCGCTGCTGCTGCTCGCCCAGGCGGTCGCGTCCCGGCCGGAGTTGCTCGACGGGATCGGTGTCCGCGTCTTGACCTGGGTGAACTCGGTGCGCGAGAAGCCGGTCGATACCGGCCTGGCGCAGTGGCGCACGCTGCTGCGCCAGCTGGAATCGGTCAGTCTGGGCCGGCGTGATCTGTCGACGGCGTTCGGCTGGTCGCTGTTCAACTGGATCGCCGACGTGGCCTGCCTGGGGTGCGCCGCGTACGCGGCCGGTGGCCGGGCATCGGTGGCCGGGCTGACCGTGGCCTACGCCGCCGCCCGCGCGGTCGGGACGATTCCGCTGACGCCCGGCGGCCTGCTGGTGGTGGAGGCGGTGCTGGTGCCCGGCCTGGTGTCCAGCGGCTTGTCGTGGCCGGACGCTATCTCCGCGATGCTGATCTACCGGTTGATCAGCTGGCTGCTGATCGCCGCCATCGGCTGGGTGGTGTTCTTCTTCGTGTTCCGCACCGAGAGTCCCCTCGACCGCGAGGCCCAGACCGCAGCCGGTTGGCGGTTGCCGATCAGCGGATTTCCACCGGTTGCGTCACGGCGCCCGGTTGCCCGCTCACGGGCAGCCCACTGACCGGTAGTCCGCCGCCGGGTAGCCCGTCTTCGGCTTGAGCGGCCTGTAGCAGCCCGAGCACCTGGGGCAGGCTTACGGCCAACTTGCACTGGCTGGTCACTTCGGTCAGCGGCGCGGCGACCTTCACCAGGTCGCTCCGCACCGTCGGGTTGGCGGCCAGGTACGTCTTGAACGACCCGATCGTCTGCGCGCTCGGTGGCTGCTGCAGCACGGTGGTCAGCACCTGGTTGGTGTCCTGGTGCGAGTCCAGATAGTCGCCGATGGAAGTGACGACCTTGCCCGTGGTCCGGGCGACCTCGCTGGCCACGCACGGGTCCTTCGCAGCGGTCGCCGACGGCGCGGACGGGTTGGCCAGCAGTACGGCGGCTACGGCGCCGCTCACCGCGGTGGCGGTCACCACACCGGTCAGGCTGCGGCGCAGGGCGGTGGTAGTCGTCTTCACGAATAACTCCTCACGACTGGCGAGAAACAACATCGACTCTCGCGACACCGCGGGCGATGATGTTCGGACATCCGGGGAAACTCCGGGGCAGCTCCGGGGCAGCTGCGGTACGATCCGGGACCGGTCTATCGCAATCCTGCCATCAACGATGCGCCCCCGCCATCCGAGCAGACGCCGACCTAGTCACAATGCCGGTGGCCGGTTTGGTGACAAATCGGTATCGGGGCAGCTCAGCGACGCAAGAAACCGGCAGCCCGGTCGCACGCTGCGGTATCCTCGCAGCACGCGACGCTGAGGTGCCCAGAAAGCGGGGAGAGCAGAAATCCAGCAGTTCATGATGCGCCTCAGCAGCAACCTGCGCAGATTCCGCTGGCTGGTTTTCACCGGGTGGTTACTGGCGGTGGTCCCAGCTCTCTACCTGGCCGCCTCTCAGTCGGGCCACCTCACCGGCGGCGGTTTTGAGGTGGACGGATCGCAGTCCCTGCACGTGCAATACCAGATCCAGGATCACTTCGCGGACGTGGGCGCGTCGCCGCTGGCGCTGGTGGCCGCCCCCCGTGCGGACGCCACCTACCAGGACATGCAGACCGCGGTCGCGCTGCTCGAACGCATCACCGGCGAAGTCTCCAGTGTGGCGATGGCGCCAAACCCGGCACAGCCGCCGCCCCGGCCGGACCGGCCCTACGTGCTGTCGCTGCGACTGGACTTCCACAACACCGGCGGCGTCGATGTGGCCAAGCAGTTGCGGGCCAAGCTGGGCATCAACGACGAGAAGCCCGGCCAGATCGAGAACGGCTCCGTGCGGTTGTACGTCGTCGGGCAGGGGGCGCTCGGCGCCGCGGCGTCGGCGAAAACCAAGCAGGACATCGCCTCGGCCGAACAGTGGAACCTGCCGATCGTTCTGGTCGTGCTGCTGGCGGTGTTCGGTTCGCTGGCCGCCGCGGCGATCCCGCTGGCGCTCGGCATCGTCACGGTGATCGTCACGATGGGGCTGGTCTACCTGCTGTCGATGTTCACCACGATGTCGGTGTTCGTGACGTCGACGGTGTCGATGTTCGGCATCGCGCTGGCCATCGACTACTCACTGTTCATCCTGATGCGCTACCGCGAGGAACTGCGCGCCGGACGCCAGCCAGCGGAGGCCGTCGACGCCGCAATGGCGACGTCGGGGCTGGCGGTGGTGCTGTCCGGCCTGACGGTGGTGGCCTCGCTGACCGGGATCTACCTGATCAACACCCCGGTGCTGGTTTCGATGGCCACCGGGGCGATCCTGGCGGTCTCGGTCGCGGTTTTGACGTCGGCGACGCTGACACCGGCGGTACTGGCGCTGTTCGGTCGGGCCGTCGCCAAACGGTCGACGCTGCTGCACTGGTCTCGGCGCCCCCAGAGCAACCACTCGCGGTTCTGGACAAGCTGGACGGCGTGGGTGATGCGCCGCCCCTGGGTGTCGGCCCTGGTCACCTCGGCGTTCCTCCTCGCCCTGGCCGCACCCGCGTTGTCGTTGCAGCTGGGCAACAGCATGCTGCACCAATTCGACTCCGCCCACGAGATCCGCGGTGGGGTGGCCGCGGCGGCGCAGGCACTCGGCCCGGGCGCGCTGGCTCCGGTACGGGTGCTGGTGACCTTCCCGGACGGGGAGGCCTCGGCACCCGTCCACGCGGAGACGCTCGCCGCGGTTCGACAGGAGATGACGCAGGCCCCCAACATCGCCGCGGTCTCCCCCCCGGTGTTCGGCGACGACCCGCACAGTGTGTTGCTGTCGGTGGTCCTGTCGGTCGATCCCGAGGACTTCGCGGCCCGGCAGACGATCAACTGGATGCGCGCCCACCTGCCCGAAGCCGCCGGTCAGCCATCGGTCCAGGTGGACGTCGGGGGGCCCACCGCGCTGATCAAGGACTTCGACGACCAGGTTTCAGCGACCGAACCGCTGGTACTGGTGTTCGTGGCGCTGATCGCGTTCGTGATGCTGCTGATCTCGATCCAGTCGATCTTCCTGGCCTTCAAGGGCGTCGTGATGACGGTGCTGTCGGTGGCGACGGCCTACGGCAGCCTGGTGATGGTGTTCCAGTGGGGTTGGCTGGAGCGGCTCGGTTTCGCACCGACCGGTTCCATCGACAGCTTCATCCCGCCGATCGTGCTGGCGATGACGTTCGGCCTGTCGATGGACTACGAGATCTTCCTGCTGACCCGGATCCGGGAACGCTTTCTACAGTCCGGTAACACCCACGACGCTGTCGCCCACGGCGTGAGCACCAGCGCGCGGACCATCACCAGCGCGGCGCTGATCATGATCGCCGTGTTCATCGGGTTCGCGTTCGCGGGGATGCCCCTGGTAGCCGAGCTCGGGGTGGCCTGCGCGGTGGCCATCGCGGTGGACGCCACTGTGGTTCGGTTGGTGCTGGTGCCAGCGCTGATGGCGATGTTCGACCAGTGGAACTGGTGGCTGCCCGGCTGGCTGGCCCGCATCCTGCCCTCGGTGGACTTCGAGAAGCCGCTGCCCTCGGTCGACCTGCGCGATGTGGTGCTGATCCCCGACGACATCTCCGCGTTGATCACCCCCAACGCCGACCTGCGGATGGTGGTCAAGTCGGCGGCCCGGCTCAAGTTCCTGGTGCCGGACGCGGTGTGCGTGACCGACCCGCTGGCCCTGCGCGGATGCGGGCTCGCCGAGGTCGCCACCATGCGGCTGGCGGTTATTGCGGGTTCACTGACCCCGGACGGCAATCCGGCAAGTCCGTCGAGAGTCAAGAAGCTGACCGGTGGCTGGCCGGCCCGCAACAGCTCCGGCCGGGCGCTGCCCCGGACGGTGCGGCCGGTCCATCCCGTCACCGTGTGGCGCGGTCGCCTCGCCGTCGCCCTCGACGCGCTGGCAGTCGAAGACTGGGCGGCCGACGAGGCCGACGCAGCCACTCGGCCCGCGTTCACCCGGTGCCGCCCGCTGGAGACCACCGCCGTCCAGTTGCCCACCGGCGACCGGCTGCAGATTCCGACCTGTGCGGAGACGATGCGACTCAAGGGTTATCTGATCATGGCTCGGAACAGCCTCCGGGACTTCGCCGAGTTCGCCGAGTTGGTCGATGTGCTGGACCCGGAAACCGTTGCGTTGGCTCTGTCGGGGATCGACAGGTACTACTCTGGGCAACCAACCAAGCGACAGTGGCTGGCCACGCAACTGGTCCGTAAACTCGCTGATCCGCAGCTCGTCGACTCCGATGATGGCGGCTCGGCTGCGGTCGGCACAGACTGGGAGTACGTGCAGGAGCGTTGCCTGGCGGTCGCAGTGGCAATGCTGGAGGAGGCGAGGTGACGTTGGCCGCGGACCCTCGTCGTGGATCGGCGCCACGCGGACCCGATGTCCGGCCGCGCTACGCGGAACGGCCGGTGGAGTTCTGGTCGACGGCGGCCATCCGCGCAGCGCTGCAGAGCGGTGACATCGAAACCTGGCAGCGGATCGTCGTCGCACTCAAACGCGACCCGTTCGGTCGCACCGCCCGTCAGGTCGAAGAGGTCTTGGAGGGCACCCAGCCGTTCGGCATCTCCAAGGCACTCTCTGAGGTGCTGACCCGCACCCGGGCGCACCTGGAGGCCAATGAACGTGTCGAGTCCTCCCGCCACATGCGGGTGCTGATCGACCGGTCCGGGCTCAGTGGGCAGGAGTTCGCCTCCCGGATCGGGGTGCCGCCGGCGGACCTCAAGGACTACCTGGACGGCACGGTCAGCCCGCCGGCTTCGCTGATGATCCGGATGCGCCGACTCTCCGACCGGTTCGTCAAGTTGAACGCCCAGCGTTCGACCGAGACCACCTGACGCACACCGGGCGGGGGAGTCAGCGGGCGTGGATCGGCGACATCTCCAGAACCAGCCAGTGCCCGTTGCGCTTGGTCAGCGTCACTCGGACCGGCACCACCGACTGCCTGACCTGCTGGTTCCCGGCGGTCTGCACGCTGCGCAGGACCACCGCGACCCTGGCCGCCCAAGGTCCGATCGCTTCCACACCGGCAGCCACCGCTTGCGCATCCACAGTGATGTTGCGAGTGGCCATGTCGGCAGCGGTCTTGCCGATGCTTTCTCTGAACGCCTGGGCCCGATCCGGGACCATGAACTTCATCGCCCGCTCGATCGACGCTTGCGGGTCGACCGGCGACACCGTCGCCGCCGCGTTGGCCATCTCGACCGCGACTTGCACCACCTGATCGGAATCCGCGTCCAGATCGCGATCCGACAGCGTCCAGTCGTAGTAACCGACCACCACCGCGGCCACCAGTGCCGCCGTGCTCAGGCCGACCACTCCCAGCCGCAGGCCGGGTCGCTCGTCGTCGGTGCCGACCGTCACTGAATCCCGGCGCAGCAGCCAGAAATTCAGGGCCACCCCCTCGGCGATGAGCAGCAGGAGCACCGAACACGCCGAGACCCACCACAGCGGCCAGCTTTTCACCATCCCGACCGCCAGCAACCCGGCGATGGCCGCCAACGGCGCGACGATGTCAAAGGCAAGCACCCGCCACAGGGTGAGCAGCGGCACCTTTCCTAGACCCTTCATCGGATCGACCTCAATCGGGAGATCATCGGCACGCCGTCCACCTGGGAGACATCCAGGTGCAGGGTCCAATGCACGGTTTGCGCTTTGCCGCCGACATTCTCGGCGACCGAGGTGGCGACCACCATCACCGGGTCGATGCGGCCCGGGCCCGGCGGCGGTTGGCCGGACTGATCGCCGTCGGGATTGGCGAATTCGTACTTCGACGACTCGATGGCCACCGCCTCGACCCGGCCGCTGCTGCGCGACTGGATGCGCTGCACCACCTCGCGGTAGGGCTGGATGGCGGCGTCGAACTCGAGGTTAAGTTCGCCGACGGTCTTGTCGTGCAGTCGCTGCATACCCTTGTCGACGTTCTCGGCGTTCAGGTTGATCAGCAGGCTGGTCCAGCCGGCCGCCGTCTGCAGGACCTGGCTGCGGTAGGTGCGCTCGCTGACGTCCCGGTGGTGCGCGTTCCAGGTGATAAGGCCGAACACCAGAGCGGCGACCGACACCAGGCCGAGGAAGGTCGA
>JBDTKT010000268.1:0-4343 GCA_039935195.1 Mycobacterium sp.
CGGCGGTGTCGGCGCGCAGGTAAGCCAGCAGGCTGTAGTCGATGCCGCCGCCGGGGATTTCGGCCAGTGCCCCGGCCACCCCGACCGGGTCCGGCGCGTCGATCCGCAGCGGATAAATCGCGGTCAGTAGCCCAGCGATGTCCGCGGTGTCGACACCGTCTCCCCCGCCTGCTTCCACGACATCCTCGGCGCGGCCGTGGGTCTCCAACGCCAGCAGCGGTGCCGGGGTGGGCTGGCCTCGCCGGGACCGCCAGGCGGTGACCATCCGCGCCGTGGCCGCCACCAGTACGTCGTGCATCGGCAGCCGCGAATCCAGCAGCGCGGCAGTGACCTGCGGGTCGACCACCGTCACCGACACCGCCAGGTCTCCGGCCCGGTCGCGCTCCGGGTGGACGCGGCGCTGCCCCAGTTCGGGATCATCGCCGGCCAGTTGCTCCACCCAGAATCCCACCGTGTCCAGCGTCTGCGCGCGTGCGGTGAGGGCGGCAGCCCAGCGCCGGTAGCCGCTGCGTTCCGGCAACGGATCGACCCCGCCCAGCGCGGCGTGCAGCTCACCGAGGATCACCTGCCAGGACACCGGATCCAGCGCCAGCACGTGGCCGGCCAGCAGCAGCACCCCCGAGCCGGACGGCGGGCGCAGCCACACCGCACTCAACAGCACGCCGGCCTCGGGGTCCAGGCTCGCCAGCAACCGGGCGCCGTGCTCGGTGGCCGCCGCCAGATCGTCGGTGTCCACCGGGATCTCGGTGAGCAGATCCCGCGGCTCGACCGGATGCAGGGTCCGGGCGGCGGCATCCAGCCGGGCGTGCAGCACCGGGTGCGCGGCGACGACGGCCCCCAGCGCGGCGCGCAGCCGGTGCGCATCGATGCCGTCGGGTAGCCGGACCGCCTCAACCTGTCCGAGCCGGCGCGGACGGCCGTACTGGTAGAGCCAATGACCGGCTCCCAACAGCGGGATCGGCCCGGCATCAACGGCTGGGCCGGCCGGATCGGTGGCCTGATCGGCTTCGGCTTCGGCAACTTCAGCATCCCAGGCGGCGGCAAGCTCTCGGATTGTGTTGCAGGACAGAATTGTCCGTGGCCGTAACGCCAGACCGCGGCGTCGCACGGCCTGTACCACCGACAGGGCGACGATGCTGTCCAGGCCGATGTCGCGCAGGTCGGTCTCCATCCCGGGCGTCGCGCCGTCGAAAACCTCGGCCAGGGCGGCCGCCAACGTCCGCTCGGTCTCGGTGGCGGGCGCCGCGCCCGGTTCAGACTGTGCGCCGGCCAGCCCAAGCAGCGCCGCGCTGTCCAGCTTTCCGTTGCTGGTCAGCGGAAACGACTCAACCACGGTGATCCGGGCCGGCACCAGATAGCCCGGCAGCCTCGCGCTGAGTTCGGCCCGCACCCGGACGACCTGCAGGGCCTGCACGTCGGGGCCGGTCACGAACCCGGCTAACTGGGTGCCGGTGGCGCCCTGCACCGGCAGCACCGCGGCGGCGGTCACTCCGGTCGCCGCGGCCAGCGCGGCTTCGACCTCGGCCAACTCGACCCGGTGGCCGCGCACCTTGACCTGGTCGTCGGCGCGGCCCAGATAGACCAGTTGCCGCTGCGCGCGCCGCCGGACCAGGTCCCCGCTGCGATACATCCGCCCGCCGGAGCGAAACGGGTCCGCCACGTAGCGGGCCGCGGTGGCGCCGGGGCGGCCCAGATAACCTCGGGTGACCTGCGCGCCAGCCAGATAGAGTTCGCCGGCCACTCCGTCGGGAACCTCGCGGAGCGCTGAATCCAGCACGTGAGCGGTCATGCCGCACACCGGTTCTCCGATCACCGGCACCTCGGAGTCGGCGACGGCGGCGACGACCGCCTCCACGGTGGTCTCGGTGGGCCCGTAGCAGTTGTGCACCGCGACTGAGGACACCGCCGACACCTGCCGTAGCCGGTCCCAGGTGCGTGGCGAGATCGCCTCCCCGCCGAGTGCCAGCACGCTCAACCGGTGGGCGGCCTCTTCGTCGAGGAGGCCAGCGGCGAACAGTTGGCTGAACATGGACGGCGAGGTGTCGATCATGTCCAGGCGGTGCCGGCGGATGCCGTCGATGATCTTCTCGGCGTCGCGCATGTCCTCGGCGGAGAACAGGTGGACAGTCTGCCCGCCGAGCAGCCCGACCAACGGTTGCCAGCTGGCGTCGAAGCTCAGCGACCAGGCGTGGGCGATGCGCAGTGGCCGGCCCAGCCGGGCGACGGCCGGTTGATACATCCGCTGCTGGTGGTCGGCGAAGTACGACGTCAGCGCGCGGTGGGTGCCGACGACACCCTTGGGTTCCCCGGTGGAACCGGAGGTGAAGATGACGTAAGCGGCGGAGTCGGGGTGGATGGCGATTGGTAAAACGCCCTGGTCGGCACCGTCCGAACGTAGCTCGGCCAACAGGTCCGCGGTGAGGGTGATCTTCGGATCAGACTGGCGCAGAATCGATTCGACCCGCACCTCGGGCAACGTGACATCGACCGGAACGTAGGCCGCCCCGGCCTGCAGCACCGCCAGGATCGCGATGATCGACTCCGGCGAACGGGGCAGCGCGATCGCGACCCGGTCTTCCGGGCCGACGCCGCGCGCGGCCAGCACCCGCGCCAGCCGGGCCGACTCGGCGGCCAGTTCGGCGTAGGTCAGGCTGCGGTCGGCACTGGTCAGTGCCGGGCTGTCCGGGTCGGCGGCGGCAGCGGCGGCGAAGAGGGCCGGCACGCTCGCCTCGGCCGGTGCCGCCGGGTCGCTGCGGTGCGCCCGCTCGCGGGGCAGCAGCGCATCCAGGTCGGCGATTCTGGCCGCGGTGGGAAGCTGGCGCAGTACCTGCAGCAGTCGCTCCCCCAGATCCGGCACCGACAGGTGCGGCAGTGCCTGCGGTATCGCCTCCAGCAACACGGTGAGCCGACCGTCGCGGGGCGGGTAACTGACCACGGTCAGCGGGTAGTGGGTAAGGCTTTCCGCCGCGACCGGGATGAACTGCACCCCGTCGGGGGTCGTCACCCCGGCGGACGACGACCCGATCGGAGCGTTCTCGAACACCAGCAGCGTGTCGAAGGCGGCATTGCGGGCGGCCCGCTGCACCGTCGCCAAGCTCAAGTAGCCCAGGTCGCGCATCGCGGCGGTATCGCGTTGCAGCGTTTGGCAGGTCGCGATGACCGGAACGTCGAGGGGCACCTGCGCGACGACCGGGACGGTGTTGATGAACAGCCCGACCATGGACTCCACCCCGGTGAGTTGCTGCGGGCGGCCTGAGACCACCGCGCCGAACGTCACCTCGCGGCGGTCGGTGAACCGGGACAGCAGCACCGCCCAGGCGAACTGCAGCACGGTGTTCAGGGTCAAGCTGTGCCGGCGCGCCCACTCGGTCAGTTCGACGGTGTCGTCGTGGTCCAGCCTCACCTCGTGGATCTGCGGCAGCACGCTGCCCACCGCAACTCGATCACCGTCGGCGAGCAGTGTCGGAGCGCTGCACGGGGCCAGGTAGTCGCACCAGCGACTGATTGTCGCAGCGACATCCTGACCGGCCAGCCAGCCGATGTAATCGCGGTACGGGCGCGGCGCGGGTAGCGGGTCGACACCGCCGGCACGGTAGATCGCCACCAGTTCGTCGAAGAACACCGCCATCGACCAGCCGTCCAGCAGCAGGTGGTGCACGGTCACGATCAGCCGATGTCGGTCACCGGCGGAACGAACCAGGACGAACCGCAGCAGCGGACCGCGGGACAGGTCGAAATTGGTGTGCCGCTCCGTTTCAGCGATCGCATCGAATTCCATTGGCTGTGCGTTGATTTCACGCCACGGCAGGCGGGCCGTCGCCGGCACGATCTGCACCGGATGCGGTAGATCGGTATCCCAGAATGACGCCCGCAGGTTGGGGTGCCGGACCAGCATGGCCTCGGCGCTGCGGCGCAGCAGGGCGCCGTCAAAAACGTCAGGGGCGTCGGGGGCACCGACGATGTCGATGACGAACTGCACGGTGTAGACATCGATACCGTCCCCGCCATCAGTGGCGAGTTTGGCCAGCGAGAACATCCCCTGCTGTAGCGGGGAGAGCGCCAGTACGTCCGCGATGCGGGCGAGCGGGCCGGCGGTGCGCTGCGCTGATGTCGCGGTCACGGCGAATCACCCCACGCCGCAGTGAGATTTGCCAGGGCGTCGCCGCTGAGGCCGGAGACACTCATCGGCGCGAATGCCGCGTCGGCGCTCTCCGTGCTCGTCTCGGCCGTGACCCGTTTGTCGGCGGCGGCGGCCAGCCCGACGAACGTCGGGTGCTCGAAGATCATCCGCGGGTCCACGTCCAGGCCGGCCGCTCGGGCGCGGGCCGACAGCTGCACCGACA
>JBDTKT010000269.1:0-6882 GCA_039935195.1 Mycobacterium sp.
CACCGGGCTGCAGCGACACGTTGGCCATCCGCTGGATCGGAACGTGGTGCGGCGAATCCGCATACGAGCAACCGTTGGAGCGTTCCTGCCCGAGTCGGCGGGCGAACACCCGGTCGAGTTGGTAACCCACAAACAGCCCGTCGCGCACCAGATCCCAGCTCTGGGTGGCCACCCCCTCGTCGTCGTAACCGATGCTGGCCAGTCCGTGGTCGACGGTGCGGTCGGCGGTGACGTTCATTACGGGCGACCCGTAACGCAGGGTGCCGAGTTTGTCCGGGGTGGCGAACGACGTTCCGGCGTAGGCAGCCTCGTAGCCGATCGCGCGGTCGTATTCGGTTGCATGTCCGATGGATTCGTGGATGGTCAGCCACAGGTTGGTCGGGTCAATCACCAGGTCGGTCGGCCCGGCGACGACGCTGGGTGCGGTGACCTTCTCGGCGAGAAGCACCGGTATCCGGGCCAGTTCTTCGGTCCAGTTCCACACCTCGTCGCCGGCAACGGCTTCCCAGCCGCGGGCGGTGGGCGGCGCCAGCGTGCGCATCGCCTCGAAACCGTCGGCACCGACGCTGACCGCTTCACAGACCGGCATCAGCCGCACCCGCTGCTGGGTGATCGACGATCCGTTGGTGTCGGCGTAGAAGGTCTGTTCCTTGACCGCGGTCAGTGCGGCCGAGACGTGGTCCACGCCGTTGGCCACCAGCAGCCGGCCCGAGTAGTCCTCCAGCACGTCGATCTTGTCGGCGGTCGGCACATCGAACGGGTCGACCCGGTAGTTCGACACCCAGGTGGCGTCGGCGTACACCGGCTCGGCCGCCAGCTCGATGCGCTCAGCGTTGAGCGACGCCAGCATCTTGGCCACCGCCACGGCGCGCCGCGCGGTGTCGGCGGCGACGGCTGGGGACAGTTCGGCGTGCGAGGCGAATCCCCAGGTCCCGTCGACAATCACCCGGACCGCCAGGCCGAGTTGGCGGTTGAGCACAGCGGTTTCCAACTCGCCGTCGCGCAACCGGACGATCTCGGTGATGATCCGGTGAATCCGCAGGTCGGCGTGGCTGGCTCCGGCGGCGGTGGCCGCCGACAGCGCGGCGTCGGCCAACTCATGGCGCGCCAAGGCAAGGAATTCCGGGTCGACCCCCGAACTGGCTGTCACGGCCCAACCGTAACGGCCCGGCACCGATTCCGGCTTTAATTACCCTCATGCCCACCATGCGTCGCAAGTCCACCGCCGTGGGCTACGCGCTGCTCGCCCCCAGCCTGCTCGGCGTGGCCGGATTCCTATTGCTGCCGATGCTGGTGGTGGTGTGGCTGAGCTTGCAGCGGTGGGATCTGCTGGGCCCGATCAGCTATGTCGGCGCCGAAAACTGGCGCTCGGTGCTGACCGACCCGGTGTTCGGCAATTCGCTTCTGGTGACGGCGGCCTTCGTGACGATCGTCGTCCCGGTCCAGACGCTACTGGGCCTCGGGATCGCGGTGCTGCTGGCCCGGGACCTGCCCGGCAGCGGGATCTTCCGCACCCTGTATGTGCTGCCGTGGATCTGCGCGCCGCTGGCGATCGCGGTGCTGTGGCGCTGGATTCTCAGTCCCACCGACGGCGCGGTCAGCACGGTGCTGGGCCACCACGTCGAATGGCTGACCGACCCGGGGCTGGCGCTGCCGGTGGTATCCGCGGTGGTGGTGTGGACCAACGTCGGCTACGTCGCGCTGTTCTTCCTGGCGGGCATCTTGGCGATCCCGGTTCAGGTGCTCGCCGCCGCCCGCGTCGACGGTGCCGGCCCCTGGCAGCGGTTCTGGCGGGTCACGCTGCCGATGCTGCGACCCACCACGTTCTTCGTGCTGGTCACCGGGGTGGTGAGCGCGGCGCAGGTGTTCGACACCGTCTACGCGCTGACCGGCGGCGGGCCGGGTGGGCACACCGACCTGATCGCGCACCGCATCTACGACGAGGCGTTCGGCGCGGCCGCGATCGGCCGGGCCGCGGTGATGGCGCTGGTGCTGTTCGCGATCCTGGTCGGTGTCACCGTGGTGCAGCAGCTGTATTTCGGCCGACGGGTCAGCTATGAGCTCACGTAACGACAGGGGCGTATACGCCCTACTGACGCTGGGTGCGTCGATCACGCTGGCGCCGTTCGGACTTGGCCTGCTCACGTCGTTCACCTCCGCGCGACAGTTCACGACGGGCACGCCGCTGTCATTGCCGCGGCCACCGGTCCTGAACAACTACACCGATCTGGTCGGCGCGGGTTTCGGTCGCGCGATCGTCGTCACCACGCTGATGACCGCGATGATAGTGCTGGGCCAGTTGACGTTTTCGGTGCTGGCAGCGTACGCATTTGCCCGGCTGCAGTTTCCGGGGCGTGACGCGCTGTTCTGGGTCTACGTCTCGACGCTGATGGTGCCGGCCACCGTCACGGTGGTGCCGCTGTACCTGATGATGGCGCAGCTGGGTCTGCGGAATACGTTCTGGGCGTTGGTGCTGCCCTATCTGTTCGGCTCGCCCTACGCGATCTTCCTGCTGCGGCAGTACTTTCGCACGGTCCCGAAGGATCTGGTGAACGCCGCACGCCTGGACGGCGCCAACACCCTGGACGTCATCGTCCACGTGATGGTGCCGGCCGGCAGACCGATCCTGGTCATGCTGGGACTGATCACCGCGGTCTCCCAGTGGAACAGCTTCATGTGGCCGCTGGTGATCACCAGCGGCGACAAGTGGCGGGTGCTGACGGTGGCGACCGCCGCCCTGCAATCCCGGTACAACGCGCAGTGGACGCTGGTGATGGCAGCAGCGACGGTGGCGATGGTTCCGCTGATCGTGCTGTTCGTGGCGTTCCAGCGCCGGATCGTGGCCTCGATCGTCGTCACGGGGATCAAGTGAGCAGGCCGCGATTCTCCACGCTGTTCGCCGCGGCGGTTGTCGTCGTGGCAGTGGCGTTGGGCGCGGCCGCGGTGCTGTTGGACGTGTCGGCGGGGCCCGCCGGGGGTAAGACGACGGTGACGGTGCGGCTATGGGACGAGCAGGTCGCGCTGGCCTACCGGGAGTCGTTCGAGGCGTTTCACCGCGCGCACCCCGACATCGAGGTGCGCACCAATGTGGTTTCCTACGCGACGTATTTCGAAACCCTGCGCACTGACCTGGCCGGCGGCGGCGCCGACGATATCTTCTGGCTGTCCGATGCCCATCTGGCCGGGTACGCCGACACCGGGCGACTGATGGCGATCACCGGCACCGAAGCGGACTGGGAACCGTCGGTGGTCGAACAGTTCAGCCGGGCCGGTGTGCTCTGGGGGGTGCCGCAACTGACCGATGCCGGCATCGCGCTGTACTACAACGCGGACCTGCTCGCCGCCGCCGGTGTCGCACCCTCCCGGCTGGGGAACCTGCGCTGGAATCCGCACGGCCCCGATACGCTGCGCCCGCTGCTGCAGCGACTGACCGTGGATTCTGCCGGGCGCACTGCGGGCACAACGGGTTTCGACAACCGGCGAATCCACCAGTGGGGCTACAACGCCGCGAACGACCCGCAGGGCATCTACCTGAACTACGTCGGCTCAGCGGGTGGGGTGTTCCAGAGCGGCGACGACTTCGCCTTCGACAACCCCGGCGCCGTCGATGCGTTCGATTATCTGGTCGGGCTGATCAACCACGACCACGTCGCACCCCCGGCATCGGAGACCAACACCAACGGGGATTTCTCCCGCAACCAGTTCCTGGCCGGCCGGATGGCGATCTTGCAGTCCGGCACCTACAACCTGGCAGCGGTCGCCGCACAGGCCGGCTTCGGTTGGGGTGTGGCGATGCTGCCGGCCGGCCCGGCCGGGCGGGTCAGCGTCACCAACGGAATCGCCGCGGCCGGAAACGCCGCCTCGCAGCACCCGGAGGCGGTCCGCGAAGTGTTGTCCTGGCTGGGTAGTCGCGCCGGCAATGAATTCGTGGGCCGACGCGGAGCGGCGATCCCGGCCGTGCTCTCCGCGCAGCGCGTCTACTTCGACTACTGGGCGGCGCGTGGCATAGACGTCGCACCGTTTTTCGCGGTGCTGGCCGGCCCGCGCATCACGGCCCCGGGCGGGACGGGCTTCCCGGCCGGGGACCGGGCGATCAAACCCTATTTCGACGAGATGTTCCTGGGCCGCGCCGATGTCGCAACCACTCTGAGTCGGGCCCAGGAAGCTGCCAACGCTGCGGCCCACCGGTAGCCGGCGACACCGGTAGCTACGGCGCGATCACCGACGGGTAGGGCAGATCGGTGCTGGTGTGCGGGTCGATGAGCGTCGGGCGGCCGAGGTAGGGGAAGGCACGTTGCGGACAAGCGGGCCGGTCACAGATCCGGCAGCCCGCACCGATCGGCACGATCGCCTCGGCGTCGGTCAGGTCCACCCCCACCGAGTAGACCAGTTTGTCGGCATGGGCCAGATCGCAGCCCAGCCCGATCGCGAAGCTCTTGTCCGGGCCCAGGTAGCGGCTGGGCTCCGTTGTGGTGGTCCTGGCGATCCAGAAATAGCTGCGCCCGTCGGGCATCTGAGCCACCTGGGTCAGGAACTGGCTGGGCCGTGAAAACGCGCGATGAACCACCCACAGTGGGCAGTTCCCACCGACTCTTGAGAAATGAAATGCGTTGGCGGACTGACGTTTGGAGATGTTTCCGGCACTGTCGGCGCGGACAAAGATGAACGGGACTCCGCGCGCGTTCGGGCGTTGCAGAGTCGACAGCCGGTGGCAGATGGTTTCGAAACCCACCTCGAACCGTCGCGTCAGTTGATCGATGTCGTAGCGGGCGCTTTCCGCGGTATCGAGGAACCGCCGGTAGGGCAGCAGTAACGCGCCGGCGAAATAGTTGGCCAGGCCGATGCGGGCCACGCCCCGTGCTTCCTCGCTGAGCTGATCATCGGCGGCGATGATCCCGTCGATCACGTCGGTCTGGGTGAGCAGCGCGATCTGGGTTGCCAACTGGAACGCCCGTTGGCCGGGTTGCAGCCACCGCGCCAGCAGCAGCGTCGTGGACTCGGGCGCAAACAGCCGCTTGGAGTTGGCTTTTAGTCTCGTGCCGTCATCGATGACCACGGTGACACCGAGTTTGTCGGTGATGAAATCCCCAAGCTGGCCATCGAGTCCGCCCACCCGCAAGTGATTCCGGTCGAATAAGTGCTCGGCCGCTACGTCCAGTTCGCCGATGTAGTTCTTGCGATCATAGAAGAAATCCCGGACCTCCTCGAAAGGCATCGGCTGCTGAGGTGGCGCCGACGTGTCGACGTTGGCCCGGCTGTGCAGCGCCTCCAGGTCTGCGGTGGCGTCGTGCAGTCGCCGATGCAGGTTGACCAGTGTCTGGCCGACCGTCGGCATACGAGCCACCAGTTCCTCGATCTGCCCGGCGGTGGCCGGCGCGTCGGCGAGGACCTCGCGCAGGTCCGAGATCAGCCGGGCGTCGGTATCCGGCGCAAAATACTGGGTCGGTAAGTCGAAATGTTCGGTCAGTGCCAGCAGTACCGCGACCGTTATCGGGCGCTGGTCGTTTTCCAGCTGATTGACGTAGCTGGTCGACAACCCCAGGGCGCGCGCCAACCCAACCTGGGTCAGCCCCTGTTCCTCACGTAACCGCCGTAGCCTTGCGCCGGCGAACATCTTCGCCACGGGTGATCACAGTACGCCAATCCGGTTCCACAACATTCGCAAAACTGGACGACCAAGGACACAGAATTACGCATATTTAGGCCATTTACCGATGGTTCCCGGCTGCGTACTGTGCGGCTTATGCGAATTCATAACGTCCGATCACACCGCAGCGCCGAGGATTTCCCCCGTGGTGAACATCTGGCTTTCAAGATCGCTGAGGTGGCGGCGGACCCGGTTGCCGTGCCCGCGGACGTCGAGGCGATGGTGGTCAACCGGATCATCGACAACGCCGCGGTCAGCGCGGCCTCGGCGATTCGCCGGCCGGTAGCCACCGCGCGAGCCCAGGCGCTGGCCCATCCCGCGTCGACCGGGGGCGCGAAGGTTTTCGGGGTCGGGGGCGACTATGCACCGGAGTGGGCGGCGTGGGCCAACAGTGTCGCGGTGCGCGAACTCGATTTCCACGACACATTCCTGGCCGCGGAGTACTCCCACCCCGGTGACAACATCCCGCCGTTGGTGGCGGTCGCGCAGCACCTCGGCGTGGGCGGGGCGGACCTGATTGCAGGCATCGCGACCGGCTACGAGATCCAGATGGATTTGGTCCGCGGTATCTGCCTGCACGAGCACAAGATCGACCACGTCGCCCACCTGGGGCCGTCGGTGGCCGCCGGCCTGGGCACCATGCTGCGCCTGGACACCGAGACCATCTATAACGCGATCGGTCAGGCTTTGCACCTGAGCACGGCCACCCGGCAGTCACGCACGGGTTTGATCTCCAGCTGGAAGGCGTTCGCCCCCGCCCACGCCGGCAAGGTGGCGATCGAGGCGGTGGACCGGGCCATGCGCGGGGAGGGCTCGCCCGCGCCGATCTGGGAGGGCGAGGACGGGGTGATCGCCTGGCTGCTGTCGGGTCCCGACCACACCTATCGGGTCCCGCTGCCCGAACCCGGCGAGCCCAAGCGGGCCATTCTGGACAGTTACACCAAGGAGTATTCCGCCGAGTACCAAAGTCAGGCGCTGATCGACCTGGCCCGCCGACTGCGTGAGCGCATCGGCGACCTCGACCAGGTCGCGACGATCGTGTTGCACACCAGCCACCACACCCACTACGTGATCGGGACCGGATCGGGCGACCCGCAGAAGTTCGACCCGGATGCCTCGCGGGAGACCCTGGACCACTCGGTGATGTACATCTTCGCCGTTGCGCTGCAGGACGGCACCTGGCACCACCAGCGGTCCTACGCCCCGCAACGGGCGCACCGGCCCGACACCATCGA
>JBDTKT010000270.1:0-7256 GCA_039935195.1 Mycobacterium sp.
TACGTCGTCGTGATCACCCGCAGTGCCACTCCGCGCTCCCGCAATTCGGTCAGCGGGCCTTCCAACAACCGCAGCCCCTGCCATTTGATGAACGCGCACAGCAGATCCACCCGATCAGCGCTGGCCAGCTCGGCGCGCAACTCCGCGGCCAGCGTCGGCTCACCGCGGGCGTTGGTCATCAACGCGGCATCCGAGAGGGGAGTGGCCGGCCGGGGTGGCACCGCAACCAGCCGATTGGCTGCCGTCACAGCATCCAACCGCTCGATCCGGCCCGGCTCACGTTCGTGCGGTGCCTCCACCAGCACGTCGTCAGGCAAGACAGCCAGGATCGCGCGCACCAACTCAGCCCGGGATTCTGGGGTTCGCGCCGCCCGCAGTGAGTGTTCGATCAGCGGGGCCAGGTGGCGGGCCAGGGTCAGCGGCTGCTCGGCCTCATCGACCGCGGCGGTGTCGGCGCGCAGGTCGGGTCGTGCGGCCAACACGTGGTGGAGCCGGTCGGTCAGCAGTGATTCGTAGAGACCCTCGTCCATGGCGCGCACCGTAGCCGATCGGACCGACGAGACCGGTCGGTTCGGGTCACCGAGGCGGGCGATTTGCTAGGGATAGCCCACTGGGCTGCTGCAGCGGGCGAACAGGGAGAAGTTCGAGCAGCCTTGGATCGCTGACGCGTCGCAGTCTCGGTGTCGATGTCAGTGGGCAGGTGCAGGATCGGCACATGGACGGGGTAGCGACGGTATTGTCTAGCCCGGCTTTACTTGATAGTAAATAGGGGGTGGACTTATCCTATGAAGCGGGTGGACCTCCTCAAGGAAATCCGGACCTTCGCCAAAGCGTTGGGCCAATCGATCACCGTGTTCGAAGGTGCGAACCACACCCGGGTGGAAGTGGGTAGCAGGCGGACGGTGGTGGCCCGCCACAGTGAGATCAACGAGTTGACGGCGAAGGCGATTCGTAAACAGCTTGGGATGCCACAGCCGCGGATTGGACAGCGAGAGAAGGGAAAGCCATGAAGGTGACCGCGAAAGCTACGCGTAGCGGCCGGTGGTGGGCGGTCGAGGTCCCCGAGGTTGAGGGTGCGTTCACCCAGGCCCGCAGGCTTGACCAGGTGCCGGCCATGGTTGCCGATGCCGTCCACCTGCTCACCGGCGTTCCGGTCGAAGAGATCGAGGTTTCGATCGGGGACGTGGATCTAGGAGACCCGCAAGTCCTGGCGCAAGCTCGTGAGGCTCGCGAGCGCGTCACCGCTGCCGCTCGCAGCCAGGAGGATGCGGCTCGCGCATCCCGTCGCGCGGTGGCGCGGCTGCGGGCGCGTGGACTGTCCGTGCGCGATGTCGGGGTGATCTTGGGCGTGAGCCCACAGCGCGTCTCGCAGCTCGCTGCAACACCGCGCTGATCGGCCACACGTCGCTGAGTGCTGCGCGAGCGCCATCACCCCTGCAGACCACGGCTCGACCCGACAGCAGCAAATGTGTGCGTCTGGCTGGAATTAAATGAACAGTACGAATTCACGGGCTCGCGCAAACTCGCTACCAACGCCGCGGGTGAACTTGGCGGGGTGCGCTGCGGTGGTCGGGCGACTGGTCGACGTTCTCCGCGCCGAACTTCTGCGTCACCGTGGTAGGCATCACCTCCCCTGACTCGTCCGGTGCGCTGGCGTGGTGCCAGAGTCAGGGTTTTGACTCCGACCACTGCATCGCCAAGATTGTCAGCACAACGCGGGGCGTCGCGGGAAGCACCGCTGACAACTGATCGGTGACGTGGAGCATGAGATCTGCCATTCGTCGGGACGTGTCACTCGCTACCTACACACATGCCGATCCGCCCAACACCTACCCTGGCGGGCATGGCTAACGATTCGCAGCTGCAGTCGTGGGCGGAACAGGGGAGCGACTGGGTCGACAACGCACCGATCTTCGAGGCGGTGTTGGCGCCGTTCGCCGAGGCCGTCATGCAGGTTGCTGACATCGGCGCCGGCGCGCGCGTGCTCGACATCGGTTGCGGCTTCGGCACATTACTTCAGCGGGCGGCGGCGCTGGGGGCCGAGCCGTTCGGTGTCGACATCTCCGATGTGATGGTGCAGGCAGCGCGCCGGCGGGTGCCGGCGGCCACCGTGTTGCTCGGCGACGCCCAGAACGTCGATCTGAACGCGGTCGGAGCCGGCGAACCCTTTGATCGGATCGTGTCCCGGTTCGGCGTGATGTTCTTTGACGATCCGGTGGCCGCCTTCACCAACATCAGAAAGTCGGCTGCGCCGGGGGCTCGGTTGGCGTTCGTATGTTGGCGCGAAGGTGAGAACCCGATCTTCACCATGGGCACCAGAATTTTGATCGATCGGATGGAGGCACCCCATGCGGCACCTGACCCCACCGCGCCGGGCCCGCTGGCCTTCGGCAACGACAATCGGGTGCGGGCCATCCTGACCGACGCCGGCTGGGCCGATATCCACGTCGAGGCGTTTGACGGTGTCTGCGACTACAGCGGCGACGGCAGCGACGGTGTCGAGGACCGCCTGACCATGATCTTGTCCTCCACGACTGGGCAGCGGGCTCGCGCCGAACTGCAGGCACAGCTGGGCGCGCAGGGCTGGGCCGGTGTTGTCGAGGAGGTCCGCGCCGAACTGCGCCGCCACCTCATCGACGGTCTGTGCAAGTTCCCCGGCCACACCTGGGTGTTCACAGCGACCAATCCGGGCTGACTGCGTGGTGTCCATCACCAAGGCGATCACCCCACCCAAGTCGAGTGACATGGCGATCGATAAGTCGGTAGCGTCGAGACGATGCGAACCAGGGTGGCCGAACTGCTCGGTGTGGAGTTTCCGATCTGCGCGTTCAGCCACTGCCGTGACGTCGTGGCCGCCGTGTCGAATGCGGGTGGCTTCGGCGTCCTGGGTGCCGTCGCGCACAGCCCGCAGCGCCTGGATAGCGAGCTGAGCTGGATCGAGCAGCAGACCGGTGGTCGTCCGTATGGGGTCGACCTCTTATTGCCGCCGAAGTACGTGGGCGCCGAGGACGGCGGGATCGACGCCACGCAGGTTCGGGCGCTGCTGCCCGAGGAGCACCGAGCGTTCCTTGACGACCTACTGGACCGGTACGGCATCGCGGCGCTGGCCGGCGAGCAGCGTCGGTCGCCCGGCGCCGGCCTGAACGTGTCGCCGAAGGGTTATGAGCCGCTGCTCGACGTGGCTTTCGCCCACGACATCCGACTGATTGCCAGCGCGCTCGGGCCGCCGCCGCCCGATCTGGTCGAGCGAGCCCACGCCCACGATGTCGTGGTGGCCGCGCTGGCCGGGACCAAACAGCACGCGCTGCGGCACGCCGCGGCCGGTGTCGACCTGATCGTCGCGCAGGGCACCGAAGCGGGCGGCCACACCGGTGAGGTCGCGACGATGGTGCTGGTCCCCGAAATTGTTGACGCCGTAGCTCCGGTGCCCGTTTTAGCGGCCGGCGGGATCGCCAACGGTCGCCAGATGGCAGCCGCGCTGGCGCTGGGCGCCGAGGGCGTGTGGTGCGGATCGGTGTGGCTCACTACCGAGGAAGCCGAGACGCCTCCGGTGGTCAAGGACAAGTTCTTGGCCGCCACGTCCTCAGATACGGTGCGGTCCCGGTCGCTCACCGGAAAGCCGGCGCGCATGCTGCGCACGGCCTGGACCGACGAGTGGGAGCGGCCCGAGGCTCCCGACCCGCTCGGCATGCCGTTGCAGACCGCGTTGATCGCCGACCCGCAACTGCGAATCCAACAGGCCGCCAGCCACCCGGACTCGCACGCCCGGGAACTGGCGACCTACTTCGTCGGTCAGGTTGTCGGCTCGCTGAACAAGGTGCGCCCGGCGCGGACGGTGGTGCTCGACATGGTCTCCGAGTTCATCGACGCCGTCGGGCGACTCGAGCACCTGACCGAGGGGTGAGCACCACAGCGCACCGTCGCCGGGCGGTCAGCGACGAAGAGAAGTCCGCGCGGCGCGACGAGATCATGGCTGCCGCGAAAATGTGTTTGCCCGCAAATGGGGTGTTGTATCGGGCTTTGTCGCGGGACGCATACGCACGTATCGACACGACCGTCGTGTTATATTAAAGTATAATCGCATGTGAGGAGGGTGACGTGTTTACAACCAAGCTTCGGAAGGTGGGCGGTTCGGTTATGTTGGCCATACCTCCCGCAGTGCTCGATATGTTGCAGCTCCGCGCCGGGGCGGCGGTTGGCTTATCGGTTGATGCCGGCCACCTGGTAGTGGAACCCCAAGTACGACCGCGGTACTCACTCGATGAGCTACTGGCGCAGTGCGACGCCTCAGTCGACATCACGGTAGAGGATCGCGTTTGGCTCGATGGGGAACCGGTCGGCGGTGAACTGCTCTGATAGAGCGCGGCGAGATCTATATCGTTTCATTAGATCCGACGTCGGGCCATGAGCAGCGCGGCACGCTCCCGGTGTTGATCGTGTCGCCGACGACGTTTAATCGTTTGACGGAAACTCCAGTGGTGCTACCGATAACGCGAGGCCGAGACTTTGCGCGTACCGCGGGTTTCGCGGTCTCCCTGACAGATGCGGGCACTCGCACAAGCGGCGTCATACGCTGCGATCAGCCCCGCGCAATCGATTTAGAGGCGCGCAACGGCCGCAAGGTTGAACATGTCCCGCCTGCGATTCTCGATGAAGTATTGGCCAAGCTCACCACGATCCTGAGCTGAGCCGAGCTGAGCCGAGGTCGGTCCGGTTCAGGGTGCCCGTCGACCGCGTCGCCTCAGCCGGCCCACCGGTCACGCCCCTGCAACGTGAGTTCGATCGGGCCGGACTGCCCTGATGTTGCCGGTGCCTTGCCGCTAGCTGCGGGCCGTACCCTTTCAGGCGTGCCCGCGATCGACCCGGAAAAACTCGCCACCTGCCTGCAGGTGCTCGCCGAGATCGATTCGCTGCCGCCCGAGCACCCCGATGCCGTGGCCGTCCGCCGAGCCACCGCGGGCGTCTTCAAAAAGGTGAAGAAGGCCCGCCGGGACGCCAGGCGGGACGCGGTGGCCGCCGCCGACGACGCCGTCATCGCCGCCACCGCCACCGGCGCGCCGGGCCGTATCGACGACGAGACGCAGGGCATTCCCCTGGTATCCGGCACGGTCGGGGCGTCGGCGGGCACGTTGCTGCGCTCGCGGGCCTGCTACATCTGTAAGAACCACTACACGCAAGTGGATGCGTTCTATCACCAACTCTGCCCGGCCTGCGCCGCACTGAGCCGGGCCAAACGCGACGCCCGCACCGACCTGTCCGGCCGGCGCGCCCTACTCACCGGCGGGCGCGCCAAGATCGGCATGTACATCGCGCTGCGACTGCTGCGCGACGGTGCGCACACCACCATCACCACCCGCTTTCCCAACGATGCGGTGCGCCGCTTCGCAGCGATGCCCGACAGTGCCGACTGGCTGCACCGACTGCAGGTGGTGGGCATCGACCTACGTGACCCGGCTCAGGTCGTCGCGCTGGCTGACGCGGTGGCCGCCCACGGCCCGCTGGACATCCTCATCAACAACGCGGCGCAGACCGTGCGCCGCGCACCCGGCTCGTACGCCGCACTCGTCGAAGCCGAGCGCACCCCACCGTCCGAACTCGTCGACGTGATCACCTTCGACCACGTCAGTGACGCGCACCCGGCGGCACTGGCCGGCAGCCTCGCTGAGCATCAGAGTCCGCACGCGCTGACCGAGCTGGCCCTGACCGCTCGCAGCGCGTCCCCGGAACGGATCGCGGCCGGGGTCGCGATCGACGCGGGCGGGCTGCTGCCCGACACCGCCGCGGTGAACAGCTGGACGCAGCGGGTGGACGAGGTCGACGCCCTGGAGCTGCTCGAGGTGCAACTGTGCAATCAGACCGCACCGTTCATCCTGGTGAGCCGGCTGCGCCCGGCGATGGCGGCGGCCTCGGCCCGACGTAAGTATGTGGTCAATGTGTCGGCGATGGAGGGCCAGTTCAGCCGCCAATACAAGGGCCCAGGGCATCCGCACACCAATATGGCCAAGGCTGCCCTGAACATGCTCACGCGCACCAGCGCGGGGGAGATGCTGGAGCGCGACGCGATCCTGATGACCGCAGTGGACACCGGCTGGATCACCGATGAGCGTCCGCACCCCACCAAGCTGCGATTGGCCGAGGAAGGTTTCCACGCACCGTTGGATCTCATCGACGGTGCGGCCCGGGTGTATGACCCGATCGTGCGCGGGGAGGCGGGCGAGGACCTGTACGGGTGTTTTCTGAAGGATTACTCGCCGAGCCCTTGGTAGGGGTTGGGCCGATCATGAAGATTTTCGATGAAAGTCTTGCCCTAAAGTGTCTTACCCACTTACGTTGGCTGCGCAAGGAAAGCAATGGAGGTTCCTGCACCAATTCGAGATGATGCGGGACCCTCGGAAGGGTCGCTCAGTGACACATCGCCCAAGCCACCTGTGGTTCGCCGTGCCCTTGACGTTCACCGGCACGGTCGCGCTGGCCGTGACCCTGACAATCGCACCGGCACCGAGCCCAGGGCATCCCAAACTAGTCGCCGACCCGATCCTGCTTTCCGGCGCGGAACCAACACCTATCGACGCGCCACCACTACCCGGCCAGGGCATCGCGCTGCTGATGGGCGGCAGCGGCGTCCCGGTCCCGCCGGTGGAGCTGGCCCGGGCCGGTTTCGATAACTTCCTCGCCCCCAACGGATTCGCCGATTACGCCGCGGAGCGGCTGTTCACCCCCGAGGGATTGCAGACCATCGAGGGCATATCCAAACAGTTACCGTTCAACCAGTCGGTGACCCAGGGTGTCCAGATCGCCGAAACGCAGATTGACAAGGACATCCAAGGCGGACACAACGTCGTCATCGCCGGTGTTTCGCAGAGCGCCACCATCAACTCATTTGTGCTGCAAGACATCCAGGACGGGAAGCTCAACGGCGTCGACGTCAGCGACGGGAAGCTGGCCTTTCTCAATCTCGGTGATCCGAGCAACCCCAACGGTGGCATCCTGGAGCGCTTCAACCTGCCGCAAGACCCCACCCCGACGTTTCCGAGCCTGGGTTTGACGTTCAGCGGCGCCACCCCGGCCGACACCGGCATCCCCGACACCATCTACACCCTGGAATACGACGGGTTCGCCGACTTCCCTCGGTACCCGATGAATTCCCTGGCCGACCTCAACGCCGTGGCCGGCCTGGCGCTGGTGCACCCCCTCTACATCCAGGGGCTGCTGGCACCCGGTGTCGGGTTGACCCCGGCGGAGATCGCCGCCGCCGA
>JBDTKT010000271.1:0-5380 GCA_039935195.1 Mycobacterium sp.
TCCGCCGGCAGAGTGGCCAGCGCGTCGGTGTAGTCGGGACCCAACTCGTCGCGCAGGGCTGATTCCAGCACCGGACCGGGCGTGATGACGTTGCATCGGTAGGTCAACGCCAAGAAGACCCACGACGCCACGGTCAGCGCCAGCGCGACCTTTCCGCGCCAGCCCGCGAAGTCACCGCGGCGACCCCGGCGGATCACGTCCAGTGCTGACACGCCCGCGCACAGTCCCGACAGCTCCGAAGTGGGCCAGCCGAACCAGAACACCGCCAGAATCATGTAACCCTTGCGGGCCAGCGGGTGGAAACTGTTGGCAGCGTTGAGCAGTTCCAGCACGGCGCGCAGCAGTGGGCGGGGACGCAGCAGCCGCCGCAACCGGTGATCAGCGCTCATCGGCGCATCCTTTCAACTCGCTGCGCAAAATCTTGCCGCCACGGACTCGAGCTTGTCGACCAGCCCGGTCCGATCCGTTCAGCCGCCGCCGGCCACAGACCCGCTTTCGACGGCCCACCCGGCGAAGACCACAACTACACCAACGCTCACACGCACATTCTGCATTGGTCATTGCCACCACAGTGGCTTGCGGGAGTCGATGAACGGAGGTAGTTCGCATCGTCGACAAGCGCATACGGACCGTGATTCGATGAATCCGCGGCTGTAGTTGCGGAACTTGATGAGTTTCAGGCCTTTCGGCGGGCCACGGTCAAACGACGATCAAGAAACGGCAGCGCCGCCTGACTTGCCCCACTAGATAGGCCGCTGAACGGTCATTTAGTGGAGCCGATGACGGGAATCGAACCCGCGTATTCAGCTTGGGAAGCTGATGTTCTGCCATTGAACTACATCGGCGCTGTCGATCACGAAGGCTAGCATCCTGGGCCGATCCGCTGGCCGGGTACTACAGAGCGACCTCTCGGCGAGCTGACGGCGGCTGTGCGCACCGTGCAATGCGCCGGAAACAGGATCGCCCTACTGCGGAAATGTGTGCGCGCCATGCTCATCAGCAACCTCGAAAGGAGTCTGCAGTGCCTGCTATCGATCCGGCCGCCACCGCGTGGCTACTCGCCGCCACCGGCCTGGTTCTGCTCATGACTCCGGGGTTGGCGATCTTCTACGGCGGCATGGTCCGCACCACTGGCGTACTGAACATGATCATGATGAGCTTCATCGCTATTCCGCTGGTCACGGTGGCCTGGTTGATCGCCGGCTACTCGCTGGCGTTCTCCACCGACAGTGGCCACGGCCTGATCGGTGACCTCGGACATATCGGGATGGCCGGGATCACCCCGGACACCGTGCACGGCGCCGTGCCAGAACTGCTGTTCGCCACATTCCAACTCAGCTTCGCCATCATCACCGCCGCGCTGGTCAGCGGTGCGATCGCAGACCGGGCGAAGTTCGCCGCCTGGATGGTGTTCGTGCCGCTGTGGGCGGTGGCTGTCTATGCGGTGGTGGCGCACTGGGTGTGGGGTCCTGGCGGCTGGTTGCTTAACCTCGGTGTGCTCGACTACGCCGGCGGCCTGGTGGTCGAGATCGTGTCCGGTGCCTCCGCGCTGGCCTTGGCGCTGGTGCTTGGGCCGCGCATCGGGTTCAAGTCGCACGAGATGCGCCCGCACAATCTGCCGTTCGTGGTGCTGGGCGCTGGCCTGTTGTGGTTCGGTTGGTTCGGGTTCAACGCTGGCTCGGCGTTGTCGGCCGACGGTATCGCTGCGGCGGTCTTTTTGAACACGCTGGTCGCCGGCTGCCTGGGAATGCTGGGCTGGCTGACCGTCGAACAGATCCGTGACGGGCAGCCGACCACGTTCGGTGCCGCGTCGGGAGTGGTGTCGGGGCTGGTGGCGATCACCCCGGCGTGCGGCACGGTCAACACCTTGGGCGCCGCCGTGGTGGGCCTGGCGGCGGGGATCGTCTGCTCGTTCGCCATCGGGTTGAAGTTCCGGTTCGGCTACGACGACTCGCTGGATGTGGTCGGCGTGCATTTCGTCGGCGGTCTGGTGGGCGTGTTGCTGATCGGCTTCCTCGCCACCGAGGTGATGACGAAAGGCCCGCAGGGCCTGCTTTATCACGGCGGAGCAACCCTGTTGGGCAAGCAACTGCTGGCCGCGGCCGCGGTAGGCGCGTACGCATTCACTGTGTCCTACGGGTTGGCCAAGTTGATCGACCGCGCCATGGGTTTCCGGGTCAGCGCCGAGGACGAGACGACCGGCGTCGACTTCACCCAGCACGCCGAAACCGCCTACCACGGGGTGGTGCACGGGCATCTGCACCACCCGGCGGCCACGGTACGCACCGTGCCGGTGCCCGCGATGCCGGTGGCCGAACCCATGCTGGAACGCGCCCCGGCCTACGTCGAATTGATGTGATCACCGACCGCTGGCTTTTAGCCGATACGCTCGTCGGGTGCTGCTCTCCGATCGCGACCTGCGGGCCGAAGTCGCTGCCGGTCGACTGGGCCTGGACCCGTTCGACGACGACTTGGTCCAGCCGTCCAGCGTGGACGTCCGCCTGGACTGCCTATTCCGGGTTTTCAACAACACCCGATACACCCACATCGACCCCGCGAAGCAGCAGGACGAGCTGACCACGCTGGTGGAACCCGCCGACGGGGAGCCGTTCGTGTTGCACCCCGGGGAGTTCGTGCTGGGCTCCACCCTGGAGCGGTGCACGCTGCCCGATGACCTGGCCGGACGTTTGGAGGGTAAGTCGAGCCTGGGTCGGCTGGGACTGCTGACCCATTCCACCGCGGGATTCATCGACCCGGGCTTCTCCGGCCACATCACTCTGGAGCTGTCCAACGTGGCGAATCTCCCGATCACGCTGTGGCCGGGGATGAAGATCGGCCAGCTGTGCCTGCTGCGGTTGACCAGTCCGGCCGAGCATCCCTACGGCAGCACGCGGGTAGGGTCGAAATACCAGGGTCAACGCGGGCCGACACCGTCGCGGTCGTACCAGAACTTCATCAAGTCCGGATAACCCGCGGATGTAGCGGTCGTAATGGGCGGCAGTGATGACGGTGTAATTGGTTTCCCGCCGGGGGCTGAGACTCGGAAATGGAGGTTTCGTGGACATCGTTCTCGGGGTGTCGATGGCGCCCGCTACGGTCCGCATGGTGCTGGTAGAAGGCGAGAATGCGGACGGGGTCACGGTCGATCACGACGGTTTCGACATCGCCACCGGCGGTGCCGGTGGTGCCCCGGATCGGGTGTTGGCGGCGATTCTGGGTACTCGCGAGAGCGCGCGGGAGGGCGGCTACCAGCTGAGTTCGACCGGGGTCACGTGGACCGACCAGTCTGAGGCGGCAGCGCTGCGGGTGGCTCTGGTCGACCGCAAGATTGAGAACGTCATGCTGATTTCGGCGTTCCTGGCGGCCGCGGCACTGGCTCAGGCGGTGGGCAGCGGCATCCGTTATGCGCGCACCGGCCTGCTGTTCGTCGAACCGGACACCGCGACCCTGGCGGTGGTCGACTCCATCGACGGGTCGATCGCGGAAATTCATCGGCAGCCGCTGTCCCGCGACGATGATCGCGCGGTCGCCGAGTTGACCGCGATGGTCGCCGGCGTGGACCGGCTGGCCTCCCGCCCGGACGGGCTGTTCGTGGTGGGCTCCGGGGTCGACATCGCCCTGATCAAGCCGGAGCTGGAGAAAGCCAGCCCGGTTCCGGTCAGCGCGCCCGAGGAACCGGAGCTGGCGCTGGCGCGGGGGGCGGCGCTGGCGAGCGCGCACGCCCCGCTGTTCTCCTCATCGACCCGGGCGCTTGCCTGGGCACAGGATCCGGGCACGGGCGCGCTCGACCCGGCACTGGTCAACGCCGGATACGCCTATGTGCCGGTCGGGCCGGCCGATTACAACGCCACCTCCGACAACGCCGCACTCGCTTACAGCGCGGCGCCGGACTATCCGGACAGCGGTTATCTGCCCGCTCCGCCCGACCGCGGCCCGGCTGTGGCCGACGATCCGGAACTCTTTGACTCCCGCCTGCTCGACTTCGGTGCCGGGGAGGAGCAACCTGGCCGCAAGCCCTTCCTGCTGACCGGCAGCTTGCTGATCGGGATCTTCGTCGTGGGGGTCGTCGCGCTGACGGTCGCGCTGGCGGTCAGCATCCGGCCCTTCGGGAACCACCGGCCCGAGGTCCGTGCGAACGTCGTCACGCCCGCTCAGCACGCGCCCGCACCGCCACCGAAGGCCCAGGTGCCGGCCCCGCCGCCGCAGCCTGCCCCGGCGCCCGCGCCGGTCGTCGTCCCAGCGCCGCCCGAGGCGCCGGCTCCGGAGGCCCACGGCCCGGAGGCGCCCCCACCGCCACCGCCGCCGGCCGCCCCGCCGGGAATTCCGGGTATGCAGATCCCGGGCCTGCCCGGCGGTCCGCCGATCCTCGGTCCGCCCAAGGGCGGCTGGGGTGGTGACGACGACTGGGGCCACGGCGGTGGGCACGGCGGGGGCCACGGCCACGGCGGCGGCGGCCACGGCGGGGGTATCAAGATTCCACTCGGAATACCCGGCCTTAATCTGGACCTCGGCGGCTAGGCGAGTTAGAGCTAAGATGGGCTAAGTGTTTGCCGGACGTTAACCTACCGCGGGGAGGTGGCATGGACATCGTTCTCGGTGTGTCGATGGCACCGCCGTCGGTCCACATGGTGCTGGTCGAGGGCGAGAGCGCTGGCGGGCTGACCGTCGACCAGGATGGCTTCGATGCCGACGCCGACGGCGGTACCCTGCCCGGCCAGGTCGTCGCCGCGATTCTGGGTACCCGAGAGAGCGCGCGGGAGGGCGGTTATCGGCTGACATCGACCGGGGTGACCGTCGGTAACCAGTTGCAGGCCGACCAACTGCGGGACGCGCTGGCCGACCGCCGGGTCGAGAACGTGATGTTGGTGTCGGCGTTCCTGGCGGCGGCGGCGCTGGCGCAAGAGGTTGGCGGGTCCGTCGGGTACGCGCGGACCGCGTTGATGTTCATCGAACCCGACAGTGCGACCCTGGCGGTCGTCGATTCGTCCGACGGGTCGATCACCGAGGTGAAGCGGGTGACGCTGCCGGCCGATGACGCCCCGGCGGTGGCTGAGTTGACCGCGATGGCCGCGCAGGCCGGGCGGCTGCCGTCGCACCCGGACGGCATGTTCGTCGTCGGCTCCGGGGTCAATGTCGGAGTGATCAAGCAGGAACTCGAAGCGGCCAGCCCGCTCCCGGTCAACGTGCCCGCGGAACCGGAGACGGCGCTGGCACGGGGGGCGGCGCTGGCGAGTGTCCACGTGCCGCTGTTCGACTCATCGACGTCGGCGCTGGCGTGGGCCCGGGATCCAGGCACCGGGATGATCGACCCGGCACTGGTCGCACTCGGGTACGCGTACGTGCCGGGCGGATCGACCGACTACGACGTGACCATGGGCGA
>JBDTKT010000272.1:0-9170 GCA_039935195.1 Mycobacterium sp.
TTCGGCGGCCAACTCGGCGGCGTCGGCCAGCGCGGGCACCTTGGTCGGCGATACGAATGAGGTGACCTCGACCTCGCGGACCCCGGTGGCAGCCACCGCGGCCAGCAATTCAAGTTTGGCGGCCAGCTGTACCGGCGCCTCGATCTGCAGGCCGTCGCGCAGCGCCACCTCGCGGATCGTGACGTGGGTCGGCAGCGTGGTCATAACACTCCCTCGGCGTGCAGGGCCGCCAATTCGTCGGCGGTGCGGCCCAATAGTCCGAGGTAAACCTCGTCGTTGTGCTGGCCGGGTCGGGCCGGGCCGGCCGAGCGGATTGCACCCGGGGATTCCGAGAGCACCGGCACGATCCCCGGGCCCTTGATGTTGCGGTGAATCCGCTCGTCAAAATGGTCGACGATCATCCCCCGGGCGCGCAGTTGAGGATCGGCGACCACCTCGGCGACGGTGTTGATCGGTCCGGCGATTACCCCTGCAGCGGAGAGGGTTTCGATGATATCGCCGGGTGCGTGCACGGCTGCCCACTCGGCGATGATCGCGTCGATCTCGTCCTGGTTGCGCCCGCGTGCACCGTGGTCGACGAACCGCGGGTCGTCGGCCAACTCGGGGCGGCCCATCGCGGTGCAGAGCCGGTGAAACACGGTGTCCTGGTTGGCGGCAATCACCACCCAGCTGTCATCGGCGGTGCGGTAGATATTCGACGGGGCGATGCCGTCGAGTCGGGTGCCGGACGGCCCGCGTGCCACCCCCGCGACGTCGTAGTCGGGGATGGTGGACTCCTGGATGGCCAAACAGGATTCGGTCAGCGCGACGTCGACTACCTGGCCTTCGCCGGTGACCGTGCGCCGGTACAGTGCGGCCAGTGCGCCCTGCGCGGCGAACATGCCGGCCAGGCTGTCCCCCAGCGACAGCGCCAGCCGCGGCGGCGGCCCGCCTGGGAATCCGTTGAGGTGCCGCAGCCCGCTGGTCGCCTCGGCGACCGACGCATAACCTGCCTTGTGGGCGTCGGGCCCGGTCTGGCCGTAACCGGACACCCGCACCAGGACGATGCCCCTGTTGTGGGATCGCAACACGTCGTAGCCGAGGTCCCAGCGTTCCAGCGTGCCGGGCCGGAAGTTCTCCACGACGACGTCGGAGCGTTCCACCAGCTTCAGGAAGAGTTCCCGACCGCGGGTCTTGCGCAGGTCCAGGGTGACGGCTTTTTTGTTGCGGGCGTGCACGGTCCAGAAGAAGTGTTCGCCGTCGAGTTCGGCCTGACCCCAGTTTCGCAGCGGGTCGGGTGCGCCCGGCGGTTCGATCTTGATGACCTCGGCACCCATGTCGCCGAGCAGTCGGCCGGCGAATGGTCCGGCGATCAGCGTTCCGAGTTCCAGCACCCGGATCCCGGCCAGCGCGCCGGTGGGCATCGAACCAACGGTCATATGGGGGTACTTCCGGTATCGGCAAAGCCGTGCCGGGCCAGCCAGTCGGTGACAATCCCCACGGCCTGGCGCAGCGTGTCTCGTTGTTCCGGTCCGATGTAATAGTGATTGGCGCCGGGTATCTCGTGCATTTCCTTGTCGTCGTGGCCAATCGCTTCGAAGAGTCGACGGGTATGGCTGGGCGTGCAGGCGTCATCGGCGAGATTGCCGATCACCAGGGCGGGCACCGTGATGTCGCGGCCGCAATCCACCCCGTCACCGTGCGCGTCGTCGTAACTCCACTGGGACAGCCAGCTACGCAGCGTGCAGAACCGGGCCAGGCCGATCGGGCTCATGTTCACTACCTCGGGATCGCCGAGATAGCAGGTGCCCGGGGTGCGCTCGTTGGGATCGACGGTCGGGTCCAGCCAACGCGGGTCGGCCATGGTCCCGTGCACGACGAATCCGAACTCCTCATCGGGGTGCCCGCGGGCCGTCAGTTCGGCGAGTTTTGCTTTGACCCAGGCGGTGATTCGGCGGTTGCGGTCGATCTGCGCCTGGCGGTAGCGGTCCAGGAACTCGGCGCTGTAAGGCGGCTGGTTGGGGTTGTCCGGGTTGTACAGATGCAGCTCCGCATCCCGCTTGGTCGGGTCGGACTCGTCGAGGATCGAGGCGTCGATCCACTCGGTGAGCGTGCCGTGCCGGCTGATGTGCGCGGCCAGCAGCACGATCGCGTCGGCCGGGATCAGGCCGAGCTTGGTGAGGTCCGGGCCGTCGCCGGCGGGGCTGGCCGTCACCGTCGGCTTCTCGGCCTGTTGCTGGTAGAACATCGACAGCGAGCCGCCGCCGCTCCAACCGGCCAGCACCACCTTGGTGTAGCCCAACCGGTTCTTGGCGTCCTTGATGGCTTCGCCGAGGTCTTGGACCACCTTCTCCATCAGCAGCGCGGAGTCGGTGCCACGGAATCGGCTATTGCAGTAGATAACGTGATGTCCGGACCGAGCCAGCCCGTTCATCATCGGCAGGTAGGCGCCGCCTCCGATCGGGTGCATGAACACCAGCACCGTGCCACTCGGGCTGTTCCTCGGCTTGAGCAGGTAACTTTCCAGCACCACTAGCTCGGCGATGCCGCCGTAGACGTCGCGAACGCCCGAGTCATTCTGGTAGGCAACCAGATAGGGAATGCGGTCGTATTCGTGCTTGGCGGGGGCGCTCATGAGTGCTGTCCCAGATCGTTGGCGAGCACCTCGGCCGACGGGGTGAGGCGACGGCGGGTGTCGACGGCGATCACCTGCCAGTCGACGCGGTCGAAGTCGTCAAACTTGCGGCGCGCCCGTTCCCGTACCCTCTCCGGGGCGCCGTGGTGTACGCCCTGCGGCGCATGCGAGATCAGCCCGGCCGGCATCGGAGCACCGTAGAGCGTGCCGCCGTGGAAGAACGCGACCTCGTCGTAGTCGACGTTGCGGTGGTACCACGGGGTGCGCTCGGTGCCCGGCACCCGTTCGGCGGGCTTGGGCAGAAAGTTCATCACGACCACACCGGTGGCCTGCATGAACATGTGCACCGTCGGCGGTAGATGCACGCTGTCGGAGGTGATCACGTTGTAGTCGGCGATGTTGAAGCTGAACGGGAAATTATCACCGCGCCAGCCTTCGACGTCGATCGGATTGTGTTTGTATACCAGTGTTGTCGGGCCACCCTCATGGATCAGCCGAACGTGGTAGGAGTCGCGGCCGTCATCGTCGATGGGGGCGGGTTCGGGGATGGTCGCCTGGGACGGGTCGAACGGAAAATGTCGCCCCAGTGCACCCGGCGGTGGCACCCGGAACTCGTCGGTGGCCTCGATCATGAGCAGGCTCGTCTGCTGCTCGGGGACCTGACGCCAGGTGGTGGCCTTGGGCAGATACACCCAGTCGCCGGCGCGGTAGGGCATGGGCCCGAACTCGGTCTCCAGCAACCCGGCACCGGAGTGCACGAAGCAGAGCAGGTCGCCGTCGACGTGGCGGGAGTAGAACGGCATCTCATCACTTCGGTGCGACAGCGAGATGCGGCAGTCCGGATTGGAAAACAGCAGCAGCGGGCCACCGTCGGCGTCGGTCGCATCAGTGGGTTTGAGTGCGGAGGACAGCACATCGATCGGCCGCAGCGGCCCTTTCGCGCGGTAGGCGGTGGGGTCGTGGCGGCGGTACATGTTGGCGGTGCGGCCGGTGAACCCGTCGCGGCCCAGTTCGTCGTCCTTGAGCCCGTCGAGGTCGGCGTGCAGGCGGCGCGGTGTCTTGCCCTTGCGCAGGTGAACGAACGATTCCATTCGACGGCTCCCGAACGCTACGGTGAATAAACTAAAAGTGACATTAGTTTCTCTTTTGCGTGCAGGCAAGGGCTAGGCCAGTCCCGCGAACAGACGCGGACTCGCACAATCCAGCCCGGTGGATTTGTGCGAGTCCGCTGGGGGCATCACCCGCTTGCGGGGGACTGCTCGGCGAGAGGGCGGGGCTACTTCAGCTCAGAAGACGACAGCCCCAGCAACCGGCGGGCCACCACCAACTGCTGAATCTGCTGAGTGCCCTCGAAGATATCGAGGATCTTCGAGTCGCGGCTCCACTTCTCCAGTAGCGTCTGCTCGGAATAGCCCAGGGTGCCGGTCATTTCGACGGCCTTCAGGGTGATGTCGCTGGCAACCCGACCGGCCTTGGCCTTACCCATCGACGCTTCTTTGGAGTTCGGGATGCCGTTGTCGGCCTGCCACGCCGAGCGCAGGGTCAGCAGGTAGGCCGATTCCCAGTCGGCTTCCATCCGCAGGAACTCCGCGGTCGGCGCGCTCTGGGCGTGCGACGGCTTGTCGTAGGAGATTTCCAAACCGGCGTCGTCAAGCACCTTGCGCAGTTCCTCGAGTGCGGCGCGGGCGACGCCGAGTGCCATCGCGGCGACCATCGGCCTGGTGTTGTCGAAGGTCTCCATCACCCCGGCGAACCCGTGTCCGGTCTCGATCTCGGGGTTGCCCAGCAGGTTGCCCTTCGGGATCCGGGCGTTGTCGAACCGGATCACCGCGGTGTCGGAGGCTTTGATGCCGAGCTTGTGCTCCAGGCGTTCGACGGTGACGCCGGGATGTTCGCGCGGCACGATGAACGACTTGATCGCCGCGCGGCCCAGCGAGCGGTCCAACGTGGCCCACACCACGATGTGGGTGGCCCGCGAACCGGCGGTGACGAAGATCTTCTCACCGTTGATCACATACTCATCACCGTCCAAGGTGGCTGTTGCCGAAACCGCCGCCGAGTCGGACCCGAAGCTGGGCTCGGTGATCGCCATTGCCGCCCACACCTTGCCCAGCCGCTTGAGTTGTTCGTCGGTGGCGACACCGGCGATCGCTGCGTTGCCCAGGCCCTGGTAGGGGATCGACAACAGCAAAGCGACGTCGCCCCAGCTCATTTCGAGGACCTGCAGCAGTGCTGCCATGTTCGCGCCGTTGCGGTTCTCGTCGCTGTCGGCGCCGTTGCGGAACGCCTCGGTTCCGGCGAGTTCACTGCCGCCGGCGTTGGAGACACCCTCGAAGAGTGTTTCCAGGGTGTCGAGCTCGACCGGGTACGCGTGCTCGCGGGCGTCGTACTTACGTGAGATCGGGCGCAGTATTTCGGCAGCACCCGAGTGCGTCAGCTCAATGACGGCCTGCAGCTTGCGGGGTAGTTCCAGATTGATTGCCATGATGGGACTTTCAGCTCGGTTGGGGAAGATTTATTTTCTGACCGCTAAATAACAAGGACACCCTCGGCGACGCCGATGGCCCGCAGGTCGCGGTACCAGCGTTCGACCGGGTGTTCCTTGACGTAGCCGTGGCCGCCGAGCAGTTGCACACCGTCCAGGCCGATCTGCATGCCTTTGTCGGCACCGAGCCGCTTGGCCAGCGCACCCTCGCGGATGAAGGACAGGCCCTGATCGGCCCGCGACGCCCCGCGCCAGGCCACCAGGCGCAGCCCGTCGAGCTCGATGGCGATGTTGGCGCACATGAACGCCACCGACTGGCGGTGGGCGATGGGTTCGCCGAAGGCCTCGCGCTCCTTGATGTAGGGCACGACGTAGTCGAGCATCGCGTGGCTGGTGCCGACGGCCAATGCGGCCCAACCAAGCCGGGACAGCGCGACGGCTTCGGAATAGTCGTTGTCGGACGCGTCGTCCTCACCGAGTCGTGCACTCAGTGGCACCGAGACCTTGTTCAGCTCGATCTTGCCCAGGCCCGCGGCGCGGATGCCCATGCTCGGGTCGGGCGTCACGCTCAGGCCCTGGGCGGATGCCTCCACGATGAACAGCGCCGGCTTGCCGTTGAGTTGGGCCGCCACGATGAACAGCTCCGTGGATGCCGCCGCCGGGACCAGTGATTTCACCCCGTCGAGCCGGTAGCCGCTCGGGGTGCGCACCGCGGTGGTCTTCAGGTTGGTGGGGTCGAACAGCGGGTGCGGTTCGGTGATCGCCACGCAGGCCTGCGGCACGGTCTCGCCGGCGAAGACGGGCAGGTAGGTGGCCTGCTGGTCGGCGCTGCCCCAGTGGGTCAGGGCCGAGGCGAATCCGCCGGGTGCCAGGATCGGCAGCGCCAGACCCATGTCGCCGTAAGCCAGTGCCTCGGCCACCAGCACGTTGGTGATCGCCGAGCGATGTGCGGCGATGCCGTCGAAGTCCTCCGGGATGTTGATCGCCGTGATACCCAGTTCAGCGGCCCTGGCGATCAGGTCACGGGGGTAGTCGGCGGCGGCGTCGGCGTCGTGGGCGGCCGGACGCAGCACCTCGGCGGCGAACTCCTCAACCGTCTCGATGATCATCTTCTGATCGTCATCGGGGGCCAGGTCGAAGTATCCCGTACTTCTGGCGCCGCTGGTGGGCAGCCGGGTGGGTGCCTTGCCCAGACTCCGGACCTTCTTGAATTCGCGAGTGGACGCACCGGCGATCGAGAAAGCCGTCTTGACGCCGTAGTGCAGGCCCCGGTTGAGCGGGTCGCGCAGGTTGTAGCGGTCCAAGAACTCCCGGCCGACCAGCGGGGTGATCAGGGCCAGGCCGATGTCGGTCGGGGTGCGTTTGTGTCGGCTCAAACCGACGGCGCTGGGGTGCTGTGAGTGGACCTTCGAGCCGTTAGCGGCACGGGTGGTATCAGTCATTTCAGAGCCTCACTCGGTGGGGAAATGCGAATTTCACCATCTTACTCCACAGTAAGATAACTCAGAAGTAAGATGTGATGCGTTCGTCAGCGAATCCACCCGGGCAGACGCCGCCGGTCTAGCCTTCGCGCAGGCCGGCCAGCACTTCCCCGTGCAGCAGTGTGTTGGTGGCGACCGCGCTGCCGCCGTGCGGCCCCGGGGTGCCGGACAGGTCGGTGAAGATCCCGCCCGCCTCGCGCACCAACACGTCGAGGGCGGCCAAGTCCCACACCGACACCGTCGGTTCGGTGGCGATATCGACCGCCCCCTCGGCGAGCAGGCAGTAGGACCAGAAGTCGCCGTAGCCGCGCACCCGCCACACTCGGTCGGTCAACGCGATGAACCGGTCACGCAGGCCGCGCTGCGCCCAGCCGGACAAGCTGGCGAATGACAGGCTCGCTGAGCCCAGTTCAGCCACCGAGGACACCGACAGTCGTTGCGCGGGGGCACCGCCGGTCGAACCGAACGCCCCGTGACCTCGCGCGGCCCACCAGCGCCGGTCCAGTGCGGGAGCGCTGATGACCCCGACGCACGGCACACCGTCGTCGAGCAGTGCGATCAACGTCGCCCAGATCGGTACGCCGCGCACGAAGTTCTTGGTGCCGTCAATCGGGTCGATGACCCACTGGCGCCCACTGAAAGTGGTTGTACCGCCGAATTCTTCGCCCAGGATTTCGTCGTTCGGGCGGTCGATTGCCAATGCTTCGCGCAGCAGGGTTTCGACGTCGCGGTCGGCGTCGGTGACCGGGGTGAGGTCCGGTTTGGTGTCCACGCGCAGATCCAGCGCACCGAATCGGGCCAGCGTCACCGAGTCCGCGCGGTCGGCCAGCGCCAGGGCCAGGGTCAGATCGTCGTCGAAATGGTCGCTCGTCATGGCAGCAGTCCTACCATGACGGGATGTGGGAGATTTGGGTCTTACTGCTGTTGGTCGCGATTTTGGCGGTGTTCCTGGCTCCGCGGTTCCGCCGGCCGGGGCCGCGCGGTAACGCCGAGGAGGGCACGCTGCTGGTCACCGGTGTCAGTCCCCGACCGGATGCGATCGGCGAGCAGTACGTCACGATCACCGGTGTCCTGCACGGGCCCACGGTTGGCGAACACGAGGTCTACCAGCGCATTGCCGTCAGTGTCGACGCCTGGCCGTCGGTGGGTGAGCTGATCCCGGTGCGGTATTCGCCGCGTAATCCGGACAACTGGAACATCGTCTCGCCCGGCCTGAGTTCCGGAAACTAGCGCGGGCGCAACGCCTCAGAACTCGCAGGCCCGGCTGACACGCCGACCGCGCCGGGACCGCAGCGCACGGCGTCAGTCGTCCCCGATCGCCAACAGGTCGTCGATGCTGGCCAGCTTGACCCGGGGCCGGCCGTGCGGCTCACCCGCTGACCGTTCGTGGGCGTCGATCAGCAGCCAGCGATCGTCGGTGACCAGGTTCGGCTGGTGGGACAACAGCCACTGCCGGAGCTGGTCGTCATAGTCCGGTCCGACGTCGGCGAGGGTCGCTGCGGCCAGATCGGCGGCCAGCGTGTCCACGGTGGCCTGCGAGTCACTCTTGTTGCTGCCGATCACCCCGGACGGGCCCCGCTTGATCCAGCCGACCACGTACTGGTTGCGGGTTCCGTCGATGCGCCCGGCGGTGTGCGGAATCGTGTGAGTCCGCTCGTCGAACGGCAGGCCCGGCGTCGGCACCCCCTGGTAACCGACCGCGCGCACCACCAGGCTCACCGGCAGCACCTCCCGCTCGCCGGTGTCTTTGGCGCTCACCCGGCCGTCCTCGCCGGTCACCAGCTCGTTGCGGCCCAGCACGATCTCCTGGATCCGCCCGTCGCCGCGTATCTCGATCGGGGAGGTGGCGAACCGGAACACGATCCTGCGGTGGTCGGGGTGCAACTCCCGTCCGACGTAGCTGCGCAGCACCTTGATGTTCGCCTTGGCGCTCTTCGGGGCCGCTTCGACGTCCTCGTCGGTAACCCCGGCCAACTCGGCGGCGGTGATCACCACGTCGACATTGTCGAGACCCTTCATGTCACCGAGCTCGCGGAGCTCCGGGCTGGTGAACGTGGCCTGCAGCGGGCCGCGGCGGCCGATGATCACCACCTCTTCGACACCGCGCGGGTCCAGCAGCTCCAAGGCGTGGTTGGCGATGTCGGTGCTGCGCAGCTCGTCGGGATCGGTGACCAGGATGCGGGCCACATCCAGCGCCACGTTGCCGTTGCCGATCACGACGGCGCGCTTGCCGGTCAGGTCCGGGGCCATGTCGTTGAAGTGCGGGTGGCAGTTGTACCAGCCGACGAAGTCGACCGCGGCCACGCTGCCGGGCAGTTCCTCACCCGCGATGTCCAGGTGCCGATCGGCCTGGGCGCCGACCGCGTAGATCACCGCGTCGTAACGTTCGGCGAGTTCGTCGGGCCGCACATGCTCGCCGACGGCGATGTTGCCGAAGAATCGGAACCGCGGATCAGCTGCGATCTTCTCGAACTGCGCGCTGATCGACTTGATCTTCGGATGGTCCGGTGCGACGCCGGACCGGACCAGGCCCCACGGTGTCGGCAGCATCTCCAGCATGTCGACGTGCACGTCGACCTCGGCCGGGCTT
>JBDTKT010000273.1:0-9341 GCA_039935195.1 Mycobacterium sp.
GGCGTTCTCCGCCGACGGCGGACTGGACGCCGCGCTGGCCCTGCGGGCCGTGTACGAACGCGGTGGGCAGACCTGGCTGCGGGCTGGGGCCGGCGTGATCGGTGAGTCCAGCCCGGACCGCGAGTTCGAGGAGACCTGCGAGAAGCTCGCTACGCTGGCGCCGCATTTGGTCGCGCGCAGCTGACCGCAGACTGGGTGATACCCGGCAGGGTATGATGGCCGCATCGGCGAGAGGATCTCAGGTGGTAGGCAACGAAGACAGCGTCAAAGCGGTGTTGAATCGGCTGCGGCGCGCGCACGGCCAACTGGCCGGGGTCATCGGGATGATCGAAAGTGGGCGTAACTGCAAGGATGTGGTCACCCAGTTGGCCGCGGTCTCCCGCGCCCTGGACCGGGCGGGCTTCAAGATCGTGGCTACCGGACTTCGCGAATGTCTCACCGGCGAGGCCGGTGGCGGTGAGCCGATCTCCGAGGAAGAGTTGGAGAAGCTCTTCCTGGCCCTCGCCTAACCGACTGTCTGACCTTGGATCTGGGCCGCCAGTGTCTTTTTGTCGACCTTGCCGACGGAGGTCACCGGCAGCACCGGCAGCGCCACCAGCACGTCACAGCGGGTGTGGGTAGCCACGCCGCGCCCGGCCAGATACCCGTTGAGTTCGGCCAGGTCCACCGGCGGTCCCGCGAAAACCGCCGCGACGCAGACCCGTTCACCTAGATAGTCGTCGGGCAGCGGCACCGCGGCCACCGCGCTGATCGCCGGATGGGTGAGCAGGTGCTCCTCGACGTCGGCGGCCGCGATCGTCTCCCCGCCGCGGTGGATCACGTCTTTGGTTCGCCCGGTGACCTCCAGATAGCCACCATCGAGCCGGCGGACCCGGTCACCGGTGCGGTAAAACCCGTCCGCGGTGAACGACCGCGCGTGGTCCGTCGAGGCGGCGAAGTAGCCGTAATAACCGTTGATCGTGTACGGGCCGCGCACCAGCAGTTCACCTTCGCCGCCGGCCGGGACATCGACGCCCGCCTCGTCGACGACCCGCAGTTCGTCGGCGTCGGACAGCGGCCGACCCTGGGTGTGCTCCACCGTCTCGGGCGGGTCGCCGATCCGGGTGAAGTTCAGCAGGCCCTCGGCCATCCCGAACACCTGCTGCAGGCCGGGGGTGAGGCTGGTGCGGATGCGGCGGGCATCCTCTGCGGGCAGTTTGGCCCCGCCGACCTGCAGCAGTCGCAGCGTCGTCGGTGGATTCGGCTCCCACTCGCAGGCCGCCGCCCACATCGTCGCGAGCGTCGGCACCAGCGCGGTGACCGTGACCCCGTGCCGGGCGATGGCGGTGAACGCGGCCTCCGGGCTGGGGTCTGCGGTGAACACCGTGGTGGCCCCGACCGAGATCGCCCCGAGCAGGCCCGGGCAGGCCAGCGGAAAATTGTGCGCCGCAGGCAAGGCCACCAGATATACGTCCGCACCGGTGAGCCGACACAGCGCAGCGCTGGCGGTGGCGTTGTAGACGTAGTCGTCGTGGGTGCGGGCAATAAGCTTCGGCAGCCCGGTGGTGCCACCGGAGACCAGCAGCAACGCCGGTGCGGTGGTGTTGATGTCGAACGACGGCGGGGTGCCAGCAGCCAGATCGTCGAGTTCGTTGACCCCGATGACGTGCGGCAGGTGCTCGAAGTCGCCGGCCAGTGCGTCAGCACTTACCAGCCCGACCGCACCGCTGACCTCGGCGAAGTGGCTGAGTTCGGCGGTGCGGTGCCCAGGCAGACACAGCACCGGGATCGCGCCGGCCCGCAGCAGGCCGAACAGCGCAACCGCGAACCGGACGGAGTTGGGCAGTGCCAACAGCACCCGGTCGCCGGGGGCGATACCGCGCGCGGCGAGGCCGGCGGCGGCGCGATCAGCCAGCCGGTCCAGCTCGGCGTAGCTGTGGGAGTTGTCGGTGTCGATCACCGCGATGCGGGCCGGCCACCGCGTGGCGGCGTGGCGCAGCAGTGCGTCGACGGGGCGGCCGGCCCAGTATCCCGCCGCTCGGTAGCGCGCCGCACGTTCTGCCGGAAACGGCATGAAGCCGTCAGCCGGCATGGATCCGCCATTCGGCGGCGTCGTGTTGCTGGCGCCAGAAATCGGTGAAACGGCCTCCCGCGGAGAGTAATTCGTCGATAGTTCCGTCTTCGACGATGCGTCCGTCGGCGACAAACAGCACTCGGTCGGCGTGGGCGATGCTGGCCAGTCGGTGGGCGACGATCACCGTGGTGCGTGGCCGCAGGTCGGTGGTGAGCGCAGCCACGACAGCGGCTTCGTTCTCGTTGTCCAGGGCGCTGGTCGCCTCGTCGACCAGCAGCACCGGCGCGGGTTTGAGCAGTGCGCGGGCGATGCTGACCCGCTGCCGCTCACCGCCGGAGAGGCCGGCGCCCGCCTCCCCGACCGCGGTCTCGGCGCCGTCCGGCAGTCGGTCGGTCAGCTCGTCGACCCGGGCCAGCGCGGTCGCCCGAGCCAACTCCGCGGCATCGGCATCCGGATCCCCGGCGCGCACATTCTCACTGATGGTGCCGTCGAACAGATACGGCTGCTGAAACACCACGCTGGTCGCCGCGCGCCGGGCGTCGGCGGACAGCGTGGCGGCGTCTAGCCCGCCGAGGAACACCCGGCCGCCGGCCGGCTGTGCCAGGCCGGCGATCAGCGCCAAGATGGTGCTCTTGCCCGACCCGGACGGCCCGACGATCGCGGTGGTGCCGCCCGCCGGCAGCGTGAAGCTCATCCGGTCCAGCACCGCGGTGCCGTCGTAGCTGAAGGTCACCTCGTCGAAGGTGATCGACGGCGGGGCGCCGTCCGCCAAGACCGCGGTGCCGACGGGCAGCACCGGTGCGGTGAGCACGGCGTGGATGCGGTCCAGGCTGGCGCGGGTGGACTCCAGCGCCGGCGCCAGCTCACTGACCGTGGTGAACGGGTCCAGGTAACGCACGATCACCACGATCAGCGCGACGGACTCGGGGACCCCGAGCGTCCCGGACACGGTGAGCATCGTGGCAGTCCCGGCCAGGCTGATCAGCGCGATCTGGCTGGCCACGGTGAACAGCAACTGGCCGGGTATCTGCACGCCCAGCAGTCGCATCGTGGTCCGGCGCTGGGCGGCCAGGGCGGTGCCGACCAAGCTGCGGGCCGGTTCGGCCCGACGCGCGGCACGCAGCGCCTGCTGGGTGCGGGCGAACTCGATGATCCGTTCGGTGAGTGCACCGTTGGCGGCGTCGGCGGCACCGTCGGCGCGCCGGGTCAGCCGCACCGACGCCCAGAGCGCCCCCAGCAGCGGCGGCAGCCCGGCCAGCGCGGCCAGCCCCAGCTGCCAGGACACCCCCAGCAGTGCCACCGCGATCGCACCCGGCAGCAGCACGCCGCTGACCAGCGGGGTCAGTAGGTTGACCACCAGCCCGACCAGTTCGGGGCCGGTGGCCGCGATCGCCTGCCGGGCGGTGGCGGTGTGCCCGGTGTCCCCGGCCGTCAGCCAGTCCAGCCGGACATCGGGCAGCCGATCGGCCAGGTCGTGCTGGGTGTGGTCGAGCACGCTGAATCCCAGGTCGAAACCGATCCGCGCGGCGGCGGTGTCGATCACCCACCCGGCCACGGTCGCCGCGGTGAGCCAGCCCAGCCAGGTCAGCGCCCGCTGCGGGGCGGCCCCGAACAGCGCCCCCACCAGCGGGACGAGCAGCACGGCGCCGGCGGCCCGGACCGCCACCGAGGAAAGCGTGAGTGCGATGTAGCCGGCAACCTTGGCGCGCCGATCCGCCGGCACCAGCGAAAGCCAGGTCCGGATCACTGCGCCGGCTCCCCGGCTGCGGACAGTTCACGCTGTCCGGTGTTCCAGAGCCGCAGGTAACGGCCGCCGGCGGCCAGCAGCTCCGAGTGGGTGCCGGATTCGACGATGCGGCCGTGGTCGAGCACCACGATCTGGTCGGCGGTGGTGATCGTGTGCAGTCGGTGGGCGATCACCAGCACGGTGCGGTCCCGGGTCAGCTCGTTGAGCGCCCGCTGCACCAGGTACTCCGATTCCGGGTCGGCAAACGCGGTGGCCTCGTCGAGGATGAGCACGGGTGTGTCGGCCAGGATCGCCCGGGCGATCGTGAGCCGTTGTCGCTCCCCGCCGGAGAGTCCGGCGGTGGCGCCGAGCACGGTGTCATAGCCCTGCGGCAGCCGCAGAATCCGGTCGTGGATCTGCGCGGCGCGCGCGGCGGCCTGGACCTGCGCGTCGGTGGAGTCGGGGGCGGCCAACGCGATGTTGTCGCGCACGCTGCCGTGTACCAACTGGGTCTCCTGCAGCACGAACCCGACGTGGCGGTACAGCTCATCGGCGCTCAGCGCGGTGATGTCGATTCCGTCGATGCGGATCGCTCCGGCACCGACGTCATCGACGTCATAGAACCGGGCCAGCAGGGCGGCCAGCGTCGACTTGCCGGACCCGGAGGGCCCGACCAGCGCGGTCACCGTGCCCGGCCGCAGCGTCAGCGACGCCTGGTGGATCACCGGCACGCCGGGGCGGTAGCCGAAGCTGACCCGGTCGAACACCACCGTGCCGGGCCGGCCCACGGGGTGGGCGGGCTCGGACGGGCGCACCGTCAATTCGGGCTCGTCGAGGGTGTTCTGCAGCCGCCGGGCGGCCAGCAGGCCGGCGCGGATGCCGCCCAGCCCGTAGCCGATGCCGAGCAGCTGCGCTCCGAACGTGGTGCCCAGCAGCAGGAACGGCAGCAGGTTCACCGGGTCCATCCGGTGCGAGACCACCAGTGCGGTGCCGGTGGCGGTGATCAGCCACAGGAAGGTGGCCGGCCGGGTGGCCAGGTCCATCAGCGTTTTCTTGCCGGCCAGCGGGCGCTGCCAGTCCACCAGGAACGCGATGTAGCCGTCGAGGCGGCGCCGGAAGCTGGAGGCGGCCGCCCCGCCGAATACCCGGATCACCGGCTGGCCCTCCAGGTAGCCGCCGGCCTCGGTGTTCATCGTCTCGGCCCAGCGCTGTGCCTGGTGGATCCGCGGGCCGGACCGCACCGTCATCGACGACGCCGTCACCAGGTAGACCAGCACCGGCACGAACAGCACCAGCGCCACCCGGGCGTCCACGCTGAACAGATAGGCCAGCACCGCCACCGGCGCGACCACCGCGGCGACCGCGTCCGGGATCGCGTGGGTGACCAGGTAGTGCAGCGACAGGGTGTCGTCGGCCACCAGCTGCTTGATCGCCCCCGAGCCGCGCGCGGTGAACCAGCCCAGCGGCAACCGGGACAGCTTGGCCAGCAGGTCTTGGCGCAGCCGGTGGGCGAACCGGGCGTCCACGATGTGCAGCCACAGGGTCAATGCGGCGCCCAGCAGTGTTGCCAACCCCAGCAGTGTCAGCGCGGCGCCACCGATCGGCCACAGCGCCGCCGCCCCGGCCCCGGCCAGCAGCCGCCGGGCCAGTTCGACCAGCAGTACGAAGGGCGCCAGCTGTACCAGTGTGACCAGGACCTGCAGCACACCGGCGAGCACCAGTGGCCGTCGCAGTGACGTGAGCAGGCGCCCGGCGCTCTGGGCCCGCCAGTTGCCCGGTGCCGGTTGGGCGACCAGCGGGATGTCAGGGATGTCGGGGGCCTCAGGGGCCTCAGGGGCGGGGTTGTCAGCGTCGTCGCTGCGCAGCGTGCCCATCGCCCGCCCGGCGGTCCAGTAGGCCTGGGCGTGCACCTCGGATTTGGGGAAGCCGAATTCGTCGCGCAGCCGGGCCCGCACATGCTTGAGGGAGGCAGCCTCCGGGGTGGCCCAGGCGTACCAGTTCGACCAGTCTCGGGCTTCGATCGCGGCGGCCAGTGATTTCGGGTCCCGCCGCGGCACCCGGTGCACTCGCAGCCGCGGGTGGGGGGCCAGCGGGATCAGCGGGTCGTTGTCGTTGTGCTGCTCCAGGTACAGCTCGATCGGCACATCCGGCGAGACGGCGCCGATGATCCCGTTCACCGCGGTGATCGAGGCCGCATCGCCGATCAGCAGGTAGCCGGCGGGCTGCATCTCGCCGGCCGTCGGGGCGTCGAAGCGTGCCGCGCCCATCAGTGACACGACCCCGATGACCGTGCCGGGCGCCACGGTGCGCGCCCAGCGCGATGCCGGTCCGGATGGGTCGTGCAGTAGCACGTCGATTGCGAATCGGCCGGTGTCCGAGTTGCCCTCGGAGAGGGTGTAGGCGCGCTGGAACTCGGTGTTCGACCCGTCGGGGTCCGGGAACCAGAACCGCAGCCACGCGGTGGGTTCGACCGCGGTGTCGTCGAACAGCGTCGGTGACACCATCCGGACGCGGACGAAGTGCGGGGCGATCGGCACGATCTCCAGCACGGTCGCGGTGTGCTCCCGAGCGCCCAGGCCGCGCATCAGCGCGCCCTGCAACCCGCGCGCCATCAGCGGTTTCGCCCCATGTCACCCTCTCGCACCTGTCACATCGACAACATGCCGATGCTAGCTAAGGCTTACCTTAGTCGGAAGCGGTTCGGTCGCACGAACCCGCTGGCCCGCGCGACCGAACCACGACGACCTGTCTCAGCCCAGCAGTGCGTTGAAGGCGTCCGCCGCCGCTGACGGGTCGACCTCGGTTGTGACGTCGGGGATGATGTCGGTGCCGCCCGCGGTCGCGCCGAGCGCATCGGCGACCTTGCCGGGGATGATCACCAGTAACTGGTCGAGCAGGCTGCCCTGGGTCAGCAGGCCGACGAAATCGTCCTGGTGAAGCCCGCCCAGCGGGCTGTAGCCGTTCAGCAGGGCGTCGGTCACCTGGGCCGGCAAGTTGTTCAGCGCGGTCATCGCACCTGCGGTGTCACCGGCGGCGAACAGATCGTTGATCTCGGTGCCCGACTGCGAGGCCTGGAACAGGGCGCCGATGGCGGGACTCGTGGCGGCCTTGGCCAGGTCTTTCAACACGCTGTAATCGCCGAGCACGTCGGAGACGGCGGCCAGGTGACGCAGCATGTCACCGGTGATACCCGACGCGCCCTGGATGAACTCGTCGGTGCCGTGCGGGATGTGGTTGAAGAACGGCTGGGTGATGTTCTGCGCGTCGAACAGCATGTCGACGTTGATCAGGCTGTACGCCGAAGCCACGTCACCGCTCTGGAGGAACTCAGTCACTTGGGGCAGCAGGTTCTCCAGCCCGACTGCGGGTCCGTAACCGCTCCAGATGCCCTGCACGCCCTTCAAGGATTCCTGCACCTCGTCGCTGATCATCTGGGCGTAGCCGGACTGCAGGCCGGACCATGCATTGAGGTCCGGGAACGGATTGGCTTCGAACCGGTCCTGCAGGGCGGTGATGTTCTCGCTCGCGTTGTGCAACGTGGTGGCCCAGTCGACGGTGGTCAGTGCGGAGTCGTTGACCAACTGTGTCGCGAATCGCTGCACCTCTGCCGATGCCGGCGCCAAGGGATTGACGGCCAGCGTGGTGGCGCTCAGCACCGCTGCCGCGGCGATCAGGGTCGCGGTGGGACGAAAGGCTAGCTGCACGACGGTTTCTCCTTGGATTTTCTCTGTGACACCGCCAACAAGGAGGTGTGAATTGAACAGGTTGCAATAAGTTATCTGGCTTTTACGCAATGTGCAAAGGTTTGGCTAACCTAAATTAACTTCGTCACATCGGTGGCGGCGGCGTCGGTGCCAGTGCGGCTTAGTGCAGCCTTACTCCGGTAGGCTCGCTCGCCGACATGACTGACGCCGCACCGATCCTGCACCGCGAACTCGTCGACGGCCTGACCGACGAGGTCCGCAACGTCGCGGCGCCGCCCATTCCGCACCTGGCCGCGCCGTTTGGCATCCGCCCGGCGGACCCGGACACCGACGCCGCTGTGATCGCCGACTGGATGAGCCGGCCGCACCTGGCGCAGACGTGGGAGTCCGCCTGGCCGCCTGCGCGCTGGGAGCGCTATCTGCGTGCCCAGTTGGCCGGCGACTACTCGCGCCCGCTGGTCGTCAGCCTGCGCGGCAAGGACCACGGCTACGTCGAGATCTACCGGGCGGCAAAGGATTCCATTGCTCCGCGCTACGACGCCGACCCGTACGACTTGGGATTGCACGCCGCGATCGCCGATCCGGGGATCGTCAACCGGGGAATCGCCCCGCTGCTGCTGCCCCGGATCATGGCCAGCCTGTTCGAGCTGGATCCACGCTGCCGGCGGGTGATGTTCGACCCCGACCACCGCAACACCGCCGCCCGGCGATTGTGCGAGTTCGCCGGCGGCACGTTTCTCGGTGAGCACGACATGGCCAACCGGCGGATGGCGCTCTACGCGCTGCCCCGCCCGGATCAGCCGGATCAGCCGGATCAGCCGGGCCAGCCGGGCCAGTCGGCGTGAGAACCGGCGGTACGGTTGGTTTCTCACCCACCCCACGCGACCCACCCGTCACCGGACTCGGGGCATGTGACGGTTGCCCGCCTCACAGCGACAAACGGGCTGTTTCGCATCCGGCTACCCGCGGCGACCGTGAATCTCACGACGCGGCAGCGCGTGTTGCGCAGTTGTAGGGGCACGCCCGCGGTGCTGCGATAGCCCCGCAACGGCATTGTCGCTGCAAGGCGGGCAACTGCCATGTCGGCTCCCGGCGGTGACGGGCGGGGTGAATGGGGTGGGCGGCGTGGGGGGAGTGAGCGCGGTGCACGTCTGATCAGTCAGCGGCGCCGAACAACTCGGCGTAGCCGTCGTGGTCGGGCCGCATCCCGGCGGCTACCAACTCCCACAGCACCTCGTCGGTGCCGCCGCCCACCCGGGCCAGCTTCATGTCCCGCCACCACCGGCCCAGCGGTGTCTCGTCGATCAGGTAGCCGGAGCCGCCGAAGATGTGCATGCACTCGCCGAGCACTTCCTCGCCGAGTCGGGCGGCGGTGACCTTGACCGCCGCCGCGGTCCGCAGGTCCAGCCGGCCTTGCGCGGCGATCCCGGTCAGTCCGTGCCGCAGCAGGTCCACCCGGGCCTGCAGGTCGGCGATGCGCAACCGCAGCGCCTGATGCTCGAACAGGGTGGCGCCGAACTGGCGGCGGTTGACCATCCGGGCGTGGGTGATGCCCAGCACGGTCTGGCAGGAGGCAGCCACCTGTCCGGCGATCGACATCCGCTCGTGCGCCAGCCCCCAGGAGATCGCCGCCAGTCCGGTTCCGGCGCGGGCGATCAGTGCGTCGGCGGGCACCCAAGTGTCGATGTGCACCGCGGCGGTGTCCAGCGGCCCGGCGCCGACCTTGCGGTACGGCGCCTGCACCTGGACCTGCGCGGTGGGCACCGCGATCAGTAGCACGTTGCCGTGCCGGCTGTTCTCGTCACCATCAACGCCGCGCGCCACCACCATGATGTGGTCGGCGACCGAGGACAGTGAT
>JBDTKT010000274.1:0-2906 GCA_039935195.1 Mycobacterium sp.
AGTCACTGGTCACGCCGAATCGGGCGGAGGCGACCTGCTTGATCGCGCTGCGCCGCCAGTCGCCGTTCGCGTCGGGCAGGTAGCGGTCGGCGTGCTCACCGCCCTCACCGCAGTTCGACCGGCCGCCGATCCGGTTCATCGCGATCGCCAGGGTCTCGTGTGCCTCTGCGGAGATCGAGCCGTAGCTCATCGCGCCGGTCGCGAACCGCTTGACGATCTCGGTCGCCGGTTCCACCTCCTCAATCGGAACCGGTGGCCGCTTCCCGGTTTTGAACCTCAGCAGGCCACGCAGGGTGGCCAGTCGTTCACTCTGGTCGTCGACGAGTGCGGTGTACTCCTTGAAGATCGCGTATTGGCCGGTGCGGGTGGAGTGCTGCAGTTTGAACACCGTTTCCGGGTTGAACAGGTGATTTTCGCCCTCGCGGCGCCACTGGTATTCACCGCCCACCGGCAATTCGCGGTGGGCGCGCTCCTCGGGGCGGTCCAGGTAGGCCAGGTGATGGCGGGCGGCGACGTCGGCGGCGATGTCGTCGAGGGTGATGCCCCCGATCGGGCAATACAGACCGGTGAAGTATTCGTCGAGGAGGTCCTGGGAGATACCGACCGGTTGGAACAGTTGCGCACCGGTGTAGGAGGCCCGCGTCGAAATACCCATCTTGGACATGATTTTCAGCACGCCCTTGGCGGCGGCCTTGGCGTAGTTGGACAACGCCTGCTCGCGGTCTTGGGGTTCGTTCAAGCCCTCGATGAGGCCCTGATCGAGCATGTCCTCAACGGACTCGAACGCCAGGTAGGGGTTGACGGCGGCGGCGCCGAACCCGAGCAGCGCCGCCATGTGGTGCACCTCGCGGGCATCGCCGGACTCCACCACCAGACCCACCTTGGTGCGGGTGCGCTCGGCCACCAGATGGTGGTGCACCGCGGCGGTGGCCAGCAGGGACGGGATGGGCGCCAGCGTCTCGTCGGACTCCCGGTCGGAGATCACGATGAAAGACGCGCCGTCGTTGATCGCTGCCGAAACCCGGGTGCACACCTGCCCAAGCGCCGCGCGCAACCCGGCCCCGCCCTCGGCCGCCGGATACCGGCAACCGATGACGGCCGCGGACAGACCGTGCCGGCCCCGGGAACCGATCCGCTGATCCGGGTCCAACTTCACCAGCTTCGCTAGGTCTTGGTTACTCAAGATCGGCTGGGGCAGCACGACTTGGCGCCACGTGGGCTCGCCGGTGTTGAGCAGGTCGCCCTCGGGCCCGACGGCGCCCTGCAGGCTGGTGACCACTTCTTCGCGAATGGCGTCCAGCGGCGGGTTGGTGACCTGGGCGAACATCTGCTGGAAGTAGTCGAACAGCATCCGGGGCCGCGCCGAGAGCACCGCAACCGGGGTGTCGGTGCCCATCGACCCGACCGGTTCGGCGCCGGTGCGGGCCATCGGCCCGAGCACCAGGTTGAGTTCCTCGTAGGTGTAGCCGAACACGTGCTGCCTCAGCAGAATCCGGTGTCGCTCCATACGCGGGGCGTCACCCGGCGGCAGCTCTTCGATTCCGATCAGGGCCTCGTCGATCCACGCCTGGTACGGGCGCTCGGCCGCCAGCGTCGACTTGATCTCGCGGTCGGAGATGATCCGGCCGGCGGCGGTGTCCACCAGGAACATCCGGCCCGGCTGCAGTCGTTGCCGGTGCACCACCGTGGCCGGATCCAAGTCGAGTACCCCCGCCTCGGACGCCATCACCACCAGTCCGTCGTCGGTGACCCAGATCCTCGACGGCCGTAGGCCGTTACGGTCCAGCACCGCGCCCACCAGGGTGCCGTCGGTAAAGGTCATCGAGGCCGGGCCGTCCCAGGGCTCCATCAGGGAGTCGTGGTACTCGTAGAAAGCTCGGGTAGGCCCGTCCATGCTTTCGTGCCGCTCCCAGGCCTCCGGGATCATCATCAGCACCGCGTGCGGCAGGCTGCGGCCCCCCAGATGCAGCAGTTCGAGCACCTCGTCGAATCGGGCCGTGTCGGAGGCGCCCGGCGTGCAGATCGGGAACAGCTTGTCGGCGGTGTTTTTCGCGTTCCTGGCGTCACTAGAGCCCTCAGTGCCGAAGACTCCGGTGTGGATCAGCGCCTCCCGGGCCCGCATCCAGTTCTCGTTGCCGGTGACGGTGTTGATCTCGCCGTTGTGCGCGACCCGCCGGAACGGCTGCGCCAGCGGCCAGGACGGGAACGTGTTCGTGGAGAACCGGGAGTGCACAATGCCCAATGCGCTGGCCAGCCGATCGTCGTGCAGGTCCAGGTAGAACGCTGCGAGTTGCGGCGTCGTCAACATGCCCTTGTAAACCATTGTGCGACCGGAAAGGCTTGGGAAGTAAACAGTTTCTCGGCCCGGACCGTCCTGGCCGGTGCCACTACTGCCCAGTTCGTGCTCGGCGCGCTTACGGACCACGTAGGCGCGACGCTCCAGTTCCATACCGGAAGCACCGGCGATGAACAACTGCCGCAACGTCGGCATCGCGTCACGAGCCAGCGCGCCCAGCGACGAGTCGTCGGTCGGCACGTCGCGCCAACCGATCACCCGCAAGCCTTCGGCCTCAACGATCTTCTCCACCGCCACGCAGGCAGCCGCCGCATCCCTGGCCGACTGCGGCAAAAACGCGATACCCGTGGCGTAACTTCCCTCAACCGGCAACGCGAAATTGCACACCGAGCGCAGGAAGTAGTCGGGGGTCTGAATCAGGATGCCCGCCCCGTCGCCGCTGTGCGGTTCGGCTCCCGCGGCGCCGCGGTGTTCGAGGTTAAGCAGCGCGGTGATCGACTTATCCACAATGTCGCGGCTGCGCCGGCCATACATATCGACCACCATCGCCACCCCGCACGCGTCATGCTCGAATGCGGGGTTGTAAAGCCCAACCCGACTGGGCGCCATC
>JBDTKT010000275.1:0-4246 GCA_039935195.1 Mycobacterium sp.
TCGCGATAGAGCGTGATGTCCAGCGCACCGCAGGAGAGGTTGTCGGGTTCGCCACCGCAGAATTCGGTGATCTTTGCGGCCAGTCGCTCGGCGAGGGTGACGCCGCGGGTCGGGATGCCCAGCAGGATGACCCGCGGCGCATCGGGGCCATCGAGTGCGGTCTTCTCGATGATTTGGTGTGCGATACGCGAAATGGTGCGCCCGACATCCGCCGAGGACATCAACTCCCGGTCGGCGCTGGCGTTATCGGCAGCATTGCCCATGCGAAACCCAGGACCTCCTTCTCCGCCTCACCGGACGGATCGTTAAAGGATGTCGAACTGTCGGGCAGCCTAACACCGCGGTATACCCTGGCCACAATGGACACCAGGGCATTCGGGGAGAGTCTGACCGACCAGCGGGGCACTGGACTGGTCCGCGGCGACGCGCCGGTACCCGGTCCGGCCCGGGCACAGCGCAGGTGACCGCGACAACACTGGGCGGCAATGCCGCGCCGATCCGCGAAGCAGTGGACGCCGGACTGCTGGCGGGTGCCCTGACGCTCGTGTGGCAGCACGGGGAAGTGCTGCAGGTCAACGAGATCGGCTACCGCGATATCGGCGCTCGCCTGCCGATGCTCCGCGACACGGTGTTCCGGATCGCGTCCATGACCAAACCGATCACCGTCGCGGCGGCGATGACCTTGGTCGACGAGGGCAGGCTTTCGCTGGCGGACCCGATCACCCACTGGCTACCGGAGTTCGCCGAGCCGAGTGTGCTATTCGACCCCGCCGGTCCTCTGGACAAAACTTCCCCGGCACAGCGGCCCATCACGGTCGATGACCTGATGACTCATCGCAGCGGCCTGGCTTACGGGTTCACCGCCACCGGGCCGATCGCGCGGGAGTACCGCCGACTGCCGTTCGGCCAGGGCGCCGACGTCTGGCTGGCCGCGCTCGCCGGATTGCCGCTTTTGCATCAGCCCGGCGAGCGACTCGTCTACAGCCACGCCATCGACGTGCTTGGCGTGCTGCTGTCCCGGATCGAAGGCAAACCCCTGTCCCGGGTGCTCGACGAGCGGGTGCTCGGCCCACTGGGAATGACCGACACCGGGTTCTTCGTCGCACCGGAGGCGCGCGCCCGCACCGCAACCATGTACCGGCTCAGCGATGGCACCCTGCACGATGACGTGATGGGGCCGGTGCCGATCGCCCCGCCAACGTTTCCCAACGCCGGCGGAGGGCTGGTCTCCACCGCCGACGACTACCTGGCGTTCGCGCGAATGCTGATGGGTGACGGCGTGTTGGGCCGTGTACGAGTGCTGTCGACGCAGTCGGCCCGGGCGATGCGCATGGACCGACTCACCGCCGATCAGCGGCGACAGCCGTTCCTGGGTGCCCCGTTCTGGATCGGCCGCGGGTTCGGGTTGAACCTGTCGGTGGTGACCGATGCGGCGAAGTCACGTCCGCTATTCGGGCCAGGCGGGCCGGGCACATTCAGTTGGCCGGGCGCCTACGGCACCTGGTGGCAGGCCGACCCGTCTGCCGGGTTGATCTTGCTGTACCTGGTCCAGAACCACCCGACGCTGTCGATGGAGGCCGCCGCGGCGGTCGCCGGCAACACCTCGCAGGCGGCGCTACGCGCCGCCCAGCCCAAGTTCGTGCGCCGGACCTACCGGGCACTCGAGAGGTAGCCCGGCAGTGCGGGTGAGTGCGGCCAGCGGATCGGTGTCGGAGCAGCAGATCGCGGAAGTGCTCGCGGCCGTCCCGTTCACGTTCCCGCGGCGGAAAAACGCGCCAGCGCCGCCTCGGTGAACACTGACAATCCCAGATCCGGGTTGTAGCCGTGGATTTCCTTCACGTCGAGATCGACCAGGAAGTACAGGATCTCCTTGGAGACCACCTGTCCGGGAACCAGTACCGGGAAGCCGGGCGGATAGGGCACGACGAACGTCGTCGACACCAGGGTCTTGCCGTCGGCGACCCGCCTTCCGGCGTCTCCGAGCAGGACGTGCTCCTTGTCGGACTCCTCGTAGCCGGCGTAGAACGCCGACCGCACGTCGCCGAACGGGCTGGCGCCGTCGGGACGGAACGCCATGTCGAATTGGCTGAAATCGGGCAGCGGCGGCAGTTGCTCGGTGATCTCGGCGATCCGGCGTTGCTGCAGGGCGCGGTCGTCGGTACCGGCGGCGTGCAGGGTGCGGTCCAGTTCGATCGCCACTCGGCGCAGCGCGTCGAGCAGGTAGTGCACGCTGGACCAGGTGACGCCGATGGTGAAGATCAGCAGCACGGAATTGATCGAGGTCTTGTTGATTTGAATCCCGAACCGCTTCATCAGAATCTGCTCGCGGAAGTCGTTGCCGCTCATCCCGGTCCGGCCGACGAATAGGGTGACCCGGGTGGGGTCGAGCACGAATTCGTCGGAGCGCCACGCCTCGTTCCACTCCGCCAACCCGCCCTGCCGAACCTGCCGGTAGGAGCTGACCGCCGATGCCCGAAACTCGTCGGGCACCAGATCGGCCTCATCCAGGATCCGGAACCACTTGCCGATCAGCCGGTCTTTGCGGACCCGGTGCCGGAACACCAACGCCATGTCGTAGACCTGCCGGACCAGCTGGAAGCCCTCGATGTCGACCTGTCGGCGGGCAAGGTCCAGAGAGGCCAGCAGCTGCTGATTCGGCGAGGTGGAGGTGTGGGTCAAAAACGCCTCACCGAAGGCCTCCCGGCCGCGTGCGCTGAATTCCTGGTCGCGGACGTGGATCATCGACGCCTGCCGCAGCGCCGACAGCGACTTGTGGGTGGAATGGGTCGCATAGACCCGCACCCGTGCCCGCTCGGGGTCGGGCAACAATCGATGCTCGGCCCAGTTCGCCCTGTCCAACCCCTCCATCGACGCGCGCCACGCTCGGTACTCCTCGGCATACCGGGCCGACGACAACATGGCCTCCAGCCTCTCGGCGGCCACCATCGCGGTGCGCTGTCGCGCCCAGGGCACCGCGGTGGCGAAGGCATACCACGCCTCGTCCCACAGAAAGCAGATGTCCGGCTTGATCGCCAGGATCTCCTCCATCACCCGCTGCGGGTTGTAGACGACCCCGTCGAACGTGCAGTTGGTCAGCAACAGCATCCGAACCCGGTGCAACTGCCCGACCGCCTCCAGGTCGAGCAGCGCCTTTTTGATGGTGCGCAGCGACACGGCACCGTAGATCGCGAACGGCGCCAGCGGGTAGGCATCCAGGTACAGCGGGTACGCGCCGGCCAGCACCAGACCGTAATGGTGCGACTTGTGGCAGTTTCGGTCGATGAGCACGATGTCACCGGGCCGGGTCAACGCCTGCACGACGATCTTGTTGGCGGTCGACGTTCCGTTGGTGACGAAGTAGGTGTGGTCGGCGTTCCAGGTGAGGGCGGCCTTGTCCATTGCCGCCCGGATGGTGCCGTGCGGGTCCAGCAGTGAGTCCAGGCCACCGGCGGTGGACGACGTCTCGGCCATGAAGATGTTGCGTCCGTAGAACTCCCCCATGTCCTGCAGCGACTTGGAGTTGAAGATACTGGCGCCGCGTGCAACCGGAAGGGCGTGGAATTGACCGACCGGCTCGGCCGCATAGGCCCGCAAGGCATCGAAAAACGGGGTCGCGAAACGCTTGCGGATACCGGCGAGCACCGTGCTGTGCAGATCGGTGACATCGTTGAGCCGATAAAAGCTGCGGTCGTAGACGTCCGATTCGTCCTCGGTATCCGCGGCGATCGACTCGTCGGTGAGTAGGTACAGGTCGATGTGCGGCCGCAGTTCGCGCATCCATTCGCCACACTCGACCGCATCGCGGCCACAGTCGGCGGTCATCGCGTCGTCGTTGGCGCCGAGCAACGTTGTCATCAACGGCACCCGGTCCCGGGACCGCAGCGGCAGGTCGTGGCGGATGATCGCGGCCGCAATCTCGCCGTTGAGCGCAACCGCGGTGATCGCGTCCTCGACGCTGGACACCACCAGCAGTTCGATCTGCACCTCGTCGCTCGGGTGGCGCAGCGCACGGAGGCTTTCCAGCAGACCCTCCGGCGCCCCGGACTGGGAGTCATCGGCGAGCAGCACCGTGTAGAACTGCTGCCGTCTGGCCTGTGCCACCAATTCCTGATCGACCAGCGGCGTGGCGGTGTCGAACAGCGCCGCGCGGTCGCCGTAGTCGCACAGCAGTCGCACCGCCAGCGAAACCTGCTCGGTGAGCGACACCGTCGCCAGCGCCGCCAAACAACCGCGGAACACGGCCAGC
>JBDTKT010000276.1:0-3855 GCA_039935195.1 Mycobacterium sp.
GGCGAATTGAGCGTCGCCGGTCCCGCTGTCAGCGGTCCGGCCGCCGTAGCTGCCCAGTTGGGTCGGTTCGTTGTTCGGGTCTTCAGGCGGTTCGTTACGCTCCACGGGCTCTGATGCTAGGCGCTGCGATCACCGAAAGCGCGGAGGCACCGTGATCACCGTCGGCAGTTCCGGCGCCCTGGGCACCGGCGGGATGGTGATCACCGACGGCAGCTCCGGCAGGTGGTGGCGGTGGGGCGGTTCGTCGGCGGGCCCGCGTGGGGCAGGTGACTGTTGTGGTGGCGCAGGTTGGGGCGGGGCGGCCCGGGACACCGTGGTTGTCGCGGTGGTGCTGGTGCTGGTGGTGGTGGTGGTCGTGCTGGTTGTCGTGGTCGATGAGGTGGTGCTGGGAGTGGTGGTGGTACCCGGGCCGCGGCTGGTCAGCTGGATGATGCCCCAGATCACCACCGCGATCATCCCCACGATGAGCGCGATCCAGGCGATCAGCACCGGGCGCCTGCGGAACCACGGGGTGGGCGGGGACCCGCCGAAGTCGGCGGGAACTGCCGGGTCCGGAGCCGGCTGCTGCCCCAGCTCGCTGTAGTTGTCGTACTGGGTCGGCGCATTGCCGGGCTGGTATCCCTGTCCCGGCGGGCCGAAGGGGGCCGGCGTCGGCCCTGGTGACTGGGCCCCGCCCTCGCTGTACCGAGTCGCTCGGGTGGGATCGTCACCAGGTATGCCGGAGTCGTCTGAAGATCCATAGCGCGCCACCCGACCGATGGTAGTGGCCGGGAACCGTCGACGGAAACGAACCGGGCGTCAGCTTAGAAGGCTTAGAACGTCTCGACGTCCTGGATGCTGACGAACATGCCGTGGCTGGTCCGCCTGTTGGTGAACCGGGTGCCGTCGATGCCGGCCGCGATCGTCCAGCCCTGAGCGTCGTAGGTGAGGTAGTCGATGGTGACGACGGGGATCGCGCCGAGGTTGCCCAGCACCCACTCGACGTCGCCGCCCGCGGTGATATTGACGCCGTTGGCGTGCGTGCCGTCCTGAATCGGCGAATGGATGAACGCGGCCTCGCAGCCGACGCTCTCCGACGAGATTTGGCAGCGCGTTTTGCCGGACTTCGTCTCGATGAACACATAGCCGTTGTCGTTGGGCGGCAACGGGATTGCACCGTCTGGAGCGGACGGAGTGGCCGGGCCGCGCGGTCCCTCCGGGCTGGTTGTCTCGGCGGGCGGTGCCGGTACCGCTGTCGGGCGCGGAGCCGGGCGGGTGGTCGGGAACGAGGGCTCGGCCGGTCCTGCGCCCGGCCCGGCGACCGGCCGGCCATCGATGGTGGAACTGCACCCGGCGACCAGCAGCGCGGCCGTCAGAGCCGCCAGAGCCGGCCACCGGCCGGGCATGCCCGACGTGGCTCGGTTCGTGGTCCGGTTCGTGGTCCGGCTCAATCCGCGCACTGCATTCCCCCGACGCCGATAGATGCAGCTTTCTAGCCTACGCACCCGAGACGAGAGTGGCTGCTGTGACTCGACTGTGGGCTAGGGCCGTCGGGGCGGCTCGTTGCGATCCTCGATGCGGGCACGCAATGTGGGCGTGGCGGCGCCGTCTCCGGTGAACAAGGCCCGTGTGCCCGGGACGCGCCTTCCCCCGGTGTTGCGGGTTAGGTTTGCACGGTGAGCGACGACGAGTTGCTGGACCGCACCGATCTGGTGGGATCAGCCGAACTGGTGCGAATCGGTGAGGTCACCCCGGGTGAGTTGCTCGACGCGGTGGCGCGACGCATCGAGGAACGCAACCCACTGCTCAACGCGCTGGTCGCCACCCGCATCGAGGAAGCGCGCGCCGAGATCACCGCGGGCCTCCCGGACGGACCGTTGCGCGGGATTCCCTTCGCGGTCAAGGATCTGCACTGCGACGTGGCCGGGCTGCCGAGCACCCAGGGGTCCCGGCTGTTCGCCGGCGTGGTGGCCGGCCGCGACGGTGTGCTGGTGTCCCGGTATCGGCGTGCCGGGCTGGTCGTCGTCGGCAAGACCAACACCGCGGAGCTGGGCAAGAACGCCAGCACCGAACCGCTGTTGCACGGGCCCACCCGCAACCCGTGGCGGCCCACCCACTCACCGGGCGGTTCGTCGGGTGGGTCTGCGGCCGCGGTGGCCGGTGGCATGCTGCCGGCCGCCCACGCCAGCGACGGTGGCGGGTCGATCCGGATTCCCGCGGCGTGCTGCGGGTTGTTCGGCCTCAAGCCTTCGCGAGGCCGGGTGCCTGACGACCACGGGGCCAACGCCTTCGCCGTCCCGCTGTCCGTCAGCCACGCGCTGACCCGCACCGTGCGCGACAGCGCCGCGCTGCTGGACGCGGTCGTCGGACCAGTGCCCGGCGACCCGTACGGGCCGCTCCCAGCCCCGGAGTTCGCTACGTTCCTGGCCGGAGTGGAGCGCCCGCCGGGCCGGCTGCGCATCGGGGTGGCCACCACCTCCGCCGACGGAACCCGGGCGTTTCCGGCAGCGGTCGCCGCCGTGCAGCGCACCGCGGCACTGCTGACCGATCTCGGCCATGATGTGGACGAGGCTGCGCCGCAGTGGGATCCGGTGGCCGCGTCACTGTCGAGCGCGGCGCTGATGATCACCTTTGCCCGGATAAAGATCGGCGATCGGCTAGCCGCGCTGGGCCGCGATCTCGCCGAGGACGACATCGAGCCGTTCACCCGATTCCTGCTCGACATGCCCGCGCAGAGCGGCACAGACGTGCACGCCGCGTTGCAGACCGTGGAGCGGATCGGCCGGCAGGTGGCACCGTTTTTCGCCCACCACGACGTCTGGCTGACTCCGACGCTGCGGGTGCCGGTGCCGCGGCTCGGCGTGCTGGACACCACCGATCCGACCTCGATATTCACCCATGCCCCCGAGATGACCGCGTTCACCTCGGTTTTCAACGCCGCCGGGCTGCCCGCGGCCAGTGTGCCGGCCGGATTCGACGACGACGGCTTGCCGGTCGGTGTTCAACTGGTCGGGGCGCTGGGGACCGAGGACACCCTGTTGAGGCTGGCCCGCGGGCTCGAGCAGACCGCGCCGTGGCCCTGGCAGGCGCCGGTCACGAGAAGTCCCGGAACGCCAGCACAAAACCCGCGATCGCGGTAACCGCGGCGAGCCCGTAGCCGAGCAGCGACCACCAGCCGGCGTGCTGGTAGGCCGTGACGGCCACGGTCGCGATGGCAAGGAAGATCAGCAGCATTCCGTACAGCGGCGGCGTGGCGGCGTAGCGGTTGCGGCTCATGGCTGTGATTCCTCCGGATTGGCGGTGACGTCGGAGGCCTGCAGTGCAACGGTATCGGGCCGATCGGTCGGGGGCCACGGCCGACCGGCGGCGGCCGCTACCCGGCGGCGGACCAGGAACCAGCCGCAGATCAGGGTGGGGGCGCCGATCAGCACCGCGGCACGAATCCAGACACCGTATTCGGGGTCGAACATCATCAGGACGAACACGGCGGCCAGGAACAGCAAGGTGGCGTATCCGCTGTAGGGGGCCAACGGCATCCGGAACCCCGGTCGTTGCAGAACTCCGGTCTTGGTCAACTGGAAGAACCGCAGTTGGCAGGCCACGATCGTCGCCCACGCCGTTATGACACCCAGGGCGGCGATGTTGAGCACGATTTCGAAGGCATGTTCCGGGATGACCGCATTGAGCGCGACCCCGAACAGGCCGATGGCGCCGGTCAGCAGAATCCCGCCGTAGGGCACGCCGTTGCTCGACAGCGGTGCGGTGAACTTCGGTCCGCTACCGTTGACTGCCATCGACCGTAGGATCCGGCCGGTGGAGTACAACCCGGCGTTGAGGCTGGAGAACGCCGCGGTCAGCACCACCAGGTTCATCAGG
>JBDTKT010000277.1:0-2641 GCA_039935195.1 Mycobacterium sp.
CGGGTGAAATTCTGGTCAAGTACGAGTCGCTCGGCGGCCCGGCCGGCAGTGACCTGGGCTTCCCGGTCGGCGGCGAGGCCGACGGGTCCATCTCGGGCAGTCGGTTCACCACGTTCTCCGCCGACGACCAACCGGTGGTTTTCTTCAGCCCCGGCAACGGTGCTTTCGTGGTGCGCAGCGCGATGAAAGTCGCTTGGGACAAGCTCGACGGCGCGTCCGGGAAACTCGGCGCACCGGTGGGCGACCAGACCGTCGAGGGTGACGTGGTCTCGCAGAAGTTCAGCGGCGGCACGATCTCGTGGAACCGGGTGACCAACACATTCAGCACTGAGCCCGGGGACCTGGCGAAATCACTGTCGGGGCTGCAGATCCCCGGCCTGAACCTGCCGAACGCGAGCAGTTCCACCTCGGTCGGCGGCTCAAGTACGGAATCGCACTGGCACTGGTCGTGGGTCCTGATCCCGGTGGTGGTGCTGGCGGTGTTGGGGGTGCTGGCCACGGCGGCGCTGTGGTGGCAACGTCGGCGCCCGGAGGTCAGCCTCGGCAGCAGCACCCCGATCGCCCGCGTTGACAACCGGCCCGCCGAGGAATTGGAGGCCGAAGACCAGTGGTCGGGGACGAACCACGAACCCGAGCACACGGTCCGCCTGCCGAGTCGGTACGGCACGCCGGGCGGCCTGGGGTCCGGGCGAGACACGTCGGGCGGCCTGGGTTCCGGGCGAGACACGCCGGGCGTCCTGGGGTCCGGGCGAGACCTGGCCGGTCAATCGACGCCGGACGATGCCTGGACACGCTTCGGTGAGACCGCGGACGAGTCCGACGACAGCGATACCGCCCCGACGCAGGTGGTGGTCGAGAAGGACTTCGGGACGGGTCGGCACGCGGTCGTCAGTGACCCGGATACCGGCGGCGACCAACACGCCTTCCAGGCCTTCCAGGCCTTCCAGGACCAGGAGGAAACCTCTTCTTCGGTGCACCCCGTGATGCACCTTCCACTGGACGACCCGTATCAGCCGCCGGTGGGTTACCCGATCAAGGCCAACATCGGGTCCGGGTTGTATTACACCGCCCATAGCGTGCTGTACAGCGACACACTCGCCGAGATCTGGTTCGCCACCGAGGACGCAGCGCGACTCAACGGGTTCAGCAGGGCGGGCTAGAAAGCCGGTGAGGCTCCCCGATCATTGCAGGGGCAGCGCCAGGTTCTTCTCCGCCTCGGGGCGCGGCCCGAAGATGCGTCGCTGGTCGGCGGTGATCGCGACATCGTCGATGCTGCATTCGCGGCGGCTCATCCGGCCTTCCTCGGCGAACTCCCACAGTTCATTGCCGTAACTGCGCCACCACTGCCCGTCGACGTCACGGCTTTCGTACTGGTAGTGCACCGCGATCCGATTGCGGTGGTGACACCACAGCTCTTTGCGCAGCGCGTAGTCGAGTTCGCGGGCCCACTTACGCCGCAGGAACTCCACGATCTCGGAACGCCCGCGGACGAATTCGTCGCGGTTGCGCCAGACCGAGTCCTCGGTGTATGCCTGCGCCACCCGTTCCGGTTCGCGGGTGTTCCAGGCGTCCTCGGCTGCTTGCACCTTCTGTCGCGCCGAATCCTCATCAAAGGGTGGGCATGGCGGCAACGACGGGTTCCCTGACATGGACTCCTCCCTACGCTGTGAGTGCCGCGCCGTGGGACGTCACGGTGTCAGCCGTGCCAGCGCCTCGGCGGCCGGAATGACATCGTGGATGCGGTGGATCGTCTCACCGGCGTAGAGCGCCGACCGGTCGACCATGGCGGCGTCCATGCCGACTAGCGGCAGGGCCGGGGTGTAGAGCGGCACCGAGACCCGCTGTAGCGAGACGACTTTGTCCAGTGCGCTCATCGGCAGCAGCCGTCCCAGCGGTGCACCCAGCCGGTTGAAGCCGCGAACCGGCAGCGGCCCGAGATCAGTTCGGCCGCACCAGCGGTCGGTGATCGCGTTCGGGACGACCCGGTGCGCCAGCGGCCAGCCCATCCCGAACACCATGGTGCGGATCGTCCGCTCGGCGGCGAGCACCCGCTGCTTGTACTCGGGGTGGGCACGCGACTCATCGGTGAGCAGAAAGCGAGTTCCGGCCACCGCACCGGTGGCTCCGGCGGCCAGCAGCGCCCGCACATCGTGGGCGTCGGCAACCCCGCCGGCCGCCAGCACCGGGGCACCGTCGGCGGCGTCAAGCACCTCGGGCAGGACTACCGACAGTGGCCGGTCGGCCACGAGGTGCCCGCCCGCCTCGACACCCTGCGCGATCAGTCCGTGGGCTCCGGCGGCCAGCGCCCGGCGCGCCTGTGCGGCGCCTGCCGCTGTGCAGAACACCCGGACTCCGGCGGAGCGCAGTGCGCCGATCCAACGCCGGGGGAAGCCGTCGTGGAAGACGACCAGCGCGGCGCCGCTGGCGATGCAGGCGTCCACGTGCGCCTGACGAGTGAACGGCACCAGCAGGTTCGCCGCCACCGGGCGCTTGCCCGCCCGCGCCACCGCCTCGCGCAGCTCGGTGGCAAAGCCGTGTACGTCGGAGATTCCGACCGTGCCGTGTCCGCCGGCGGTGGACACCGCCGCCGCCAGGTCAGCACCGGCCACCCCGCCGCCCATGCCGGCCTGCACCACCGGAC
>JBDTKT010000278.1:0-4004 GCA_039935195.1 Mycobacterium sp.
CACCCGTGGGAATCCAAGCCGTGGGCCTGGCCGATGTCCCTGCGGCCGGTGCTCTATGCCATCGACCAGCAGAACGTTCCCGGCTGCGGTTCGCAGTCGTGCGTGAAAGCGGTGATGCTGGTCGGCACCCCCGCCATGTGGTGGCTGGCGGTGCCGGTACTGGGCTATGCGGCCTGGCGGATGCTGGTGCAGCACGACTGGCGCTACGGCGTGGTGCTGGCCGGCTACTGCGCCGGATGGCTGCCGTGGTTCGCCGACATCGGCCGGCAGATGTATTTCTTTTACGCGGTGCCGATGGCGCCCTTCCTGGCGATGGCGATCGCGCTGATCCTCGGCGACATCCTCTACCGGCATCAGCCGCACAGCGATGAGCGGCGGACCCTGGGCATGATCGTAGTGTCCTGCTATATCGCATTGGTGCTGACCAACTTCGCCTGGCTCTATCCGGTTCTGACCGGACTGGCCGTCTCACCGGCGACCTGGAACATGGAGATCTGGCTGCCCAGCTGGCGATGATTCGAACTGTTGTGCGATAGCCTTCGGGATGTGACCGGTTCGGTTCAAGGGCTTCAAGGCTCGCTTTTCGAACACAGCGAACGCCGGTGGCTGGATGACAGCGCATGGATCGACGTACGGTCCGGCTGGCTGACCGATGCCGACGACCTGTTCGGCGCACTGCAGACCGCCGTGCCGTGGCGGGCGGAGCGCCGCCAAATGTATGACCGAGTGCTCGACGTGCCCAGGCTGGTCAGCTTTCACGATCTGGCCGTCGCGGCGCCCCCACACCCGATGATCAGCAGAATGCGGCGCCGTCTCAATGACATCTACGCCGGGGAACTCGGCGAACCGTTCACCACCGTCGGGCTGTGCCTGTACCGCGACGGCGCCGACAGTGTGGCCTGGCACGGCGACACCCTCGGCCGGGGCGCCCGGGTGGACACCATGGTGGCGATCGTCAGCGTCGGCGCCACCCGCACGTTTGCGCTGCGCCCGCGAGGTGGCGGGCACTCGTTGCGGTTGCCGCAGTGCCACGGCGACCTGCTGGTCATGGGTGGTTCGTGCCAGCGGACCTGGGAGCACGCGATCCCGAAGACGACGACCCCTACCGGGCCGCGGATCAGCATCCAGTTCCGGCCGCGCGGCGTGCGCTAGCCCCGACGAGGCGGTTAGCTACGGATGGCGTTCACCGCGGCCACCAGCAGGTCGCGCGCCCGGGCGGTGTCGACCGGGGTGATCGGCGTGTCGGGCAGCACCAGCGGGTTGGCGGTGACCAGCACCTGGTAAGGACCGAAGTACGCGGAGTAGTTGTAGAGCTCGCCGAATTGCGCCCTGCCGCGGCTGACCGTTTCGATCACCCGGTGGACACCCAGGGTGCGTACCCCCTCGATGCGCGGCGCCTCGACCACCTCGACCACGCCGCGTAACTGCCCGCTGGTGAACCCGACCTTCCGGCAGGCGCTGCCCGGTTCGTTGAACGGCACCGGCTCGGAGGTCTCCAGTGCGATGGTGATGAAACGGTTGCCCTCGCCCTCGGCGGCGACCGCGGCCATGTTGCCCTGCACACCGCGCGGCAGTTGCTGACTGATCGCGAACTTTGAGCACTCCGCGGGGTCGTATGTGAGCCCCGACGGCAACGCGGTGCCCGCCAGCAACTTCGGGTCGATTCCGGTGCGGGTGACGTCCCTGACCTGGAATTCCGGTCCGAATGAGGACTTGACGTCGACCACCTTGTTGATGTCGGCGGTGACCTCTGGCTGATCGGAACTGCACGCGGCGAGCCAACAGGCGAATCCGATGACCAGTACCGCGCGATAGTTCAACATCGAGGCCAATCTACCCAACCTGTCAAGGCCCGCCACGCGGTGCCGACGCCGCGCGCGCCGAACGGGAACGCGGCGGTCAGCCGACGGCCTGGATCGCTTGGCGGCCAACCTCTTTGATCCGGTCCGCCACGTCCTGATCGAAAGGCAGGCCCGTCTGGTCGGGCACGTCGATCACGGTCGTCACGACGGCGGGATCGTCGCGCTCCCAGTAGGCACCGTGACGGTCGAGGATGGCGCGCATCGGTACGTTCTCGGAGAGGATGCGTGCGGTGAATCTCTCGACGCCGTCCAGCCTGGCGACAATCGCCAGCGCCGCCATCAGAAAGGTACCGATACCGCGACCCTGATAAGCGTCGCCGACGGTGAAGGCGACCTCTGCGGTCGTCGCGTCATGCTCGTCGCGGACGAACCGGGCGTCGGCGACGGGTGAACCGTCCGCCTCGGTGACCACCCAGACGAAGTGGTCGACGTAGTCGACCTCGAACAGGTAGTTCATCAACGTCGGGCTCGGGGTCCGGGGTGACATGAATCGCCGGTACAGCGTCTCTGCGGAGAACTCCACATGCCCGTACACCGTCCGTACGCTGTCGCCCGGCAGTGCCGGCCGCAGCAGCAGTTCGGTGCCGTCGCGGGCGCGGATCGGGATTGCGGTGATGTAGGCAGCCAGTCGCTGGCGCGCGGTCCGGACCAATCGGCCCATCACCGCCGGGATCTGCACCATTTGGGCGAACGCCGGCCCGTCACCGACCCAGCCGGCGAGCGGTTCCGAGGTAGTCACGGTCGCCGTTCGCCGGCCTTGGCGCAGCAGGGCGATCTCTCCGACCACCATGCCGGCAGACACCTCGTTGACGATCGTGACGCCATCGTCGCCGCGATGTCGCACCTCGGCGGACCCCGACGAGATGAGCAGGAACGACACCGCTCGCTCCCCCTGGTGCATCAGGACCTTGCCGGCGTCGGCCCGCAGTGGTTTCAGGGCAGCCGCCAGCGGTGTCAGGTCTTCGATGGGGCATCCCGCGAAAATGTCGATAGTCGCAAGTTCGCCGGCGAGCAGCGTCAGCTCAGCCACGCGGTATTCCGGACACGTTTCGCATCATCGCCATGGGTCGCCCGCCTTATGTTCCGCGTCCAAGGCTATGACCTCAGGTACGGCCGGGCAATGATTTAACCGTGCCGTAACGGCCCGGGTTCGGCGTTGGCGATCTCGCCCGTTAGCCTAGCCCCGCGCACAGCCATCGATCAGGACGTGAAGACGTGAAGGAGACACATGAGCGGGCTGGACACGAAATTACAGGGCGTTTACGACGAGATATTGCACCGTAACCCCGGCGAGAACGAATTCCACCAAGCCGTTTACGAAGTTCTCGGCAGCCTCGGGCCGGTGGTGAACAAGCACCCGCAGTACATCGACAGCGCGGTGATCCGTCGGATGTGCGAACCGGAGCGGCAGATCATCTTCCGGGTGCCGTGGACCGATGACTCGGGCAACGTCCAGATTAACCGTGGTTTCCGGGTCGAGTTCAACTCCGCGCTGGGCCCCTACAAGGGCGGGCTGCGTTTCCACCCCTCGGTTTACCTCGGGATCATCAAGTTCCTCGGCTTCGAGCAGATCTTCAAGAACTCGCTGACCGGGCTGCCCATCGGCGGCGGTAAGGGCGGTTCAGACTTCGATCCCAAGGGCCGCTCCGACGGGGAGGTCATGCGGTTCTGCCAGTCGGTCATGACCGAGTTGTACCGGCACCTCGGCGAGTACACCGACGTCCCGGCCGGTGACATCGGCGTCGGCGGCCGTGAGATCGGTTACCTGTTCGGCCAGTACAAGCGGATCACCAACCGCTACGAGTCCGGTGTGCTGACCGGCAAGGGCCTGTCCTGGGGCGGCTCGCAGGTCCGCACCGAGGCTACCGGGTACGGCGCGGTGTTCTTCGTCGACGAGATCCTCAAGGCCGCCAAGGACTCCTTCGAGGGCAAGACCGCCGTGGTCTCCGGCTCGGGCAACGTGGCGATTTACGCCATCGAGAAGATCCACCAACTGGGCGGCACCGTGGTCGCCTGTTCGGACTCCAGTGGCTACATCGTCGACGAAAAAGGTATCGACCTGGAGCTGCTCAAGGAGGTCAAGGAGGTCAAGCGTGGGCGGATCGACGCCTACGTGGCCAGCCGCGGCGGTGCGACCCAGTT
>JBDTKT010000279.1:0-5109 GCA_039935195.1 Mycobacterium sp.
GCGGCCGCGCAGGCTCGCCGGCTGGCCACGATCAACAGCGACGTCGAACCCGGCCGACCCGCCGAAGGGCCTGACTTGGCCGCAGGGATCCTAGCGGCGGCCGGCGTTACGTCGGTCAAGCCCGGACCCCGCTGGCCGCACTGGGGCTATCGGCGCGCGGGACTGGTCGTCGTCGGGGTGTTTCAGGTGGTGGTGGCGCTGGCGCAGATCGTCGGCGTCGATTTCGGCATGGTGTCCGCCCACGGGCACGGGGCGGCTACCGGTGCGCATTTGCTGCACGAATCCACCGCCTGGCTGCTGGCGATGGGTGGGGCGATGATCGCGGCCGGCATCTGGCCGGTCGTCGCGGCCGGCGTCGCCGCGATTTCCGGAGTGTATGCACTGGCACTGACGGGTTACGTGGCGATCGACGCGTACGGCGGCCAGGTGACACCCGCGCGGGTCATCAGCCATGTGCCGGTGCTCGCGGGTCTGCTGTTCGCGTTGCTGGTGGTGCGGGAGCGGGCCGGGTCGGCTGGGTCGGGGACAGCGGATGCGGGATCCGGCCCCGCATCCGGCGGCCGGGTGCTGCCGGCGGGCGGCGCCCGGGGTGGGCGCCGCAGGCATCTGCGGTCGGTCAACCGCTGGGCACCGGCTACGACCATGCGTCGTAGATATGTGGGGGCGCCGGGTTTAGGGTTGTCGTCCATGGCGGGTGCTGATCGGGGCGTTGACGACGACGCCGTCACCGCACTCGCCCTGGCCGCCGCCGACGGAGACGAGGCGGCACTGGCGGCGTTCGTCAAGGCCACCGAGCGCGACGTGTGGCGGTTCGTGGCGTATCTGTTCGACGCGGACGGCGCCGACGATCTGACTCAGGAGACGTTCCTGCGGGCGATCGGCGCGATCCGGCGTTTCTCCGGACGGTCCACCGCCCGGACCTGGCTGTTGGCGATCGCCCGCCGAGTCGTGGCCGACCACATCCGCTACTTGCGGTCGCGGCCGCGCACCGCGCACGGCGCCGACCCGGAACACCTGCTCAACCGCGAGCGTCCCGCCCGCGGGTTCGAGGATCTGGTGGAGGTGACCACGCTGATCGCGGGTCTCACCGCCGACCAGCGGGAGGCGTTGCTGCTGACCCAGCTGTTCGGACTGTCCTACCGCGACGCGGCGGCGGTGTGCGACTGCCCGGTGGGCACGATCCGGTCCCGCGTCGCACGCGCACGCAGTGCCCTGCTGGCTGATCCGGACCGCGACGGCCTGACCGGATAGTCGGGGCCCCGCGCGGTGGCGAGCGCGAGTGGTTCTGCGTCCGTGCGACGATGGTGGCAAAACAGGTGAGCCAGGGGAGTACCGTGTCGGCGCTACGTTGGCTGCAGACGTCCGCCGTCGTAGGTGCGGCGACGTTGTTGCTCGCATCCGGGTGCAGCTGGCGGTTCGGCAACCCGATCCCCCAGGGTGTGCCGCCTCCGCCGGGGGATCCGGTTCCGGCGGTCAGCACGCACCTGACCAAAGGCCGGCCCGCCGACCAGCTCCACGGCTGGGCCGCTGAACGGGCATCGCGGCTGGGAATGCCGGTTACCGCACTGGAGGCCTACGCCTACGCCGCCCGGGTGGCCGAGGTGGAGAACCCTAACTGCCACATTTCCTGGACCACCCTGGCCGGCATCGGCCAGATCGAGAGCCACCACGGCAGCTACAACCACGCCACCCTGGCACCCAACGGTGACGTGCGCCCCAAAATTCGGGGTGTGCGCCTCGACGGCGCGGGCGGCACCCTGCACATCGTCGACGACGTGCAACCGGGTCTCACCGACGACGACGGGGTGGTCCGCGCCTTGGGCCCGATGCAGTTCATCCCCGAGACCTGGCGGCTCTACGGCGTCGATGCGAACAACGACGGCGTCGTCAGTCCGGATAATATCGACGACGCCGCGCTGTCGGCAGCGGGCTACCTGTGCTGGCGGGGCAAGGACCTCGCGACGCCGCGGGGATGGGTGACCGCGCTGATGGCCTACAACGATTCGGGGATTTACCTCCGCGCCGTCCGGGACTGGGCCACCGCCTACGCGGCGGGCCACCCGCTGTGATGTCGGCGGAGCCACATTAAACTCCCGTTAGTCTGTTGAGGGTTACGAGCGCAAGGAGATGCCAGTGCCCATGATTGAACAGGTCGGTGCCCGCGAGATCCTCGATTCCCGCGGAAACCCGACGGTCGAGGTCGAGGTGGCATTGGCCGACGGGACGTTCGCCCGGGCTTCGGTGCCCTCGGGTGCCTCCACCGGCGAACACGAAGCCGTCGAGCTGCGCGACGGGCGCCCCCGGTACGGCGGCAAAGGGGTGAAGAACGCCGTTAAGGGCGTACTCGACGAGATCGCGCCGGCCGTGATCGGGCTGGCCGCCGACGACCAGCGGCTGGTCGACCAGGTGTTGCTGGACCTGGACGCCACCCCGGACAAGTCGCGCCTGGGAGCCAACGCGATCCTCGGGGTCTCGCTGGCGGTCGCCAAGGCCGCCGCCGAATCGGCCGCGCTGCCGCTGTACCGCTATCTCGGCGGCCCGAACGCCCACATCCTGCCGGTGCCGCTGATGAACATCGTCAACGGCGGCGCGCACGCCGACACCGGTGTTGACGTGCAGGAGTTCATGGTGGCGCCGATCGGCGCGCCCAACTTCGCGGAGGCGCTGCGTTGGGGCGCGGAGGTTTACCACGCGCTGAAGTCGGTGCTCAAAAAGCAGGGCCTGTCCACCGGGTTGGGCGACGAGGGCGGTTTCGCCCCCGATGTCGCCGGTACCACCGCGGCCCTGGACCTGATCAGCGTCGCCATCGAGTCGACCGGCCTGAAGTTGGGCACCGACGTGGCACTGGCGCTGGACGTCGCGGCCACCGAGTTCCACGGCGATTCCGGGTACCGGTTCGAAGGCCAGGTCCGCAGCGCCGCGCAGCTGACCGAGTTCTACGCCACGCTGCTGGATGCCTACCCGCTGGTGTCGATCGAAGACCCGCTGTCCGAAGACGACTGGGCCGGCTGGGTGGCGCTGACCGCACAACTCGGCGACCGGGTGCAGATCGTCGGCGACGACCTGTTCGTCACCAACCCCGAGCGTCTCGAGGAGGGCATCGACAAGGGTGCGGCGAACGCGCTGCTGGTCAAGGTCAACCAGATCGGCACGCTGACCGAAACCCTCGACGCGGTCGCACTGGCGCACCACAGCGGCTACCGCACCATGATCAGCCATCGCAGCGGGGAGACCGAGGACACCTTCATCGCCGACCTGGCGGTGGCGGTCAGCAGCGGTCAGATCAAGACCGGTGCGCCGGCCCGCGGCGAACGGGTGGCCAAGTACAACCAGTTGCTGCGGATCGAAGAGGAACTCGGCGACGCCGCGCGCTACGCCGCCGATCTGGCCTTCCCCCGTTACGCGCCGGAGAACAAATAGCCGCCCGGGACCGCTTGAATGTCCGATCCGAAACGGCCCGATCCGAAACGCCGCGCCGCCACGTCGCGGCCGGGACGCGCTGGCGAAGCCGGACCGGCCCGGCCGCGACGCTCGCCGGTCACCCGCCGCGGATCGAATGGGTCGCGCACGCCGCCGGAATCGGTGGTGCAACCCGTCAAGCGGGCGATCGCGGCCGCGGCGGAGCGACGCTCCGAGTTGAGTGTCGGCTTCACCGCGCGACGTGCGGTGATTCTGGCGGTGGTGATGTGCGTGCTGACGCTGACCGTCGCCGGTCCGGTCCGCACGTACTTCGCCCAGCGCGCCGAGATCAAGCAGCAGTCCCAGATCGAGATCGCCCTGCGCCGCCAAATCGACGATCTGCAGCAGCAGAAATCCAACCTGGCCGATCCGGCCCACATCAAGGCGCAGGCCCGGGAACGGCTCGGTTTCGTCATGCCCGGTGAGATTCCGTTTCAGGTGCAGTTGCCGCCGTCGGCCGACGTCCCCGGCGGGCCGGGCGCCGCGCCGGTGCTCACCCCCAGTGGTGACCCCTGGTACACGGCGCTGTGGCACACCATCGCCGACGCTCCGCACGGCCCGGCTTCGGCTCCGATTCCGCCCGTTCCGGTTCCGCCCCTTCCGATTCCGCTCGTCCCGCCTCCGCCGGTCCCGGCCCATGGTTGACGCCGCCGACCTCGACGCGGTGGGCCGGCAGTTGGGTCGAGAACCGCGCGGGGTGCTCGAGATCGCCTACCGTTGCCCCAACGGTGAACCTGCCGTGGTGAAGACCGCACCGAGACTCCCCGACGGCACACCGTTTCCGACGTTGTACTACCTGACGCATCCGGTGCTGACCGCCGCGATGAGCAGGCTGGAATCTTCCGGGGTGATGGTCGAGATGACCGAGCGACTGAACTTCGACGTTGACCTGGCCGCCCGCTATCGGCGGGCCCACGAGTCGTATCTGGCCGAGCGAGACGCTATCGAATCGCTGGGTATCGAGGTGACCGCCGGCGGGATGCCGGACCGGGTCAAGTGCCTGCATGTGCTGGCCGCGCAGTCGCTGGCCAAGGGCGCCGGGGTCAACCCATTCGGCGACGAGGCGCTGGCACTGGTGGTCGCCGATCCGCGCCTCGACGTGGTCAAAGCCGGGATTTTGCCGCGCGGGGAGTGGGGTAGGTGAACAGGGTTGCGGGGATTGACTGTGGCACCAACTCCGTCCGGTTGCTCATCGCGGATGCGGCGGACGGGCAGTTGCATGATGTGCACCGCGAGATGCGGATCGTGCGACTGGGTGAGGGTGTTGACGCGACCGGTGAATTCGCCCCGGCTGCCTTGGAACGCACCCGGGCCGCGCTGGCCGACTACGCGGAACTGCTGGCCGCCCATAGTGTTCCGCGGGTGCGGATGGTCGCCACCTCAGCCGCCAGGGACGCGGCGAACCGCGCGGCCTTCTTCACGATGACGGCCGAGGTACTGGGTGCCGCGGTGCCCGGTGCCGTTGCCGAGGTGATCAGCGGCCAGGAGGAGGCGGCACTGTCCTTCCGCGGTGCGGTTGGCGAATTCGACAGTGCCGATGGGCCTTTCGTCGTAGTCGATCTTGGCGGTGGCTCCACCGAGATTGTGCTGGGTGACGTGACCGAGGGGGTTTCGGCGAGCTTCTCCGCCGACGTCGGCTGTGTCCGGCTG
>JBDTKT010000280.1:0-5187 GCA_039935195.1 Mycobacterium sp.
AACTACACCGACGACGGCTTCGGTGTGCACCTGGCGTTCTTCAACCGCACCCCGGCTGAGGCCCGGATGCGCATCCTGGAGGGCCGGCGGCGCCAGGTGGAGGAACGCCGGGAGGGCCTGCGCAACGCGGTGACGCGGGCCAGCAACTCGTTGGACCGCTACACCCGCCAACTGCACCAGCTCGGGCTGGAGTCCAGTGAGCGGGAGGTCAAGTGGCTCAACGAGCTGATCGCGGCCGAGCGAGTTTCGCAGGGCGGCGTCGAACAAACCTGATCGGTCCGGTAGCGGACCGAGCGGCGACAAAAGAACCAACTTCCGCAGCGGGAAGTAGAAAAGGGAGAGCGGCCAAATGAGTGAGCAAACCGCACCAGCGGCATCGACGGATGTGCGAGTCGCCATCATCGGCGTCGGCAACTGTGCGTCCTCGCTGGTCCAGGGCGTCCAGTACTACCAGAACGCCGACGAGAACGCGGCGGTGCCCGGGCTGATGCACGTCCGGTTCGGCCAGTACCACGTCCGCGACGTGAAGTTTGTCGCCGCGTTTGACGTGGACGCCAAGAAGGTCGGGTTCGACCTGTCCGAGGCGATCTTCGCCTCAGAGAACAACACCATCAAGATCGCCGACGTGCCGCCCACCGACGTGATCGTGCAGCGCGGCCCGACCATGGACGGCATCGGCAAGTACTACGCCGAGACCATCGAGGTCTCCGACGCCGACGCCGTCGACGTGGTGCAGACGCTGCGCGACGCCAAGGTCGACGTACTGGTCTCCTACCTGCCGGTGGGCTCGGAACAGGCCGACAAGTTTTACGCGCAGTGCGCCATCGACGCAGGCGTGGCGTTCGTCAACGCGCTGCCGGTGTTCATCGCCTCCGACCCGGTGTGGGCCAAGAAGTTCGCCGACGCGGGCGTGCCGATCGTCGGCGACGACATCAAGAGCCAGGTCGGCGCCACCATCACCCACCGGGTCATGGCCAAGCTGTTCGAGGACCGCGGTGTCACGCTGGACCGCACCTACCAGCTCAACGTCGGCGGCAACATGGACTTCAAGAATATGCTCGAGCGCGAGCGGCTGGAGTCGAAGAAGCTCTCCAAGACCCAGGCGGTCACCTCCAACCTGACCGGCTCGCTGGCCGGCAAGCTCGAGGACAAGAACGTGCACATCGGCCCGTCCGACCACGTGGCCTGGCTTGATGACCGCAAGTGGGCCTACGTGCGGCTGGAAGGCCGCGCGTTCGGCGACGCCCCGCTGAGCCTGGAGTACAAGCTCGAAGTGTGGGACTCGCCGAACTCGGCCGGCATCATCATCGACGCGGTGCGCGCCGCGAAGATCGCCAAGGACCGCGGCTTGGGCGGACCGATCATCCCGGCCTCTGCCTACCTGATGAAGAGCCCGCCGCAGCAGCTTCCCGACGACATCGCGCGCACCCAACTCGAAGAGTTCATTATCGGCTGACGTCGACAACGGCGCCCATCGCCGACATTCGCGGCGTTGCCGCACCGCGTCCCGTCGGGCGCCGGCAGCGGTGTCGGGATACGTTGCGGTGATGGGCCTCCACCGCTGCCGGATCACCCAGCTCGGCAGCAGGTTGGCGGCGCTGGTCACCGCGCTGCTGATCGTGAGCAGCCTCGGGTCGGCGCCCCCGGCCGGGGCGTTCCCCGACCAGTGCGCGCCACATGGCGAAGCAGCCGCTGTCGCGCTGCCGCCCAAACTGGCCACCGCGAAGCGGCCCCGCGAGGACAAATACACCACGGCCGGCGTCGAGTCGCTGAGCTCGATAGACATCGACAAACTGGGGTTGAGCACCCCCGGTGTGCTGACCGTCGGCACGCTCACGGAGAGTCCGCCCACCAACTGCATCAACGCCGCCGGGCGCTACACCGGCTTCGACAACGAGCTGCTGCGAGCCATCACGAACAAGCTGGGCCTGCGGGTCAACTTCGTCGGCACAGACTTCTTCGGCCTGCTCGCCCAGGTGGAGTCGGGTCGCTTCGACGTCGGCTCGGCGTCGATCAACGCCACCGACGCCCGGCGGCGCACCGTCGGCTTCACCAACGGCTATGACTTCGGCTACCTGACGCTCGTCGTGCCGGCCGGCTCGGCGATCGGCGGATACGACGATCTGAGGGCCGGACAGCGCATCGGCGTTGTTCAGGGCACCGTGGAGGACGCCTACGTCGTCGACACGCTGGAACTGGAACCGGTCCGGTTCCCCGACTCCATCACCCTCTACGCCAGTTTGAAGAGCCGTCAGATCGACGCATGGGTGGCGCCGGCGTTGCAGGCGCTGAATCTGGTGCGCCCCGGTGACCCGGCCGAGACCAGCGGATACACGTTCAGCCCGGCCAGCTTCGAGGCATACGCGGTGGCCAAGAGGAACCGGGCGTTGATCGCAGCCCTGAACGCGGGGCTGGACGCGGTGATCGCCGACGGTACCTGGCCGCAGCTCTACACCGACTGGGTGCCGCGGCCGCTGCCGCCCGGCTGGCAACCGGGTTCGAAAGCCGCCGCGACCCCGCACCTGCCGGACTTCTCCGCGATCGCCGCACGCCTTCACAAGCCCGGGCCCGAGCCCTACGCGCGCAAGTCGACACTCGCCCAACTGCGCGACTCGTTCTTCGACTGGCAGCTCTACCGGGAGGCACTGCCGGAGCTGATCAAGACCGGCCTGCCCAACACGGTGCTGCTGACGGTCAGCGGCGGCGCCATCGGCCTGGTGGCCGGGTTGGGGCTGGCAGTCGCCGGGATCTCGCGCACCCGGTGGCTGCGCTGGCCGGCGCGGGTGTACACCGATATCTTCCGAGGGCTGCCGGAGGTGCTGATCATCCTGCTGATCGGGGTGGCCATCGGGCCCCTGGTGGGCGGGCTGACCAACAACAACCCGTACCCGCTGGGCATCGCCGCACTGGGCCTGACCGCCGCGGCCTACATCGGCGAGATTCTGCGCTCCGGCATCCAGAGCGTCGAGGCCGGCCAGCTGGAGGCCTCCCGCGCGCTGGGCTTCGGCTACCCAGCCTCGATGCGGCTGGTGGTGGTGCCGCAAGGTATCCGGCGCGTGCTGCCCGCCCTGGTCAACCAGTTCATTGCGCTGCTGAAGGCGTCTGCGCTGCTCTATTTTCTGGGACTGGTCGCCGGCCAGCGCGAGCTGTTCCAGGTGGGCCGTGACTTCAACGCCCAGACCGGCAGCCTGTCACCGCTGGTGGCGGCCGGCCTGCTCTATCTGGCCCTGACGATTCCGCTGACCCACCTGGTCAACGTCGTCGACAGCCGGCTGCGGCGCGGCCGGGAAGCCGAACCGGAGGACGCCATCGATGTGAATCCTGCGGTGTCCAGTCAGGAGATAACGTGACAGCCGAGTCCGGCGGACATGAGCCGGTGTCGTTGGTCGCCAAGGACATTCACCTGTCGTTCGGCAAGAACCCGGTGCTGCGCGGCATCGACCTCGACGTGCCGGCGGGCAGTACCGGGGCGGTGATCGGGCCGTCCGGCTCGGGCAAGTCGACAATGCTGCGGACGCTGAACCGGCTGTACGAACCCGACAGCGGCGACGTCCTGCTCGGTGGGCGGTCGGTCCTGCGCGACGATCCCGACCAACTTCGGCAGCGGATCGGCATGGTGTTCCAGCATTTCAACCTCTTTCCGCACCGCAGCGTGTTGGACAACGTTGCGCTGGCACCGCGCAAACTACGCCGACTGCCCGCCGACGCGGCCCGGGAACTGGCACTGAACCAGCTCGACCGGGTCGGCCTGAAGCACAAGGCCCAGGTGCGGCCACACACCCTCTCCGGCGGCCAGCAGCAACGCGTCGCGATCGCCCGGGCGCTGGCGATGGAGCCGCAGGTGATGCTCTTCGACGAGGTGACCTCAGCGCTGGACCCCGAACTGGTGAAGGGCATCCTGGCACTGATCACCGAACTGGGCTCCGACGGCATGACGATGGTGGTAGTCACCCATGAGATGGGTTTCGCCCGCTCGGCATCGGACAACGTCGTGTTCATGGACCGCGGCAAAGTCGTGGAATCAGGGCCGCCCGAGCAGATCTTCGAAAATGCCGAGACCGAGCGGCTGCAGAAATTCCTGTCCCAGGTGTTGTGACACCCATCGACACGAGTCTGCCGCCCGCTCTCGGGTATGCAGGTTAAACTGGCTAATTATGGTGGAGAGCAAAGCCGACACACCCGCGGTGACCGTGATCGCTGAAAGCTTGCAGCGAACGCTCTCCAAGTTGTTCACCATTCTGCGTCGTGGCGACCCGAGCGGCACCGCCGCGGCCGGTGACCTGACCCTGGCTCAGTTGTCGATTCTGATCACGCTGCTGGACCGCGGCCCGATCCGGATGACTGAGCTCGCCGCGCACGAGCGGGTGCGCACGCCCACCACCACGGTCGCGATCCGCCGTTTGGAGAAGATCGGGCTGGTCCAGCGTTCCCAGGATCCGACCGACCTGCGGGCGGTGCTGGTCGACATCACTCCGCAAGGCCTGGCCGTGCACCGCGAGTCGCTGGCCAACCGGCGGGCCGCCCTGGCCGCGATGCTGACCCGACTCACCGCCCACGACCTGAACACCCTGGCCGAGGCACTGGCGCCGTTGGAACGGCTGGCCTCCTGCGAAGCGACCGAGAACCCGGTGGCTGCCGCGCCCGCCGACGGCCCGGGCTGACCGGCGCGGTGCGCCCGTCGAATTGTCGGCAATGCCGACCGCACTGATCACCGGCGCCGGCGGCGGCATCGGCTCGGCGATCGCCGCCGCGCTCGCGCCCACCCACACTCTGCTGCTGGCCGGCCGCCCGTCGGCGCACCTGGACGCGGTCGCCGAGCGGTTGGGTGCCACCACGTGGCCGCTGGATCTCACCGATCCCGACGAGATCGCGGCCGCCACCGAGATCGTCGACGAACTCGACGTGCTGGTGCACAACGCCGGGGTGATGCTGCCCGGCCCCGTCGCGGACTCTTATCTCGAAGACTGGCGGATTACCTTCGAAGTCAACGTGTTCGGCGCTGTGGCGCTCACGCTGGCGCTGCTGCCGGCGCTGCGGTCCGCTGGCGGGCAGGTTGTGTTCATCAACTCCGGTGCGGGACTAAGGGTTTCGTCGGGCATGGCATCGTACGCCGCGAGTAAATTCGCGCTGCGGGCCTTTGCCGACTCGCTGCGCAGCGACGAGCCAGCCCTGCGGGTGACCACCGTG
>JBDTKT010000281.1:0-21323 GCA_039935195.1 Mycobacterium sp.
GCGGGCTGCGCGGCGGCGGCGCCGCCGCCGCCGAGTTGGGCGACTTCACCGATGCCAGCGGCTGGACCCGTGCCGGTGCCGGCGCCGCATGGTTCAACTGCCGCAGCACCAGCGCGGTGCCGCCGACGACAAGCAGCAGCGGCCACTCGACCAGCCCCGCGGCGCCGAGCGCACCCAGCGTCAGCGCGGCGGCCGGGGTGGATTGGCTGCCGCGACCCAGCCCACGCTGCACCCCGGTGGCGACGCCGGTAACCCCGCCGATAACCCCGTTGACCGCCGCGCCCCCGAGCGCGCCCGCCGCTTCGGTGGTCATCGTCGCGGCGCGGCCCACCGCCCGGGCTAATTTTCCTGCCAGACCGCCGACGGAGCTCATCATCACGTCCCGCGCTTTCTTAGACCGTTCGCGGACCCGGTCCGTACCCGGTTGTTCACCGGTCGACAAACGACACTTAAACGAACAAAGTCCATGACTTAACTATCTTAGGCGCTCACCGCGCCGCGGCGCTGAAATTAGTGCTGACGACGGCCGGCGCCGGTGTTCGGGGCATCGGATCAGCGCCGCACCTCGACCAGCACCGGCGCATGGTCGCTGGGGGATTTTCCCTTGCGTTCGTCGCGGACGATCGACGCGTCGACCACCCGCGCCGCCAGCGCGGGCGAGGTGAGGATGAAGTCGATGCGCATGCCCTGGCGCTTCGGGAAGCGCAATTGGGTGTAATCCCAGTAGGTGTAGACGCCGGGGCCGGGGGTGAACGGCCGGACCGCATCGGTGAACTGCGTGTCGAGGAATGCCTGGAACGCGCTGCGCTCCGGTTCGGAGACGTGCGTGGCACCCTCGAAGAACTCCATGCTCCACACGTCGTCGTCGGTGGGTGCGACGTTCCAGTCGCCGACCAGCGCGATCGGCGCCGACGGGTCGTCGCGCAGCCAGCCCGCGGCGGTGTCACGCAGCGCGGCAAGCCAATCCAGCTTGTAGGTGTAGTGGGGGTTGTCCAGGGCGCGACCGTTGGGGACGTACAGGCTCCACACCCGCACGCCGCCGCAGGTGGCTGCCAGGGCGCGGGCTTCGACGGCGGGGGCCGTATCCGGTTTGCCGCTCCACGGCGGTTGGCCGGCGAAGCCGATCTCGACGTCGGCCAGGCCGACCCGGGAGGCGATCGCCACCCCGTTCCACTGGTTGAGCCCGATGTGGGCGACCTCGTACCCCAACTCGGCGAACGGCACCGTGGGGAACTGCTCGTTGGTGCACTTGGTCTCCTGCATGGCCAGCACATCGACCTCGGCGCGGGCCAGCCAGTCGGTCACCCGGCCCACCCTGGTGCGAATGGAATTCACATTCCAGGTGGCGAGTCGCAGAACGTCCGCGCTCATCTGTGCCTCCTCGGCGTGGCTAGCGGTGCAGTATCCGGGCGTCGAGATAGCGGGTGCGGTGTTGGCCGGTGAACCCGATCGACTCGAAGAATTCGAACGCGGCGTGGTCGTGCGCGGGTACGTGCGTGTAGCCGTGGGTTGCGCCTCGCTCGCCACCCCAGGACTGCAGCGCCGCGCACACGACACCGCGGGCGTGGTCGGACTGGTTCCCGGTCACCCGCAGCGCCGACAACCCCACCCAGCGGGTCCCGTCCGGGGACTCGGTCACCGCGGCGCGCCCGACAGCCACCCCGGGGATCGAGGCGAACGCCACCTCCCCGGCCACCACCGCGCTCAGCACCTCGACCGGCACCTGGACCGGCACATTTCGGCCGTAGCAGTCCCGCCAGCCGGCATCCGGCTCCGGCGACAGCACGACACCGGAAGCTCCGAAATCCGTGCCGTCAGAGTCCAGATCCCGCACCAGAGTGCGGGTCTCGTGTTCGGTGGGGACGTTGTCGGGCACCCGCAGCAGCCGCTCCGGCACCGCGAGCCACGGCGGCAGTCCCCGCTGGACGTACCAGTCGATGATCGCCGGAATCGTACTTTCCCGCGCGAACATGTCAAGGGGCACTGCGGAATTCGCCGTCATTGTGGCACCGTGCCCGGCGCGCAGCCACCAGCCGTCCAGCCATTCGTGTTCGCTGCCGGGCCAGGCCATTGCGGCGGCGTGCTCCACCGCCCGGATAGCCGAATTCTTCACCGGTCGGTCGGTCAGTCGACGTACGTACAACACATCGGCGAGACGGCATTCGTGGATGGTGCCGTCGGCGGACCGGATCTGCACCCGCGGCCCGGTCTCCACCAGGTGCCCCACCACGTCGGCCATCGACGGGTCCGAGCCTGGCGCACGGAGGTAGCGCAGGCTCACCCGCACGCCGGCCGCCGGCAACTCCGGGGCTTGGGTCACGGGTGGCCGAACGGGTCGGGGGCGTCGCCTGGCAGCCAGGACAGGCCGGGCACGCCCCAGTCGTGCGAGCGGACCACTCGTTTCGCCGCGCGGGCGTGCCGGCCCACCAAGCGGTCCAGGTACAGGAACCCGTCCAGATGCCCGGTCTCGTGCTGCAGCATCCGAGCGAACAAACCCTTGCCCTCCAACGTGACCGGGTTACCGTCCGCGTCGAGGCCGGTAACCCGCGCCCAATCCGCCCGACCGGTCGGAAACGACTCGCCGGGCACCGACAGGCAGCCCTCGTCATCGTCGTCCGGGTCGGGCATGGTCTCGGGTATCGGCGAGGTCTCCAGCACCGGGTTGATGACCACGCCGCGCCGCCGCGGCGTCTGCCGCCGGCCGTCGGCGCAGTCATAGACGAAGACCCGCAACCCCACCCCGATCTGGTTGGCGGCCAACCCGACACCGTTCGCGGCGTCCATCGTCTCGTACAGCGTGGCAACGAGGTCGCGCAGATCGGCAGGCAGCGAACCGTCCTCGCCGACGGATATCGGGGTGGTTGGAGCGTGCAGGACGGGATCGCCCACGATGCGGATGGGTACGACGGCCACGATCGCCTAGCTTAAATGAGCCGACGGTGCGCGCGATACGCCGTGCGGCACCGGCGACTCGCGGGACCGGGTCCGCGTCTGGCAGTCCGGGGCGTGATTCAATATTCCCGCAGTACACGCCGCCGCTGGACAATGAACGCTTGCACGTACAGAACTTTCCGGAAGGGTCCAGGAAACGATATGGACGGCCTCATGGCGCAGGCGAATCGATCAGGGGACGATCCTGAGCCCACCGACGGCCTGACCCGTCGTGAACACGACATCCTGGCCTTCGAGCGGCAGTGGTGGAAGTACGCGGGCGCCAAGGAAGAGGCGATCAAAGAGCTGTTTTCGATGTCGGCGACCCGCTACTACCAGGTACTCAACGCGCTAGTCGACCGCTCGGAGGCGCTGGTCGCCGATCCGATGTTGGTCAAGCGGCTGCGCCGGCTGCGGGCCAGTCGGCAAAAGGCGCGCGCGGCGCGGCGGCTGGGTTTCGACATCACCTAAATCCCTTGATTACTGCGCGTTTGCAGGTTATTGCGCGCTCCTCGATACAGTGGGCGCAATGAACGACCACGTTCCTGACTCCTCGGGACTTCCGCTGCGGGCAATGGTGATGGTGCTGCTGTTCCTGGGCGTCATCTTCCTGCTGGTCGGATTTCAGGCGCTGAGCTCGTCCGGTGACGACGACGTCGCGGCGATGACTTCGACGACGAAGGTCGCCACCAGCAAGACCAGCTCGGCGAAACCTGAGCGGGCCGCAGCAAAGTCCGATGTGCGGGTCTACAACATCTCCGAGCAGGAGGGCCTGGCCGGCCACACCGCCGACCAACTGCGGGAAGCCGGCTGGAACGTCACCGACATCGGCAACCTTGAACTGCCCGACATCTCGGTCACCACCGTCTACTTCGGTGAGGCGGCCGGCGAGCACGACGCCGCCAACGCTGTGGGCGAGGTGTTGCACGCCCCCGTGGCGCCGCGCATCCCCGACGTGGCTGAGCAGCCGCCAGGGGTCATCGTGGTGGTCGCGGGTTAAGCTCCTCGGCATGGTCACGTCAGGTCATCGCAGAGCACTTACCGCCGTATTCTTCGCCACCCCGGTCGCGCTGTTGGCCGCATGCAGTCCCAACCAGCCGCCGTCGAGTGCCCCGGGCACCACGCCGTCGGTGTGGACCGGGTCGCCTGCGCCGTCGGGCGCGGCCGGCGCGGAGAGTGGATCGGGTTCGGCCGAGAGCCTGACCGCCCACCTGACGGCACCCGATGGTTCCCCGGTCGCCACCGCGACGTTCGAGTTCAGCAAGGCCGCCGGTAAGGCATACGCGACGGTCACCGTGCAGACCACCGGGAGTGGCGGGCTCACTCCTGGCTTTCACGGCCTGCACATCCATGGCGTGGGCAAGTGTGAGGCCGACTCGGTGGCCCCCGGCGGAGGAACTCCGGGCAACTTCCTGTCCGCCGGCGGGCACTATCAGGTCCCCGGGCACAGTGAGCACCCGCAGAGCGGCGACCTGACCTCCCTGCATGTGCGCGACGACGGTGGTGCGTTGCTGGTGACCACCACCGAAGCGTTCACCCGCGAGGAGTTGCTCGCCGGTGAGAAGACCGCGATCGTCATCCACGCCGACAGCGACAACTTCGCCAACATCCCGGCGGACCGCTACACCCAGGTAAACGGAACGCCGGGCCCGGATCAGACCACGCTCACCACCGGCGACGCCGGTAAACGGGTCGCGTGCGGTGTCATCGGTCCCGGATAGGTTTCCGGCCGGTACGCCGAACGGCAGGGCAGACGCCCGCATCAAGTTCGCCCGGTGCTCCCGACCCACGATCGGCGTGGAGTGGGAGTTCGCACTGGTCGATGCGCAGACTCGCGACCTGAGCAACGAAGCAGGCGCAGTTTTCGCCGAGCTCGGCGAAAACCCACATGTGCACAAGGAATTGCTGCGCAACACCGTCGAACTGGTCAGTGGTGTCTGCGACTCCACCGGGCAGGCGATTGAGGATCTGCGGCAGACCCTGGCCACCACCCGGCCGATCGTGCACGGGCGCGGGATGGAACTGTTCGGCGCCGGCACCCATCCGTTCGCCCAGTGGTCGGCGCAGAAACTCACTGCCGGACCGCGCTATGCCGAGCTGATCAAACGCACCCAGTGGTGGGGCCGGCAGATGCTGATCTGGGGGGTGCACGTGCACGTCGGCGTCTCGTCGGCGCACAAGGTGATGCCGATCATCTCGTCGCTACTGCTGTACTACCCGCACCTGTTGGCGCTGTCGGCGTCGTCCCCGTGGTGGGGCGGCGAAGATACCGGCTACGCCAGCAACCGGGCGATGATGTTTCAGCAGCTGCCTACGGCGGGACTACCCTTTCAATTCCAGACCTGGGCGGAGTTCGAAGGTTTCGTCTACGACCAGAAGAAGACCGGGATAATCGACCGCATCAACGAGATCCGCTGGGACATCAGGCCGTCGCCGCACCTGGGCACGATTGAGGTGCGGATCTGCGACGGCGTTTCCAACCTGCGGGAGCTAGGTGCGCTGGTGGCGTTGACGCACTGCCTGATCGTCGACCTGGACCGCAGGCTGGACGCCGACGAAACCCTGCCCACGATGCCGCCGTGGCATGTGCAGGAGAACAAGTGGCGGGCGGCCCGCTACGGGCTGGACGCGGAGATCATCCTTGACGCCGACAGCAACGAACGGCTGGTCACCGAGGACCTCGACGATCTGCTCACCCGACTGGAACCGATCGCCAAGATGTTGCACTGCTCGAAGGAACTGGCCGGTGTGTCCGAGATCTACCGGTCGGGTGCGTCGTATCAGCGGCAGCGGCGGGTGGCCGCACAACACGGCGGAGATCTGCGCGCGGTCGTCGATACCTTGGTGGCCGAACTGGACATCTCGTGATGGAACTGCCGATGTTCCCCCTGGAGTGGGTCCTGCTGCCGGGCGAGGAGTTGAGCCTGCGGGTTTTCGAGCTGCGTTATACCGTGCTGGTTTCCGACCTCATGCACAGCGGCGACCCGCGCTTCGGGGTGGTGCTGATCGCCAAGGGGCGTGAGGTCGGTGGCGGGGAGCAGCGCAACAACGTCGGCACGATATCGACCATCATCGGGTGCACCGAACTGGGCGCGGGCCGCTATGCGCTGCGCTGCCTGACGGGGGAGCGGATCCGGGTCTCGGAGTGGCTGGACGACGACCCGTATCCGCGGGCGATGGCGCAGGAGTGGCCCGACGAGCCCGGAAATCTGTTGGACGAGCAGGAGTTCCGCCAGATCGAGGACCGGATTGTCGCGCTGCACCAGCGGATGGCAAGGGTCCGTGGCCGGTGGTTTGTGCCGGGTCGCAACACGCTGCTGGGCGGTAGGCGACTGCGCTCACTGGAACCGGGGCAGCGGCTCTACTCGTTGGCCTGCCGCGTCCCGATGGGTGAGGCGGACCGCTACGCGGTGCTGGCCGCACCCTCGGTCGCCGACCGACTGGTGGCGCTGCGCGAGGCGATCGAGACCGTCGCGGCCGGGGTGGAGTTCGACCTCTCCGGATAGCGGATTCGTCACCGCCGGGTCAGGGCGAACACTCGGATGTCGCGATCGGTTCGGTGCCGGTAGGTGTCGTAGTTGCTGATGTAGTCGATGAACTTTTGGTACACGCGGTCGTGCTCGGCCCCGATCACCGGTGTCGCGAGCACCGGTATCTCGGTGCCGCCCATCGTCACCCAGGCGTTGGGGTCGCTGCCGAGGTTCAGTGCCCATGCCGGGTGCTGGGCCTGCCCGAAGTTACTCGCCACCAGAAACAACCGCTCACCCTCACGCATGTAGGCCAGCGGTGTTTCGCGGCGCTGTCCCGACTTTCGGCCGGTGGTGGCCAGTAGTAGCAGTGGCGCCGCGATCGGGCCGAAGATAGTGAACCGGCCGCTACTTCGGCGTAACAGCCAGTGGTCCACCGGGGTGAGTTTGCGTATCGACCAGGAACCCAACTGCGAGCCGGCAAACGCGGCCACCGCCCTGCGCAGCAGCGGCCCGGGGTCTGTGCCCCACCGGACGTCGGGAAAGGTGTTTTCGTCCATCTGGTTGATTATTCACCGCCGGTCGGCCACCCGGCCAACTTCTCGGTACTAGCGCCCGTTCCGAACCGGGATGCCTTCGGCGCCGCTAGCCATGTAGAGAAAGCGTTCATGAGACGCACGGCTCTGCTGCCGGAAACTGGTCGGTGCTGAGGGGGTGGAGAGGGTTGCGGCCCAGGTGGAGTTTCGACGGTCTTAATGACCTGTGGCCCCAGTGATCTTCGTCGTCTCCGTTGTCTCCGTTGTCTCCGTTGTCTCCGTTGTCTCCGCGGAGCTTCTCCATGATCAGCGGGAAGGTAAACCGGGCCGCAACCTCTATTACCAGCGACCGGAGAGCCTGGCAGCCAGCGATCCCCATTGTCGACCGTGCTGTTAGGTTAGCGTTTTGAGATGAACATTCCGGTAACGGTGTGGGCACTGACGATTGCCCTGATCGTCGGATTAGTGCTCTTCGACCTGGCTTTCCATGCCCGCAAAGCGCACCTGCCTACGCTGCGCGAAGCCGCGGTGTGGTCGGCGGCCTACGTCGGAATCGCGGTCGCGTTCGGGGTCACCGTGTGGATCTTTGGTGGCACCGAGATGGGACTCGAATACTTCGCCGGCTACCTGACCGAGAAAGCGCTCTCGGTCGACAACCTGTTCGTGTTCCTGGTGATATTCAGCAGCTTTGGCGTTCCGCGCGCCGATCAGCAAAAAGCATTGCTGTTCGGGATTGTCTTTTCCATGTTCGGCCGGGCCGGCCTGATCTTCATCGGCGCGGCTCTGATCAACGCGTTCGCGTGGGTGTTCTACCTCTTTGGCTTGATACTCCTGCTGACCGCCGGGCACATGGTTAAGCCCGCGGATTCGGAAAGCCGAACTGCCGACAACCTCATGATCCGGACGGCGAGACGTCTCCTGCCGGCCACTGACACCTACGACGGCGACAAGCTGTTCACCGTGCAGAACGGCAAGTGGGTGCTGACACCGATGCTGCTGGTGATGGTTGCCATCGGCAGTACCGACATCATGTTCGCGCTGGACTCGATTCCGGCGATTTTCGGCCTGACCGACAACGTCTATATCGTCTTCACGGCGATCGTGTTCTCGCTGTTGGGCCTGCGGCAGTTGTACTTCCTGATCGACGAGCTGCTGGACCGGCTGGTCTACCTCTCGGTTGGTTTGGCGGTCGTTCTGGGCTTCATCGGCGTCAAACTAATCCTGCACGCCTTACACGAAAACAACGTGACGTTTATCAACGAAGGTGAGCCCGTCGACGTTGTCGAGATCAGGACCGGGATGTCGCTGGGTGTGATCATGGTCGTCCTGATCGTCACCACGGTGGCGTCGCTGGTCTCAACTGAGGGTAAGACACGAAACGCCGTCTCGACCGCCCGTCGTCACGCGAACGAGTATCTCGACCTCGACGACGAGATCGATCCGAGCGAGCGTGCGAAGACCTTCGCGAAACTATGTGCAAAGGAAGACCAGATCAAGGCGCTTCCGGAAACGTATCGCGCCCGCATCCGTGACGAACGCCAGCTGCTGGACTTACTACGCCGGGCCCACGCGGCGCATGAGGAGTTTCAGTCGCGCGGGTGAGCCGCAGATGGGGGCCGATGCGGCACGCAGGTTCTTATGCGATGGCACCCGCCAGCGGAGCGTTGACATCATTACCGCGAGAAAGTCCGAGAAGGTTCCACGCTCATGCGAGTCTCGGTGAAACGGTTGATCACCGGCCGGCGGCGAACGCCCGGAGCGTGTCGACCTGGACGGGATCCAGTGAGGGCCGCACGGCGGCGCGGGCCGCGGTGATGTCGGCGACGGTGACGTCGGTAGCGTCGATGGACCGCCGCATCGCGGTCAGCGCGGCCTCGCGCAGCAGCGCCACACAGTCGGCGGCGCTGTAGCCGTCCAGGTCGGCGGCGAGCGCATCGAGGTCGACGTCGCCGTGCAGCGGCACCGATTTGGCGGCCACCCGCAGGATCTCCCGGCGCGCGGCGCCGTCCGGCGGTTCGACGAACACCAGCTTCTCCAGCCGGCCCGGCCGGGTCAGCGCCGGGTCGACCAGTTCGGGGCGGTTGGTGGCCCCGACCACGACCACGTCGCGCAGTGGGTTGACACCGTCGAGTTCGGTCAGCAGAGCCGCCACGACCCGGTCGGTCACCCCGGAGTCGAAGCTCTGGCCGCGCCGCGGCGCGAGTGCGTCGATCTCGTCGAGGAACACCAGCGACGGCGCGGAGTCGCGGGCCCGCTGGAACAGGTCCCGGACCGCCCGCTCGCTGCTGCCGACCCATTTGTCCATCAGCTCGGCGCCTTTGACCGCATGCACGCTGACCCGTCCGGAGCCGGCCAGCGCGCGGATCACGAAGGTTTTTCCGCACCCCGGCGGCCCGTAGAGCAGCACGCCGTGCGGCGGGTCGACACCGAGGCGGCTGAAGGTGTCCGGATGCTGCAGCGGCCACAGGATCGCCTCGGTCAGCGCCTGTTTGGTTGCTGCCATGTCGCCGACGTCGTCGAGGGTGATCGAACCGACCGACACCTCCGCACTGGCCGATCGGGACAACGGCCGGATCACGCTCAGCGCGCCGGTCAAGTCGTCCTGGGTGAGCGCCGGCGTCTCGTTGTTGTCGCTGGCCCGCGACGCCGCCCGCAGCGCCGCCTCCCGGACCAGCGCCGCCAAGTCAGCCGCTACGAAACCCGGCGTGCGATCAGCGATCTCACCCAATTCAAGATTGCCGCCGGGCACCGACTTGAGCAGCCCGGCCAGCAGTGCGGCACGAGTGGCGCCGTCGGGCAGGCTCAGCCGCAGCTCCCGGTCGCATAGCTCCGGGGCCCGCAGCCGGGCATCGACCCGGTCGGGCAGCGCCGACGTCGCGATGAACGCGACCCCGTCGGTGGCCACCGCGCCGCGAAGTTCGGCCAAAATCAGGGTGGCGACCGGCTCGGGCGGATCGGGCAGCAGCGCGTCGACATCGGCGATCAACAGCACTCCGCCGCCGTCGCAGGCCTGCGACACCGCGCAGCGCACCGCGGCCAACCGGTCGTCGGCGGCCAGCGCCCCGATCTCGGGGCCGTCCAGCTCCACCAGCCGCCGCACCGCGCACACCGCCCGCACCAGCGTCGTCTTGCCGCCGCCGGCCGGCCCCGAAACCAGCACACCCAGGTTCGTTCCGGCGTGCAGCGTCTGGAGCAGGTGGGGTTCGTCGAGGGCCAGTTTCAGCCACTCGGTGAGTTTGGCGGCTTGTGCGCCGCAGCCCTTGAGGTCGTCGATGGCGTAGCGGACCGCGGCTGCGGAGACCACGGCCGACGGTTCCGGTCGGGTGGCGGCGGTACCCCAGCTCACCAGCGAATTGGGTTGCACGCTGACAGGTCCGGCGGGGTCCACGCTGGTGACGGTCAGCAGCTCGGACGTCCAGCTGATCCCGACCGAGGAGGCCAGCGCGGCGGCAGCCGCGGATGCGGATGTGCCGGGACCCAGGTCGCGGGGCAGTAGCGAAACCGCGTCGCCGACCGTCATCACCTTGCCCAGCAACGCCTGGCGCAGGGTGGCCGGCGGCACGGATTCCGAGGCGAGCGATGACCCGCTGAGCGTTACCGACCGGCCGCCGTACACGGTGACCGCGGCCACCAGCACCTCGGTGCCGTCCCGCAGTCCGGCGTTGGACAGGGTCACGTCGTCGAGCAGTACCACCCCGGCCGGGGTGTCCGAACCGGCGAGGCCCGCCACCGCCGCGGTGGTCCGCGCGCCGGTCAGCGACACCGCATCCCATTCCCGAATACCCAGGGCGGTGACCGCTTCGGGGTGCAGTCGGATGACACCCCGGCGCGCGTCGACCGCCGCGGTGTTGAGCCGCGCGATCAGCGTGAGATGCCGACCGGCACCGTGGCCGGGGGCGGTCATTTCAGCGGCCCGGCTTACGCAATCCGAGCCGTGCCATCGAGCGGCCGCTCGGTCTGCGAATCCCCAGCCGCGCTACCGAGCGACGGTGCGGCTGGGCTCGACGGACCGCGCGGCGGGTGGCGCGGCGCTGCTTGGGTTCGTCGTCCCACGCTTCCGGGTGCGCGGCTACCCAGCGCTGGCTGCGGATGGAGAACGGGATGGTGCACAGGTATGCCACGATCAGCACCATGACCAGGCGGTAGGGGTACAAGAACGCCGCCGCCGCGACCAGCGCCAGCACCGCCAACAGCACCGCGGCCAGGTTCGGCGGCACCGAGAGCGCATGGAGCTTCTTCATCGGGATACGGCTGACCAGCAGCATCGATATGCCCACTATCCAAGTGCAGCCGAACCACTCCGAGGTCCACCAGCCGTCGCCCAACTCTATTTGCGCGGCCAGCAGGCCGACCAGCATGATCGCACCGGCCGGGGCGGGCATGCCGACGAAGAACTCGCGGGTGTAGGTGGGCAGGGTGGCGTCGTCGAGCAGCGCATTGAATCGGGCCAGCCGCAACACCACGCACACCGCATACAGCAGCACCACGATCCAGCCCGCCGAGTCGGTCGACAGCAGCGACACATAGATCACTACCGCGGGCGCCACGCCGAAGTTCACCGCGTCGGCCAGCGAATCGATCTCCGCGCCCATCCGCGATTCGGCGTCGAGCATCCGCGCCACCCGGCCGTCCAGCCCGTCGAGGATGGCGGCGACGGCGATCAGCGTCATCGCGATGTCCGGCCGGTGGTCAAGGGCGTACTTGATTGAGGTCAGCCCGGCGCAGATAGCCAACACCGTCATCGAACTGGGCAGGATGTGCAGACCCACGGTGCGCCTGGTGCGGGTGGTCATAGCAGTTCAGCCAGCACGGTTTCGCCGGCGACCATGCGCTGGCCGATGCTGACCAGCGGACGGGTCCCCGACGGCAGGTAGGTGTCGAGTCGGGAGCCGAACCGGATCAGCCCGTAGGTGTCGCCGATCGACAGCTTGTCGCCGACGTGGACGTCGCAGACGATGCGCCGCGCCAGCAGTCCGGCGATCTGCACGGCGATCACCTCGGCGCCGTCGGCGGTGCGGATTCGTACGCTGTTGCGCTCGTTGTCGGAGCTGGCCTCGATCCGGTCTGCGGAGCGGAACTGCCCGGGGCGGTGCTGCACCGCCAGCACCTCGCCGCCCACCGGCGCGCGCTGAACGTGTGCGTCGAGCACCGACATGAAGATGCTGACCCGTGGCAGCGGAGTGTCGGGCAGGTCCAGTTCGGGGGGCGGCGCCACGGTGTCGACCAGGCAGACCATCCCGTCAGCGGGGGCAACCACGGCACCCGGTCGGGTCGGCGGCACCCGATGCGGATGGCGGAAGAATCCGGCGCTGGCCGTCGCGGCCAGCAACCCCGCTCGGCGCAGCCAGGGCCGGTTGCGGCCTGCCAGCGCCAGCGTCAGCGCGCTGGAGACGAACGGCAGCCCCGCGGGGTGCATCGGCGGCACCGTCGATTTCACCAAACTCAGCAGGTGCGATAGACCCCCATCGGGGTCGTCTGTCGGACGGGGTCGTCTGGCCACCCGGCTATCTTACGGAGCCGACCGACTCAGCCGGAGAGGTCCCAGATTTGCACCTCGGTGCCGAGCGGCAACTCGGTCACTTCCGCGGCGATGTCCAACAGGCAGTTCGCCGACGCCAGGTAGCGCAGGTGATGGGAGGCCGGCGGTCCGTAGCCGGTGACGGTGCCGGTGGCGGGGTCCAGCAGGCCACGCCGAAACTGGCGCTTGCCGGCCGGCGAGGTCAGCTTCTCGCTCAGCACCGCGGGGCGGCGCGGCCGGTCCGGAGCCGGCAGGTTCATGGCGCGGCGCAGCACGGGGCGCAGGAACACCTCGAAGGAGACCAGGGCGCTGACCGGGTTACCCGGCAGTGTGATGATCGCGCATTCGGACCCGGACTCGCCGATTCTCCCAATGCCCTGCGGCATCCCGGGCTGCATGGCTACCTTGACGAAGTCGACGCCCTGGTCGCCCGAGCGGCCGAAGACGTCCTTGACCACTTCGTAGGAGCCGGCGCTGACCCCGCCGCTGGTGAGGATCAGGTCGACCGCCCCGTCTCGGGCGCCGTAGCGGTCCAGTACCGCGTTGAACTGGGCGGTGTCGTCTTCCACGGTGGTCGATGCCACCACGTCGGCGCCCGCGTCGCGCACCGCCGCGGCGAGCATCACCCCGTTGGACTCGTAGATCTGCCCCGGCGCCAGCGGGGTGCCGGGCGTCACCAGTTCTGACCCGGTGGAGATCACCAGCACCCGAGGTCGGGGACGCACCGTCAACCGGGTCAGGCCCAGCGCCGCCGCCAGGCCGACCACCGCCGGTCCGGCGACCTGTCCGGACCACAGCACGGTGGCACCCTCGGCGACGTCGCCGCCGGCCCGGCGGATGTGCCGGCCGGCGGCGGTGGCCGCGCGGATCGTCACGGTGTCGACGCCGCCGTCGGTGGCCTCGACCGGCACCACCCCGGTGGCGCCGTCCGGCATCGGCGCGCCGGTCATGATCCGGTGGGCGGTGCCCGGCGCCAGTGTCAGGACGTCAGCGCGGCCGGCCGGAATGTCCTCGGTCACCGGCAGTTTCACCGGGGTCGCCGGCGTGGCGCCCGCGACGTCCTCGGCATGCACCGCGTAGCCGTCCATCCCGGAGTTGTCGAAGACCGGCAGCGATATCGGTGCGGTGACGTCGTCGGCCAGCACCAGACCTTCCGCGTCGACCAGCGGAAGCGCTTCAGCGGGGCGGGGGCGGATCAGGTCGGCGACGGCACGCTGGTGCTCTTCAACTGAACGCATGCAGACATTATCGGCTTACACGCCGAAGTCGACTCCGGTCAGCTCCTCGGAGACCTGCCACAGCCGCTGCTGCAGTTCCCGGCTGTGCGACTGCCTGCTCGAGCCGACCAGCTTCGGGTGGCCGCGCTGCTCGCCGAACCCGTCCGGGCCGTAGTACTGGCCGCCTTGCACGTTCGGGTCGGTGGCCGCGCGCAGCGTCGGCAGCGCCCCCATCGCCGGGCTCTGGAACAGCAGCGGCCCGAGCAGCTTTTCGGCGGGCCGCAGGATCGCCGGGACGTTGCGGGCCAGTTCGGTGTTGGAACCGCCGGGGTGCGCGGCAACGGCGATGGTCGTGCCGTTGGCCGCCAGTCGGCGCTGCAACTCGTAGGTGAACAGCAGGTTGGCCAGCTTGGACTGCCCGTAGGCCGCGATCCGGCTGTAGCTGCTCTCCCACTGCAGGTCGTCGAAGTGGATCGCGGCGCGCATCCGGTGACCGAGGCTGCTGACGGTCACCACCCGGGAACCCTGGACCGCCAGCAGGTGGTCGAGCAACAGCCCGGTCAGCGCGAAGTGACCGAGATGGTTGGTGCCGAACTGCAGCTCGAAGCCGTCGTCGGTGACCTGCTTGGGTGTCCACATCACGCCGGCGTTGTTGATCAGCAGATCGATGCGCGGGTAAGCGGAACGCAACGCGTCCGCGGCGGTGCGCACCGAGTCCAGCGAGCTGAGGTCGAGTTGCGCCAGGGTGACGTCGGCGTGCGGGCTCGCGGCTCTGATTCGCGCGGCGGCGGCATTGCCCTTGTCGAGGTTTCGCACCGCCAGCACCACACGCGCGCCGCGGTCGGCGAGTACCGCGGCCGTCGCATACCCGATCCCGGTGTTGGATCCGGTGACGACGGCGACGCGGCCGGCCTGGTCTGGCACGTCGGAGGCGGTCCATTTATCGTGGGAACTCATAGGAGCAAACGATACTCATGTGCGCGGGGTCTGCGCGGCGCGAAGGCAGCCGAAGATCAGCTTACCCGCTGAACTTGACGCCGGTCAGTTCCTCGGAGACCTGCCACAGCCGCTGCTGGAGTTCCTCGCTGTGCGACTGCTTGCTGGAGTCGACCAGCTTCGGGTGGCCGCGTTGCTCGCCGAGCCCGTCCGGGCCGTAGTACTGCCCGCCGCGCACATCCCGATCGGTGGCCGCGCGCAGCGTCGGCAACGCGCCCATCGCGGCACTCTGGACCACCAGCGGCGTCAGCAGCCGGTCGGCCGGGCGCAGGAACGGCGGCAGGTAGCGGGTCAGCTCGGTGTTGGCGGTGCCGGGATGCGCGGCGACCGCGATAGTCGAGCGGTGCTTGGCCGCCAGCCGGCGCTGCAGTTCGTAGGTGAACATTAGGTTGGCCAGCTTGGCCTGCCCGTAGGCGGCGATCCGGTTGTAGCCGTTCTCCCACTGCAGATCGTCGAAGTGGATGGCCGCCATGATCCGGTGCGCCATGCTGCTGACCGTCACCACGCGGGAGCCCTTCACCCGCATCATCCGGGGAAGCAGCAGGCCGGTCAGCGCGAAGTGGCCGAGATGGTTGGTGCCGAACTGCAATTCGAAACCGTCGACCGTGGTCTCTTTGGGGGTGTACATGACACCGGCGTTGTTGATCAGCAGGTGGATGCGTGGGTAGGCCGCCCGCAGCGCCTCGGCGGCGACACGAACCGACGCCAGTGAGCTCAGGTCGAGCTCCTGCACGGTGACGTCGGCGCCGGGGCTGTTGGTTCTGATTCGCGCGGCGGCGGCATCGCCCTTGCCGGGGTCGCGCACCGCCAGCACGACGTGGGCGCCGTGCTGGGCGAGCACCGCGGCGGTGTGGTAACCGATCCCCGTGTTGGAGCCGGTGATGACAGCCACGCGCCCGGTCTGATCCGGTACGTCGCTTGCAGCCCATTTACTTCCGGGACTCATGTGGCAAACGATACTCACGTGACGGGGCCTGCGCGGCGTGATGACAGCCGGAGCCCGCTGCGTCATCCTCTCTTGCATGACCGAGAACGCAGATCGTGGCAGGGCGATCACGATGGTTGACCCCGCTAATCCGCCGAGCGCCCGGGCGCCGCTGGTGTGGGCGCTGGTCGGTGCGGTGCCCTGGCTGTTCCTGGCGGCGGGACAGCTGGTGTGGGCGGTCGTCGACCAGCGCGCGCCCGAACTGCACGCCGCGGCCCTGGCGGCCACCGTGCTGGGCCTGTTGGTTTCGGTCGTGGTGGCTCCACTGTGGCGGTACCGGGTGCACCGGTGGGACATCAGCCCGCAGGCGGTGTACACCCGCACCGGCTGGCTGGTTCAGGAGCGGCGGATCGCGCCGATCTCCCGGGTGCAGACCGTCGACACCTACCGTGGCCCGCTGGACCGGATCCTCGGGCTGTCCAACGTCAGGGTCACCACCGCCTCGTCGGCGGGCGCGGTGCACATCGTCGCGCTGGATGCCCCGGTCGCCGACCGCATCGTCGCGCAGTTGACGAACATCGCCTCGCTCGAGGCCGGGGACGCCACATGACGGCTCCGAGCGGTGGCCCGCCCGGTGCGCGTCGCGCGCCCGCCTGGCAGCGGCTGAGCCCGCGGATGCTGCTGGTGCATCCGCTGTACGAGGCGCTGCGCGAGCTGCCGCTGCTGATCGTCGTGGTGGTGTTCGGGATCTCGAACGACAGTGCGCTGTGGGTGGTCGCGGTGCTGGTGATGATCGCCGCGGTGGGTGTGACCCGCTGGTTCACCACCACCTACCGGATCGAATCCGATCCCGACGGCGGCCAGGTGCAGCTGCGGTCCGGCCTGCTGCGACGCACGGTTTTGTCGTTGCCGCGCAACAGGATCCGCTCGGTGGAGACCGACGCCCGACTGCTGCACCGGATGCTGGGTTTGACAGTGCTGCGGGTGAGCACCGGCCAGTTGGCCGCGGGCGACACCGTATTCGAACTGAACGCCGTCGAGCGTTCCCAGGTGGGGCGGCTACGGGAGATCCTGCTGATGCAGACCGCACGCCGGGCCGCGGGAGAGACTCCGGACGGGGCGGCTCGAGCGGTGGTGCTGGCCCGTTGGCAGCCGTCCTGGTTGCGCTACAGCCCGCTGAGCATGTCCGGGCTGGTGATGATCGGCGCGGCGGTGGGCGCCGGTTACCAGAGCGGAGTCTTTGCGGTGCTGCAGGATTCCCAGGTGGGCAGGTCCTGGCTGGACACCGCCGAGCGGTTCCACGGGCGGGAGACCGCGGTCGTGGTCGCGGTGCTGGTGGTGGTGGCGGTGCTGTTGGCGGTGCTGCGTTCGCTGCTCACCTACGGAAACCTGGTGCTGTCGAGAAGGTCCGGCGCGGCCGGAGACGTGCTGGGGCTGAGTTACGGGCTACTGCGCGTCCGCGAACACAGCTACGACATGCGCCGATTGCGGGGCGGGACGCTGCGACGGCCGCTGCTGGTGCGACTGCTGGGCGGGGCTCGGCTGGACGGGGCGATGACCGGGGTCACCGGAGCCGGCGAGTCTTCGGTGCTGCTGCCACCCTGCCCGGCCGCGACTGCCGAGGCGGTGTTGACCGGTCTGGTCGGCGACCCCGCGGCGGTCAGCGGGGGGTTGTGCGGCCACGGCCCGGCGGCGGCCCGCCGGCGCTGGACCCGGGCGATGATGCTGCCGATGGTCGTCGGGGCCGGACTGGCCTTCTTGGCGTGGACAGCGGCGGGGACGGCCGCGGTGACGGCCGCGGGGGCGGCCGGGGTACCGGTGTGGTTGTGGGTCGGGTGGGCGGTGCTGACGGTGGGGGCTGCGCTGCTGGCCGCCGACCGGGTACGAGTGCTCGGCCACCGCGTCGATGCGCACTGGCTGGTGGCCCGCACCGGCAGTTGGGAACAGCGTCGCTACTGCATCGCCACTGCCGGCATCATCGGTTGGACGGTTCGGCAGAGCTGGTTTCAGCGCCGCGCCGGGGTGGCCACGCTGGTGGCGGCCACCGCTGCCGGGGTCAAGGCCTACCGGGTGCTCGACGTGCCGGCCGAGTGGGCGTGGTCAGTGGCCGCGGAGGCCTCCCCGTGGGTGGCCGAAAGCCGCTGGGCGCGCCGGTAGCGCACTCAGCCGGCGGCGTTGTCCCGGCGCCCGGGGAACTGGAAGATGGTCCAGTACAGGATGCCGATCATCACCCCGCCGCCGACGATGTTGCCGAGTGTCACCGGGATGAGGTTGTGTTCGAAGAAGTTCGACCAGGTCAAGCTGGCGAACTTCGCCGGCTCGAGCCCGGTCGAGGCCCAGAAGTCGGATCCGGCGCCCTCCCGGATGGCGATGCCCAGTGGAACCATGAACATGTTGGCGACGCAGTGCTCGAACCCGGTCGCGACGAACAGGGCGATCGGCATCGTCACCGCAATGACCTTGTCGGTGGTGGTCCGGCCCCCGTAGGCCGCCCAGATCGCCAGGCACACCATCAGGTTGCACATGATGCCGAGGCAGAACGCTTCAAGCCAGGTGTGGTGCAGCTTGATGACCGAGGTGTTGAGCACGACCGCGCCCCAGCCGCCCTTGGCGTTGTGCCAGGTGCCGCCGAGATAGACCAGCGCCACCATCGTCAGCGCGCCGAGGAAATTGGAGATGTAGACGACCACCCAGTTGGTCATCAGCTGCGACGTCGTGATCCGGCCGCTGGCCCGGGCCGTCAGCGTCATCGTCGACGACGTGAACAGATCGGCACCGGTGAGCACCACCAGCGCCAGGCCGGTCGCGAAAACGAAGCCGCCCAGTACCTTGGCCACCCCCCAGGGCAGCGCCTCGGCGCCGACCTGGCTGGTGATGTAGAAGATGAAACCCACCGCGATGTAGGCGCCGGCGGTGAGTCCGAGCAGGAACGACTTGTGCGGTGGATAGGTCGCTTTGGCGAACAGGGCGTCCTCGGCCGCCTGGGCCATCTGCGGCGGGGTGAGCATCGACACGGGGTGCGGTGTGGCCAAGTTCGTGGAGGTGGGCATGGCAGGGACCTCTCAGGGGTGCAGGGCGGGTGCGACGCGCAGTACCTGGTAGCGGAGAACCATTGCGGTCGCCGTCCGTCCGGTCGTCCGGCCGGTCTCCGGCTGGTCGTGGTAGTCGCGTCGTGGAGCGACTTTAACGGGCGACTTTGCTTAAAAAGGCTTGTCAAAGGTGTCTTGCAGCAGGTTGTCACCGATCTCCCAGCCGCGGCCGGACCGCCTACAGGCGTCGGACGGCGCTGATCCGCTCCCGCAACTGGTCGCTGGTGGCGGCGGCTATCGGTGGACCGCCGCAGATCCGGCGCAGCTCGTTGTGGATCCAGCCGTGCGGCTTGCCCAGGCGGTGGTGGGTCGCCGACACCAGCGCGTTGAGCTCAGAACGCAGCTCGCGCAGCTCCCCGTGCCTGGTCACCGGCTGTGCGGCAGCCTCCCCGACCGCCTTGCTGCGGCGGTTGAGCTGCTGTTCTTGTCGGTGGCGCAGCAGATCGCGCATCTGGTCGGAGTCCAGCAATCCGGGGATGCCCAGGTAGTCGGCCTCCTCGTCGCTGCCGGCCGGGTCTGAAGTTACAGCGGTGCCATAGGACTGGCCGTCGAAGATCACCTGATCCAGTTCGGCGTCGGAGCCCAGTGAGGTGAACCCGTTCTCCAGCTCGGACGGTTCGCTGCGCCGTCGCTCGGCGAGCTCGTCGAAGCCATCCGGCGATTCGCGGTGCGGCTGGCCCAGCACGTGGTTGCGCTGCGCCTCCAGTTCACTGGCCAGCTGCAGCAGCGACGGCACCGAGGGCAGAAAGATGCTGGCCGTCTCGCCGGGGCGCCGGGTTCGCACGAAGCGCCCGATGGCCTGGGCGAAAAACAGCGGCGTCGACGCGCTGGTGGCGTAGACGCCGACCGCCAGTCGCGGCACGTCCACCCCCTCGGAGACCATCCGGACCGCAACCAGCCAGCGGTTGGTATCGCGAGCGAACTCGGTGATGCGGTCCGACGAGCCCGGGTCGTCGGAGAGCACGAGGGTCGGCCGCTCGCCGGTGATCGTCGTCAACAATCCGGCGTAGGCGCGCGCCGCTGTCTGATCCGATGCGATCACCATGCCACCGGCGTCCGCCATACCGCCGGCGCGCAGCTGCCGCAGCCGGGTGTCGGCGGCCGATATCACCGCCGGCATCCACTCCCCGGACGGGTCCAGCGCGGTGCGCCAGGCCCGGGCGGTGTGCTCGAGGGTCAGCGGTTCGCCCAACCGCGCGGCGTATTCCTCGCCGGCGCTGTCCCGCCAGCGGGCCTCCCCGGAATAGGCCAGGAACACCACCGGCCGGACCACCCCGTCGGCCAGCGCCTCGGTATAGCCGTAGCTCTCATCGGGCGTCGACCGCAGCGCACCGCTGCCGTCGGGCTCGTAGTTGATGAACGGGATCGGACTGTCGTCGCTGCGGAACGGCGTCCCGGTCAGCGCCAGCCGACGGGTCGCGTCGGAAAACGCCTCGCGGATCGCCTCGCCCCAGGTCTTGGCGTCTCCACCGTGGTGGATCTCGTCGAAGATCACCAGCGTTCGCCGATCCTCGGTGCGCACCCGGTGCCGGGCCGGGTGGCTGGCCACCTGCGCGTAGGTGATGACGACGCCGTGGTATTCGGCACTCGTCTGGCCGGTCGTGTTGCTGAACTTCGGGTCGAGTGCGATCCCGGCCCCCGCCGCGGCCACCGCCCACTGGATCTTGAGGTGCTCGGTCGGCACCACCACCGTGACGCGGTCGACGGTTTTGTCGGCGAGCAACTCGGCGATGATGCGCAGCGCGAACGCCGTCTTACCCGCGCCGGGGGTGGCCACCATGAGGAAGTCGCGCGGCTTGGCGCTCAGATAGCGCACCAGGGCCCGGCGTTGCCAGCCCCGCAGTGCCCGGGTGCTGGGCGCTGCGTCAGCCCGCACCCGAGGTCTCCTATCTGATCGAGATGCAGTCTAGGCCAAGGACATCCGAATCCGTATTTCCACCGAGACACGGCGCACCCGGTTCGGCGCGCTGCGCCGGGCCCCCGTCGGGCCCCCGTCGGGTCGTAGCATGGCTGCGGTGAGCAGTGCGGTCGCCGACGAGCAGTCTCGTGCGCAGCGGCTCCTCGAAGCCCAGGTCAAAGCAGTGCAACTGTTCGGCGAGATCGCCGACCGCGGCATGGTGCGGGCCGGGGTTGGCGAGCGGGAGCTGTCCGATGAGATCCGCGACCTGGCCGCGGACATGTTCGGGGTGACTCGGCACTGGCACCGGCGGATCGTGCGGGCCGGTGCGAACACCCTGCAGCCGTTCCATGCCAACCCGCCGGACCGCGTGATCTCCGCCGACGACATCGCTTACTGCGATCTCGGCCCGATCTTCGAGGAGTGGGAGGCCGACTTCGGCCGCACGTTCGTGCTGGGCGACGACCCGGACAAGTTGGCGATCCGCGACGCGCTGCCTCGGGTGTGGCGGGCCGGGCAGGCGTTCTTCGACGACCGTCCGGACGTCACCGGCGCGCAGTTGTTCGACCACGTTGCGGCACTGGCTGCCGCGGAGGGATTCGAGTTCGGCGCGCCGATCGCCGGACATCTGGTGGGGGAGTTTCCGCACAAGAAGATCGCCGGCGACGGCGTCGCGTCCTACATCGCGCCGGGCTCGGATCAGCCGATGCGCCGCGCGGACCGCACCGGCCGCACCTGCCACTGGAT
>JBDTKT010000282.1:0-7099 GCA_039935195.1 Mycobacterium sp.
GTTACCACCGTCGAGGTGTCCGGTGGTGCCGGCAGCGCCGTTACCACCGTCACCACCGGCACCCGAGGCGCCACCGTTACCGCCAAGACCACCGGTGCCGAAGAGGCCGCCCGTACCACCGGCGCCACCCTTACCACCGGCACCACCGCTATTGCCGGTGCCACCGTTGCCGGTACCACCGTTAGCGAAAGTGCCCGCCAAGCCCGCAGTACCGACAGCACCGGCACCACCGACACCACCAGCACCGGCAGTGCTAAACAACCCGTACGTCGCCGCGTTACCACCAAGACCACCGATACCGCCGGCACCACCATTGACGCCAGCACCACCGTCACCACCAGCACCACCATGACTGAACCAGCCGTACAGGCCGGCAGCACCACCCTCACCACCGTTACCGCCCTCGAAGCCGTTACCACCGGCACCGCCATCGCCACCGAACAAGCCGGCCTGACCACCATTGCCACCAATGTCGGGAGAGATCCCCGTGCCATTGGCGTCAAAGCCCGCACCACCGTTACCGACGATCCACCCGCCGACACCGCCGTCCGGGTGCAAATCCGTGCCGGCGGCACCGTTACCGAACGGCATCAACCAGTTGATGTCAGCAAAGTTGAACGTCGCCGCGGCGGCACCAGGCACCTCAGCAGCAGACCCGGCAGCAACCCCGGCAGCAGACCCGACAGCACCCAGGTCCAGGCTACCCAGCGCGTGATCCCAGCTAGAGGTGTCAAAGAGAGTCGACCACGCGGCCGGGTCCACGAAGGAACCCCAGTCAATGCCATCAAACGACGTCGCCATAGCCGACGGGTCCATGAAGTCCAAGAGACCGAAGTCATCAGCCTGCGCGGACGGCGCAGTGGCCAGCGGAGCCATCCCAAACGCCAGGAAAGCCCCAACCGCCGAACCCGCACCCAACGCCCGACGGCGGACCGTCTTAGCGGTGTGCGAGTCGTGCTGTCCGGTGCGATGTGTACGAGCCATCTGGATCACGCTCCTAAAGTCCTCAGGTCCTGCGGTTGGGGCTATAACAAGTGTGTCACAGCTCTCAGTCCGCATTAAGTTAACCCTTGTGCACACGACAGTCAAGGCCTAATGCCGAACTCATTAACTTCGCTGGTATGGCCGCTGACGTCGACGTGTCTGCACGCGTCGAAGCCACGGCCATCAGCGATCCGATGTGACGCACATCCCCCACTACGCCACGGCGCCCCAGGCCCGGGAACGACAACCCCACACCCCGCCGAAATAGAGCGTCCACCAGCGATGATGAGCCGGATAGGGCCCCACGACGTCGCGCCGAGCAACGAAAAACCCGTCCCAAATAATCTTCCGAATGGCGCTAGGACGGGTGGAAACCGTGGCGATCGAGCGCAGTGGGCTCCAGCTGTGCTGCGGCTGCGCGGCAACCACGATTCAATAGCCTGACAATCTATAAAAAATGAGACTGACTACTTATAATAAATGACATTAACTTTGTTTTTATTGCCCTCCGTGGTCGAATAACCAGATGACGTTCCGGTAAATTACTCGACAAATAGTTAAGGAACTGACGTACCTACGTGGGTCGTTGAACTGGGACCAGGACGCCGAGATGGCCCGCCACAAGCAGTTCAGTCTCGCCACTGACATAGCCGTGTACTTCTGCGACCCGGCCAGTCCGTGGCAGCGCGGAACGAACGAGAACACACACGGCCTACTGCGCCAGTACTTGCCCAAGGGCACCGACCTCAACGTGTTCGGCCCAGAGGATCTCGAACACGTCGCGCAGGAACTCAACGGTCGCCCACGCAAAACGCTCGGCTGGGATACCCCAGCCGAGCGCCTGCGTGATCTACTACTGACTACCTAAAACCAGGCAGTGTTGCGACGACCCCTAGAAACCGCCTTGTGACGTGCGGGGCATTCCCACCTGCTTGCGGGTGGCCGCGATCAGGGGTGGCTAACGCCGGGGGTGCCCGCAGTTCCGGGCGTATTGGTCCCGCCGCGGCAAGATCACCGGCGGGTAGATCACGCGGTAGGTACCGCAGCCGGCCTCCCGGTCGAAGTCGGGTGATCAACATCAACGCGCTGCCAACCTGCACGCAGCGGTCCCGGCGGTCCGGCAGGACTACCGACCGGTGGTTCCCTGCAGTGATCTGCCGGTCTTCGTACCGTGTCAGGTCAATGTTTTCGGAATGGTATCCGGATAAACCGACTTAATTACCGTAACTTCGAACCGCTAACGGCGTCCCGAAGCGGCCCTCAGCAGCCCTTGAGCCGCACCTCCAGATAATCGGCCACGGCGTCAAGAGCCACCCGCTCCTGGGCCATGGTGTCGCGCTCGCGGACAGTGACGGCCTGGTCCTCAAGGGTGTCGAAGTCAACCGTCACGCAGAACGGGGTACCAATCTCGTCCTGACGGCGGTAGCGCCGGCCCACCGCCCCGGCGTCGTCGAAGTCGACGTTCCAGCTCTTGCGCAGCTCGGCAGCCAGATCACGCGCCTTCGGCGAAAGATCGGCGTTACGGCTCAGTGGCAGTACCGCCGCCTTGACCGGAGCCAGCCGCGGGTCCAGCCGCAGCACAGTGCGCTTGTCCACCCCGCCCTTGGCGTTGGGCGCCTCGTCCTCGTGGTAGGCGTCGACCAGAAACGCCATGAAGGAGCGCGTCAACCCGGCCGCCGGCTCGATCACGTACGGGGTGTAGCGGGTATCGGAGGCCTGATCGTAGAACGACAGATCGGTACCCGAGCACTTGGAGTGGGTGGACAGGTCGAAGTCGGTGCGGTTGGCCACCCCTTCCAGCTCGCCCCACGGGTTGTTCTGGAAGCCGAAGCGGTACTCGATGTCGACGGTGCGGTCGCTGTAGTGCGACAGCTTCTCCTTGGCGTGCTCATAGAGCCGCAGGTTGTCGGCGTCGATACCCAACTCGACGTACCAGGCCAGCCGGGTGTCGATCCAGTACTGGTGCCAGTCGCGCGCGGTGGACGGCTCGACGAAGAACTCCATCTCCATCTGCTCGAACTCGCGGGTGCGGAAGATGAAGTTGCCCGGGGTGATCTCGTTGCGGAAGCTCTTGCCGGTCTGGGCGATGCCGAACGGCGGCTTCTTGCGGGAGGTGGTGACCACGTTGGCGAAGTTGACGAAGATGCCCTGGGCGGTCTCCGGCCGCAGATAGTGCAGCCCCTCCTCGGTTTCGATCGGCCCGAGGTGGGTCTTGAGCATCATGTTGAACTCGCGCGGTTCGGTCCACTGGCCGGGATCACCGGTCTCCGGGTCGCGGATGTCGGCCATCCCGTTCGCCGGCGGGTGGCCGTGCTTGGCCTCGTAGGCCTCGATCAGGTGGTCGGCCCGGTAGCGCTTGTGGGTGATCAGTGACTCGACCAGTGGGTCGCTGAACACCTCGACGTGCCCGGAGGCCACCCAGACCTCACGCGGCAGGATGATCGAGGAGTCCAGGCCGACGATGTCGTCGCGGCCGGTGACCATCGATTTCCACCACTGCCGCTTGATGTTCTCCTTGAACTCCACCCCCAGTGGGCCGTAGTCCCACGCGGATTTGGTGCCGCCGTAGATCTCGCCGGACTGGTAGACCAGGCCGCGGCGCTTGGCCAGGTTGACGACGGTGTCGATGACGGACGCCACGGGAGGATGCACTCCTGATCTGGTAGGGCCGCATCGGGGATGCCGACACGCAGGGCACCAGTCATCGTATCGGCCGCCCCCCAGATCTTTGACATGCGTGATCATGCATGAAACAGTGGACGTCAGCTGAAAATCATTTCCAACAACCCGAAGGTGGTGCCATGTCGCCCGCACCATCCGGTCTGGTTGCCGACGACCACCAGCACACCGGTACCGACTTCCCCGCGCTGCCGCCGCGGGAGATCCTCGACGCCGCCGGCGAACTGCTACGGGCACTGGCCGCACCGGTGCGCATCGCGATCGTCTTACAGCTGCAGGAATCCCAGCGCTGCGTCCACGAACTCGTCGATGCACTGGGCGTGCCACAGCCGCTGGTCAGCCAGCATCTGAAGATCCTCAAGGCGGCCGGAGTGGTCGCCGGGGAACGTTGCGGCCGGGAGGTGCTCTACCGGCTGGCCGACCATCACCTGGCGCACATCGTCGTCGACGCGGTGGCACACGCCGGCGAGGACCGGCCGTGAGCAGCCCCGGGGCGCGCTCCACCCGGCAGCGGACCGCGATCTCGGCGCTACTGGAGACGCTCGACGACTTCCGCTCGGCCCAGGAACTGCACGACGAACTGCGTGACCGCGGCGAGAATATCGGCCTGACCACCGTCTACCGCACCCTGCAGGCGATGGCATCGGCGGGACAGGTCGACACGCTGCGTGCCGACACCGGCGAATCGGTCTACCGGCGCTGCTCGGAGCACCACCATCACCATCTGGTGTGCCGCGATTGCGGTGCCACCGTCGAGGTGGGTGACCGCGAGGTCGAGGCCTGGGCGGCACGAGTCGCCACCGAGCACGGGTTCTCCGACGTCAGTCACACCATCGAGATCTTCGGTGTGTGCGGTGACTGCGGGCGGTAGGACGGCTGCGCGCGGAAAAGTAGCTCGCCACCGGGCGGCCGAGGTCAACGCGAGCTACACCGGCTATGACCGGCACCCGATTGATGAACCCGATGAGTGGGGCGATCTAGCGTCCTGGCGACAGGCCGCCGGCGCCACGCAAGCGCGCTCAACCTGACGCGGATCTGATTTCGTCAGGCGAGGCGAGCGTCATCAACTCCGCAAGCCGGCTGTTCGTCTGCTCGAGCGCCGTGGCCAGCATGCCCAGCATCCGCTCCCGCACCCGCGGCTTTTCGGGGATTTGGGCGAACAGACCGCGCACGATGTTCAGGCGTGCCGACTCGAGCCACGCCGCGAGGGCGGGGTCGCGCAACCAGCGCAGTTGAGCACGGTTGTCGGACAGGTTGATTCGCAGCCAGTCCAGGGGTGCGTCGGGATGACGCACCGGCTGACACAGTTCGTTGCGCGTCGTGTCGTCGGGGTAGGCGCCCTCGACGTGCGCGATCAATGCCGAACTGAACACCTGCTGGCACCCGCGGACGCTCTGCAGGGTGATGCGGTCCTCGGCGAACACCGGCACCGACGGCGGCCGGGGCAGCCCCGGGATGGTGCAGTTGATGTAGAGCGAGTCGGCGTCGGCGGCGACGGTGCCTTCGGCCAGCACCAGTTGGTCGCCTGCGATGCGCTTGATTCGACCCAACCGCACGACGTCTTCGATGCTGCGCAACTGGTCGACCTCAGCCTGCGACACGATCGCGCAGTGATACATCGTCGGGCGCACCCGCGGATCGAGCCGTAACAGGGTGCCGTCTTTCTCCAGGCGGGCGAACAGATCATCGAGGGACTTCGCCTCGGCGATCGCCTGCATCTGGAAGGCGATCGACGCCCGCAGTTGGTTCAAGAATCGCTCGCCAGGCTGGACGTTGGCCCGGTTGAGCATCCAGGAGTCGCGCGGCTTGATCCACCGTATCCGCGCCGGGGGGACGCCGTGGCCGAGCAGCCACAGGCAGGCGTCCATCCCGGTCTTTCCGGCGCCGACGATGGTGTAGTGCTGCCGTGCGGCGGCGTGGCGCGGCAGTTCATTCGGGGGAACGACCTCGACGCCGTCGGCGACGGCGAACGGAACCGGCAGCATCGAGGGCACCGTGGTGAGCAGGTAGGTGGCGTCGACCGTGCGCCGCCGCACCCGCACCGTGTGGGTGGTCCCGTCGAGGGTGCGAAACCTGTTGTCGCCCAGATAGTTCGCCATCGGAAAATACGAAACCCGCCCAGTCGGCAGAAACTGCTGTCGCAGTACCTGGTCGTAGTAGGCGATGACCTCGCTGCCGCTTGCCAGCTCGTAGAAGCCCTGATTCCACCCGCTTGACTCGATGGTGTCGCTGCCGAGCGGCCGGGAGTTGACCCCGTAGTAGGCCGAGGGCTGGTGCAGTCGCACGAATGGGTAGGCGCTGGTCCAATGCCCGCCCGGTTGATGGCCGGCATCGACGAGCACGACGGTCGCGGAGGTCTCGGTCAGCAGCGTGTCCACGAACGCCATCCCCATCGCACCCGCTCCCACCACGAGGTAGTCGGCTTCGATGAGATCCATTAATCGCCGACGCTACCTGGGCGCTCGCCCGGCCGTCGCCGAAGGTGTTGCGCCGACACGTTCTCAGCGTCAGCTCAGGTGAGAGCGTCGCGGATATCAACACCCTTGGCCAGCACCAGCAAGATCAGGGTGCACAGCGCATCGTCGGTGAGCCCGGAGCCCGGAAAGTTGTACCGCAACATGACGTCGCCGGTGTTGGAGCCGGTCTTGCCGGAGTTGCGTTTGGCGGCCTCGGCCGGCGCGGCGTCCTTCTCCACCAGTGTCACCGTGCCCAGCTGACTGTCACGGGCCTGCTCGTTCACCCGGTCGCGAACTTTGCCGGTCAGCGGCAGATCCCAGGCCAGGACCTGGTTCAGCGAGACCAGGTCCAGGCCCTCGGCGATCGTGACCACCCGCAACGACGCCAGGGTGCCGTCGTGATGGACGGTCAGCGCACCGTCGGGTTCGGCGTCCACCGACAGCACCTCGGCGAGCATCGCGGCCAACCGTTCCTGCAGCCCCCCCAGTTCAGCCATCAGGCGGTCCCAAACCGGCGGTGCCGCTCGGCGTACTGCCCGCACGCGGCCCACAGGTCGCGCCGGTCGTAGTCCGGCCAGAGCTTCTCTTGAAAGATGAACTCAGCGTAGGCCGCCTGCCACAGCATGAAGTTGCTGGACCGCTGCTCACCCGAGGTACGGATCAGCAGGTCCACGTCGGGCATGTCGGGGCGATGCAGGTGCCGGGCGATGGTGGCCTCATTGATCCGGTCCGGGTTCAGCGTGCCTGCGACGGCCTCCCTGGCGATGGCCTGGGCGGCTTCGGCGATCTCGGTGCGCCCCCCATAGTTGACGCAGTAGTTGATGGTGATGACGTCGTTGCCGACGGTCATGTCCTCGGCGATCTCGAATTCCTTGATGACGCTGCGCCACATCTTCGGCCGCGAGCCCACCCAGCGCATCCGCACGCCCATCGCGTTGAGGTTCTCCCGGCGGCGGCGCACCACCTCACGGTTGAAGCCC
>JBDTKT010000283.1:0-3517 GCA_039935195.1 Mycobacterium sp.
TGCGCTGGTGATCGCGCTGGGCACCGCCGGGTTCGCGGCACTGGGCCTGCTAGTTGGTGGCAGCCTGCGTGCGGAGATCGTCCTGGCCCTAGCCAACCTGATGTGGTTCGTGTTCGGCGGGTTCGCCGCGCTGACGGTGGAGGTCGGCCTGGTTCCCACCGCAGCCCGGTGGATCGCCCGGCTCACCCCGTCGGGTGCGCTCGCCGAGGCGCTGGCGCAGGCGCTGAGCCTGTCAGTCGACTGGTTCGGCATCGTCATCCTGCTGGTGTGGGGTGCATTGGCAGCACTGGGAGCGCTGCGCTGGTTCCGGTTCAGCTGACCACGACGGACCAACCGCCCGGCTACGGCCGCTAAGGCCTATTAGGGTCTACTACGGACTGTAGTTATTTATCCTCTACGATCAGGCGATGCTCGTCGGACGCTCTCTGCTGCGACTCGTGGACGTGCTACCCGCACCGAGCCTGCGCACCCAGCGGGGGCTGGCCGCCGCGGTCGTCTTCACCCAAGGCTTCATCTCGGTCACCGGCGCCGTCGTCCGGGTCACCGCTTCCGGGCTAGGCTGCCCGACCTGGCCGCAGTGTTTCCCGGGCAGCTACGTGCCTGTTGCGGTCTCCGAGGTGCCGCGAATCCATCAGGCCATCGAGTTCGGCAACCGGATGGTCACCTTCGCGGTGGTGATTGCCTCGGTGCTGGCGGTGTTGGCCGTCACCCGGGCCCGACGCCGCCGCGAGGTGCTGGTCTATGCCTGGCTGATGCCCGCGTCCACCGTGGCGCAGGCGGTGATCGGCGGCATCACCGTGCGCACCGGGCTGGCGTGGTGGACGGTCGCTATTCACCTGCTGGTCTCGATGCTCATGGTGTGGCTGGCGGTGCTGCTCTACGTCAAGGTCGGCGAGCCCGACAGTGACGTGGCCGCTGTGCGATACCGGGTTCCCGCGCCACTGCGTCGGCTGACACTACTCAGCGCCGTCATGCTGGCCGCGGTGCTGGTCACCGGCACCCTGGTCACCGCTGCCGGGCCGCACGCCGGCGACAAGAGCGTCATCCGGACGGTGCCCCGACTCAACGTCGAGGTCGTCGTGCTGGCGCACGTGCACGAATCGCTGGTAATCGGGTTCGTCGGACTGCTGGTCGGTTTGAGTTTCGGTTTGGCGGCGGTGCGGGCGGCCCGACCGGTGCTGGTGCGCCTGGCGGTGGTGGTGGCGCTTGCCTGCGCCCAGGCGCTGGTGGGGATCGTCCAGTTCTTCACCGGGGTGCCCGCCCCGTTGGTGACGTTGCATGTGGCCGGTGCGGTGCTGTGCACCGGGGCAACCGCGGCGCTATGGGCGTCGATGCGAGAGTGGACCGAGCCCGAGCCGGTTTAACGCCGACTCCACACCGAGCACGAAACGACGCTGGCCATCGTCTCGCTCGGCGGCGTCGAGTTCGCGCCAACCCAACTGCGGGGCAATGAGATCCAGGCGCACCAGGCGCGGATTATCGGCCGATCCGGCCACGTCGGCTCGGGCATAGAGCAGTTCGTCGATCCGGATACTCAATCGCTCCGCAGTCGCTCGCAGCGCGGCGCGTCCCACATCCCACAGTTCGAAGTCGGGCTCCACCGGCAGGGTGCCGGCCACCCTGAAGGCGTGTGATCGCCCGCCGCCGAAGAAGATCAGCGCTGTCTCATCAATGGGCTCGGTTCGCTGCGCGATCGGCACCCCGGCGTACTGCAGATCACTCAGGTAACGGCGATCGGAGTTCCAGGCCACAACATCCGGCGAGTTGAGCAGGATGGGCACCCGTCGGGTCCAGGCCAGGAACTCCGCAGTCCTGGTGACGGGGTCATGGGCAGCCCGCAGGATCACCAGGTCTGCCTGCAGTGTCGCCGGGTCGTCCCAGGACACCGAGCGGGCGTGCAGGCCGCGATGGGCCAACGCATCCAGCAGGCCCGCATCATCAGCACGGCCGGCGTGCTCGCTCGGCAATAGCGGATCACCCGCCAACACGATGCGCGGGTGAAAGATGTCCGGCCGGGCCAGCTTCATGCAGACCTCATGCCTGAGGATGATAGTCACCATGCACGCCGTGGAAGTCGCCGAGACCGGCGGACCCGAGGTCCTGAACTACGCCGAGAAACCGCAGCCCTCCCCCGCCCCGAGCGAAGTTCTGATTCGGGCCGAGGCGATCGGGGTCAACTACATCGACACCTATTTCCGTTCCGGGGTCTATCCGACGACACTGCCGTTCGTGGTGGGCAGTGAGGTCGCCGGCACCGTGGCCGAGGTTGGCACCGGGGTCGCGGCGCTGCGGGTCGGCGACCGGGTCGTGACCGCGGCCGCCGCCGGCGGCTACGCCGAATACTGCACGGCCCCGGCATCGTTGGTGACGCAACTGCCGCAGAATGTGGCCTTCGACGTGGCGGCCGCCGCGCTGCTGAAGGGGCTGACCGCGCACTACCTGATCGCGTCGGTGTACCCGGTGCAGCCCGGCGACAGCGTGCTGCTGCACGCCGGCGCCGGTGGGGTGGGGCTGATCGCGACCCAGTGGGCCACCTATCTCGGGGTCCGGGTGATCACCACGGTGTCGACACCGGCCAAAGCGGAACTGGCCCGGCACGCGGGTGCGGTCGAGGTATTGGACTACCCCGATCCGGGCGACGCGAGCGCCGCCACGTTCGGGGCCCGGGTGCGGGAACTGACCGGCGGCGCCGGGGTGGCCGCGGTGTATGACGGCGTGGGTGCTGCGACGTTCGACGCCAGCCTGGCCAGCCTCGCAGTGCGCGGCACCCTGGTGTTGTTCGGTGCCGCCAGCGGGCCGGTTCCCCCGGTGGATCCACAGCGGCTCAATGCTGCCGGCTCGGTGTTTCTGACCCGGCCCTCGCTGGTCCACTTCACCCGCACCGCGCAGGAATTCACTTGGCGCGCGGGCGAGTTGTTCGATGCGATCACGACCGGCACGGTTGAGGTAACCGTGGGCCAACGCTACCCACTGGCCGATGCCGCGCAGGCGCACCGGGATCTGCAGGGACGCAAGACGGTGGGCTCGATTGTGCTGGTGCCCTAGTCGGCTACCCCGGCTCTGGAGACTCCGACTCGCGATCACCCCAGCTGTCCGGCAGCAACGGCACCCGCGGCCCACCGCCGAATCCGTCACCGGTCAGCTTCGCCAACCCCGCCGCCAGCGCAACCCGCGGCTTGACCGCCGCGCCGGCAAACCCCAAAGCTCCTGCACCCTGACCGGCGGCCACCGTCGACGCGGTCGGCCGCTCACCGATCGGCGCGCCCCATTCCGGGTCGACTTCGACATCCATATCCATGTATTCGTCGCCATGCCCGCGCTGTGTCGCGCGCCGGCGCCGGCGCGCCCGCGCCTGTTCCCGCGCGGTCGCCGCGGCCGCCCCAGCGGTATCGGGCTGCAACGCCTTGCTCCTGGCGCTGGCACGGGCGCTGGCACGGGCGCTTACTCCCGAGTCGAACCTATTGCCGGGCGGGCCGATGATGTAGGGCGGGAAAAACCCCGCTCCGGCAGCGGCGGG
>JBDTKT010000284.1:0-13229 GCA_039935195.1 Mycobacterium sp.
GCGGCAAGGTGGTCAAACCACAGTTGAGAGAGTGGGCCTAGATGGACCTGAACATTGACGCAGAGGTCGAGGAATTCCGCCTCGAGGTCCGCGACTTCCTGGCGGCGAACACGGCGTCGTTCCCGACGGAATCCTATGACACCGCCGAGGGTTTCGAACAGCACCGGCGTTGGGACAAGGTGCTGTTCGACGCCGGCCTGTCGGTAATCGCCTGGCCGCGCAAGTACGGCGGGCGGGACGCCACCTTGGTGCAGTGGGTGGTGTTCGAGGAGGAGTACTTCCGGGCCGGTGCGCCCGGGCGGGCCAGCGCCAACGGCACCTCGATGCTGGCGCCGACCCTGTTCGCGCACGGCACCACCGAGCAGCTCGACCGGGTGCTACCGAAAATGGCCAGCGGCGAGGAGATCTGGGCCCAAGCCTGGTCGGAGCCGGAGTCCGGCAGTGACCTGGCGTCGCTGCGCTCGACTGCGACCAAGGTTGACGGCGGCTGGAAACTCAACGGCCAGAAGATCTGGAGCTCGCGGGCGCCGTTCGGGGAGAGGGGGTTCGGACTGTTCCGCTCCGACCCAGCGGCGCAGCGTCATCATGGGCTGACGTATTTCATGTTCGACCTGTTGGCCGACGGGATCACCGTGCGTGCCATCGAGCAACTCGGCGGGGAGACCGGCTTCGGCGAGATCTTCCTCGACGACGTGTTCGTGGGAGACGACGACGTGATCGGCACCCCCAACGAGGGTTGGCGGGCCGCGATGAGCACGTCCAGCAACGAGCGCGGCATGAGCCTGCGCAGCCCGGCCCGGTTCCTGGTCGGTGCCGAGAAACTGGCGGCGCTGTGGCAGGAACGCGGCGCTGACCCGGTTTTCACCGACCGGGTGGCCGACGCCTGGATCAAGGCCCAGGCCTACCGACTTCACACGTTCGGCACCGTGACCCGACTGACCGCCGGTGGCGAGCTGGGCGCGGAATCCTCGGTGACCAAGGTGTTCTGGTCGGACCTCGACGTCGCACTGCACCAAACCGCGCTGGACGTCCGCGGCGTCGACAGCGAGCTGGCCAACACCTGGACGGCCGGCTACCTGTTCGCCCTCGGCGGCCCGATCTACGCCGGCACCAACGAAATCCAGCGCAACATCATCGCCGAGCGGCTGCTGGGCCTGCCCCGGGAGAAGAAGTGAGATTTGATCTAGGCCAAGAGCAGCGTGACTTCGCGGCCAGCATCGACGCCGCGCTGGGCGCTGCCGACGTGCCGAGCGCCGTACGCGCCTGGTCGGCGGGGAACACCGAGCCGGGCCGCCAAGTCTGGAAACAGTTGGCCGAACTCGGCGTTACCGCGCTGGCGGTGCCGGAGGAGTTCGACGGCATCGACGCCCACCCGGTTGACCTGGTGGTGGCCGTAGAGCGGCTGGGTCGCTGGTGTGTGCCGGGTCCGGTGGTGGAGTCGATTGCGGTGGCACCGGTGTTGCTGGCCGGCCAGGGCGAGCGGCTGGCCGGGCTGGCGGCGGGCGAGCTGATCGCCACCGTCGCGCTGCCGCCGCAGGTGCCGCGCGCGGTGGACGCCGACTCGGCCGGCCTGGTGTTGCTCGCAGGCGGGGACGGGGTGCAGGTGGCCCAAGCCGGGACACCGCATGCGTCGGTGGACCCCAGCCGCCGACTGTTCGACGTCGCAGTAGACCCAGCCGCCGGCGAATCCTGGACCGCCGACGTGGCGCGGGCCTACGAGTTTGGTGCGCTCGCCACCGCCGCGTACCTGGTCGGCGCCGGGCAGGCCATGTTGGACATCGCGGTCGACTACGCCAAGCAGCGCACCCAGTTCGGTCGGGTGATCGGTTCCTACCAGGCGATCAAGCACAAGCTGGCCGATATCCACATCGCGCTGGAGCTGGCCCGCCCGCTAGTCTACGGCGCGGCGCTGTCGCTGGCAGACCGGTCACCCGACACCGCCCGCGACGTCAGCGCCGCCAAGGTGGCCGCTTCCGATGCCGCCCTGCTGGCTGCCCACTCCGCGCTGCATACCCACGGCGCGATCGGCTTCACCGCCGAACATGACCTGTCGTTGTGGCTACTTAAGGTGCAGGCGCTGCGGTCGGCCTGGGGTGACCCGACCGCGCACCGCCGCCGGGTGCTGGAGGCGATCCGATGACTGCGGAACGCGAACTGCTGCGCCAGACCGTTGCCGCGCTGGTGAACAAGCGCGCCGGCAGCGAAGCGGTGCGGGCGGCGATGGAAACGGAACGCGGCTACGACGAGGCGCTCTGGCAGTTGCTCTGCGAGCAGGTCGGTGCCGCCGCACTGGTGGTGCCCGAGGAGTTCGGCGGCGCCGGCGGCGAACTGGCCGACGCGGCCGTAGTGCTCGAGGAGCTGGGCAAGGCGCTGGTGCCGAGCCCGCTGCTGGGCACGATCCTGGCCGAACTGGCCCTGCTGGCCACCCCGGAGCCGGATCGGGAGGCCCTGGAGCAGTTGGCTGGAGGCACCGCGATCGGGACCGTGGTCGTCGACCCGGACTACGTGCTCAACGGGGACGTCCTCGACGCCGGCAGTGTGGTGATCGGCGCTGCGGACGGGCGCCTGGACCGGTGGACGACGTTCACCGCCACACCGGTCTCCACCATGGACCCCACCCGCCGGCTGGGTCGTGTCACCGCCGGGGAGACCGCTCGCGTCGGCGCCGACCCTGGACTGGCCGACTACGCGGCGATCCTGTTGGCCGCCGAGCAGATCGGGGCGGCCACCCGCTGCCTGGACCTGACCGTCGAATACACCAAGAGCCGGGTGCAGTTCGGCCGGCCGATCGGCAGCTTCCAGGCACTCAAACACCGAATGGCCGATCTGTACGTGGCCGTCTCAAGCGCCCGCGCCGTCGTCGATGACGCGCTCGCCGCTCCGTCGCCGGCGTCGGCCGCACTGGCCAGAATCGTCGCCAGCGAGGCGTTCTCGACGGTGGTCGGCGAGGCCGTGCAACTGCACGGCGGGATCGCGATCACCTGGGAGAGCGACATTCAGCTGTACTTCAAACGCGCGCACGGCAGTTCGCAGCTGCTGGGTTCACCGGCCCAGCACCTGCACCGGCTGGAAGCCGAGGTGTTCGAAGGCTCCGTACGGTAGGAACCATGTGCACCCGATTGGTCTACCTGGGCACCGGTGGCAACATCATCACCGGGCGGTCGATGGACTGGAAGCTGGATCTGGCCACCAACCTGTGGGTGCTGCCCCGCGGGATGAACCGCACCGGACAAGTCGGCGCCAACTCTGTTGAGTGGACCGCGAAGTACGGCAGTGTGGTGGCCGGCGCCTACGACGTGTGCAGCACCGACGGGTTGAACGAGGCCGGGCTGTCGGCGAATCTGCTGTGGCTGGCCGAATCGGAGTACCCACCCCGGCACCCGCCCCGGGTTGACCATCGCCGCGTGGGCTCAGTACGCACTGGACAATTTCGCGACCGTCGCCGAAGCCGTCGAGATACTCGCCACCAAGTCGTTCGATGTGGTGACCGACGGGGTGCCCGGCCAGGATCGGCTGGCCACCCTGCACCTCTCGCTGTCGGATGCGACCGGCGACAGTGCGATCGTGGAATACATCGACGGTCAACAAACCATTCACCACAGCCGCGAATACCAGGTGATGACCAACTCGCCGATATTCAGCCAACAGCTTGCGATCAATACCTACTGGGAACAACTCGGCGGCACCGTGATGCTGCCCGGTACCAATCGGGCTGCCGACCGGTTCGCCCGCGCATCGTTCTACGTCAATGCGGTGCCGAAGACCGACGACCCCAAGATCGCGTTGGCCTCGGTGTTCAGCGTCATCCGCAATGTCTCGGTGCCGTTCGGCATCGCCACACCCGACGAGCCGAACATCTCATCGACCCGCTGGCGCACGGTGGCCCACCACACCCGCAAGCTCTACTTCTTTGAATCGGCGCTGACACCGAACGTGTTCTGGGTCGACTTGAACAAGCTGGACTTCGCCGAGGGCGCTCCGGTCCGCACGTTGGATCTCGGTGCGAACGAATCCAACACGTTCGCCGGTGAGAGCTCGGCGAATTTCGTGACCGCCGAACCGTTCACCTTCCTGGGGATCACCGCGTGAACGATCGCGTCGCGTTGCGTGCCGGAATTCCACCGTTCCACGTGATGGATGTGTGGCTGGCCGCAGCGGAACGTCAGCGCAGCCACGGCGATCTGGTCAACCTGTCGGCCGGCCAGCCCAGCGTCGGCGCACCCGAGCCGGTGCGCGTCGCCGCCGTGGCCGCGCTGGAGGCCAACCAGCTGGGCTACACCGTCGCGCTGGGGATCCCGGAGCTGCGGGCGGCGATCGCCGGGTCGTATCGAGATCGGTACGCCCTGGACGTCGACCCCGACGACGTGGTGGTGACCACCGGCTCGTCGGGCGGGTTCCTGCTGGCATTCCTGGCCTGCTTCGATCCCGGCGACCGGGTGGCGATCGCCAGCCCCGGCTACCCTTGTTACCGCAACATCCTGTCCGCGCTGGGCTGCGAGGTGGTGGAGATCCCGTGCGGGCCGGCGACCCGCTTCCAGCCCACCGCCGAGATGCTGGCCGCGATTCCCGGTCCGCTGGCCGGGGTGATCGTCGCCAGCCCGGCGAACCCGACCGGGACGGTGCTTGCGCCGGCGGAACTCGCCGCGATCGCCGTCTGGTGCGACGAGTCCGGGGTGCGGCTGATCAGCGACGAGGTTTACCACGGCCTGGTTTACGACGGTGCACCGCAGACCAGCTGTGCCTGGGAGACGTCGCGCAACGCGGTGGTGGCCAACAGTTTCTCCAAGTACTTCGCGATGACCGGCTGGCGGCTGGGCTGGCTGCTGGTGCCGCCGGCCCTGCGGCGTGCGGTGGACCGCCTGACCGGCAACTTCACCATCTGCCCACCGGTGCTGGCCCAGTACGCGGCGGTCGCGGCCTTCACCCCGGCAGCAATCGCCGAATCGGACGGTCACCTGCGCCAGTACGCGGCGAACCGAAAGCTGCTGCTGGACGGGCTGCGCGGCATCGGTATCAGCCGACTCGCGCCCACCGACGGGGCGTTCTACGTCTACGCCGACGTCTCGGAGCACACCGACGACTCCCTGTCGTTCTGCGCGAAGCTGTTGGCCGACACCGGCGTCGCTATCTCGCCGGGCGTCGACTTCGACACCGCGCGAGGCCACACCTTCGTGCGACTGTCCTTCGCCGGCCCGACCTCCGACATCGGAGAAGCCCTGCGCCGGATCGGTGGGTGGCTGCCCCTCCGGTAGGTTGATTGAGAACCCCCCGGGCGCGCCTATTCGGAACACCGGCACCGCCAAACACCCGATCGAAGGGACCCACAGCAATGGTCACACCCACAACTTCTCGCCTCGTCCTCGGCGCGGCGGCCATCGGCATTGTCGGCGCCCTGGCCGCGTCGACGTCGACCACCGCCGCCCCGGCAGCCGACGCCGCCCCCGCGCAGTGCACAGCCGCCGGATTCTCCACCACCGCCAGCGGGGTGCTGGGCTCGGCCGGCGGCTACCTGGGCGCTCACCCCGAAGCCAACGACGTGTTGACCGCCGCGGCCAGCATGCCGCAGGCTGAGGCCCAGTCTTCGGTGCGCGGCTACTTCGCCGGCCATATCGACCAGTTGTTGGACCTGCAGAGGATCTCGCAGCCGCTGTCCGATATGAAGAGCCAGTGCGGTGTGGCGTTGTCGCCGACCCAGCTGGCCACCCTGATCGAGACGCTGACTAACTAGCCGGGGCCTGGCCGCCATGGGCCTGCTGATCAGCGAGCGGGAACGGGCTGCGCTGGCCGAGGCGGCCCGGTTCCCGCTCTTCACCGCCATCACCGGGCGGCGGTCGCGCCGCTTCCCGGTCGGCGGTGTGATCCCGGCCGGCGCGCTGGCGTTCACTAGCCGCCGGCCAGTGCAGCCGCTGTCCGAGGTCGAGCGGGCGCTGCTGTTGTCGCTGACGGCCGGCGTCACCGGCTGGCACGACGGCATCGCCCATCACCCGGGCTATGCGCCGGCGCTGCCGAACTACCCCGGCAGCGCCACTGGCCGGACGTTTCCGTCGGCGGCCGGGTTCCATACCAGCCAGCTGTTCTTCACCGACGACACCGGCTGCTACCTGCTGCCCACCCGCGACCAGGTGCCGCGGGAATTCAGCACGCTCGAGGAGTGGATCAGCCACACCGCGGACAGCTATGTACAGATCTCGCCGACCCGCCTGCAACTGCCGGCCGAAGAGCCGTACATGGAGGGCCACAACACCTGGGTCGGCAACCATCCCGGGAGCCTGCTGGCCTTCGGCGTCGCCGACCTGGCCGAACACCTGCTGGAGAACCTGTGGTTCTTCGCCGCCAACGGCTACCCGGTCTACGACGACATCACCGGCCGCAACATCCCCGGCGTGCAACGGTTTCCAGCGCTGCGGCACGCCGACGCGCCGATCCCGCTGTCGTTCGTCGAGCAGTACACCCTGACCGAGGCCAGTGCCGAGCTGTCGATCGCGGCCCAGAACGGGGCGCTCGCGCTGCAGGCGATGGGGCTGGGCGGCTGGATCTTCGACGGTCTGGACCGGCTGTCAGTGCTGGGCGGCTCCGGAGATCCGCGGGCGCCGGGGCTGGGTTTCGTCGCCGACGTCGATGAGCGCTGGCCGTTCCCGAATGTGACCGGACTACCGGGCTACTTCGAAACACTGAGTCCGCCGCACGTACCGTCGGTGGCGGCCGGGGTGCGCAAACTCGTCGAACGCAAGTTCGGCCCGGGCGGCCCGTTTCACCCCGAGACGCCCGGACCATGGTCGGGCAGCCCCGCGGTGCGCGCCTCGGCGCTGCCCCCGGACGGCATCGCCGAGTTGGTCACCTGCGAGGCGTCCTACATTTACGACACGTTCGGCAAGCTGCCCGGCACCGTGCCCACCGTGCATGTGCTGATGTACTTGCAGGCCCAGCACCTCGACACCGACTTCTATGATGAGTTCTACGGCCCGGGCGCCTATCTGACGACCCATGCCGAACATCAAGCCCGTTGGCATTAACCCAGACCCGCCCGCCGCGAGCGACCTACAGCCAGGTGTCATCGGTGGTGGCGGTGAGGAACGCCTCGAGGTCGTCGCGCCAGTAGGCCGGGGTGGTCTTGTCGGGCTCGATGCCGGTGTAGTCGCCGCGGTAGAACAGCAGCGGCCGCGGCTTCACCTCAGGCACGTCCGACAGCGACTGCACCGCACCGAACACCACGAAGTGGTCTCCCCCGTCATGGACAGAGGCGACGACGCAATCGATGTGGCCGAGCGACCCGGCGAGGATCGGCGAGCCCAACAGCGAGGGCTTCCAGTCCACGCCGGCGAACTTGTCCGGTTCCCTGGAACCGAAGCGGGCGCAGACATCCTTCTGCTGTTCGGCGAGGACGTTGACGCAGAACTTTCCGCTGGCCTCGATGGCCTGCCAGGACCGCGACATCTTGGTCGGGCAGAACAGCACCAGCGGCGGCTCCAGCGACAGTGCCGCGAACGACTGGCAGGCAAACCCGATCGGTGCACCGTCGTGCACGGTCGTGATGATCGCGATTCCGGTGCAGAACTGACCCAGTACGTTGCGGAACGCGCGCGGGTCTACGTCCGCGCCGGTCACTGGTCTCGGACGCCGACCGTGAAGTCATGCCCCCACAGGCTGACCGCGGTGCTCTCCCGGGCGATCCAGTCGTCGTCCTCGACTTCCAGCCCCTCGCAGCCGAACTCGATCTGGAAGCCGCTGGGCGACTTCATGTAGAAGGACAGCATCTTGTCGTTGACGTGCCGGCCCAGCGTGGCGGCCATCGGCACCTTGCGGCGGTAGGCCCGGTCCAGGCAGAGTCCGACGTCGTCGGCGTTACCCACCTCGATCATGAGGTGCACGATGCCGGTCGGGGTCGGCATCGGCAGAAACGCCAGGCTGTGGTGGCGCGGGTTACAGCCGAAGAACCGCAGCCACGCCGGATCGCCGTCAGCCGGTCGGCCGACCATCTGCGGGGGCAGTCGCATCGAGTCACGCAGCCGGAAGCCGAGCACGTCGCGGTAAAAGTGCAGCGCCTCGGCGTCATCGGTGGTGGAGAGCACCACGTGACCCAGGCCCTGTTCCTCGGTGATGAACCGGTGCCCGTATGGGCTGACCACCCGGCGGTGCTGCAGTGCGACGCCGTGGAACACCTCCAGCGTGTTGCCGGACGGGTCGGAGAACGAGATCATCTCGTCGACGCGACGATCAGCCAACTCGGCGGCGGTGGCCTCCTTGTACGGCGTGCCCTCGACCTCGAGGCGTTGCCGGATGTCCTGCAGCGCTTCGGCGTTGGCACACTCCCAGCCCGACGCCAGCAGTCGGTCGGACTCGCCGGGCACGATCACCAGTCGGGCTGGGAATTCATCCATCCGCAGATACAGTGCGCCCGCTGTGGGACCACTGCCCTCGACCATGCCGAGCACCTTCAGCCCGAAGTCCCGCCAGGCCGGCATGTCGGTGGCCTCCACACGCATGTACCCCAGTGAGCGGATGCTCATCACGCACCTCCGGTAGAAATCGATCGTCGACGGGTCCGAGCCGGCCCGTCACACCATGGTGTCGCCGGGCGGCAAGCCGAACTCGTGGTTGCCGAAGATCATGTACGCCCGCTCCGGGTCGTTGGCCGCGTGCACCCGACCGGCGTGGGCGTCCCGCCAGAACCGTTGCACCGGTGCGTCGTTGGCCAGTGCGGTGGCCCCGGCAGCCTCGAACAGCCGGTCGATCGAGGCAATCGCCCGTCCGGTGGCGCGCACCTGGTCGCGACGGGCCCGGGCCCGCAGCGCGAACGGAATCTCCTGGCCCGCCTTGAGCAAGGCGTACTCCTCACCGACGTTGCCGATCAGCTGGCGCCAGCCGGCATCGATGTCGCTGGCTGCCTCGGCGATGCGGACCTTGGCGAACGGGTCATCCTTGGCCTTCTCGCCGGCGAACGCCGCCCGCACCCGCTTGCCCTGGTGCTCGACATGGGCGTCGTACGCGCCGAAAGCCATACCCATGATCGGGGCGGAGATCGTGGTGGGGTGCATGGTGCCCCACGGCATCTTGTACACCGGGGCGGTGTTGTTCTCATATCCGCCGGCGGTGTGGTCGTTCATCACCCGGTAGGACAGGAAGCGGTGCCGCGGCACGAACACGTCCTTGACGACGACGGTGTTGCTGCCGGTACCGCGCAGGCCGACCACGTGCCAGACGTCGTTGATCTGGTACTCGGTGCGCGGAATCAGGAAGCTGCCGAAGTCGACCGGCTTACCGTCCTTGATCACCGGACCGCCCAGGAAAGCCCAGCTGGCGTGGTCGCACCCCGACGACCAATTCCAGGAACCGTTGAGGATGTAGCCGTCGGCGGACTCGGTCACGACACCGGCACCCATCGGCGCGTAGGAGGAGGACACCCGCACGTTGGGGTCGTCGCCCCAGACGTCCTGCTGAGCCCGCTGGTCGAACAGGGCCAGGTGCCAGTTGTGCACCCCGACGATCGACGCGACCCAACCGGTGGATCCGCATGCGCTGCCCAGTCGGCGCACCGCCTCGTAGAACAGCGTTGGGTCGCACTGCAGACCACCCCACTGCTCAGGCTGCAACAGCGTGAAGAAGCCGATCTCCTCGAGCACCTTGACGTTGGCGTCGGGCAACCGGCGCAGGTCCTCGGTCTCCTGAGCGCGCTCGCGGATCTGCGGAAGAACATCGTCGATGGCGGCGAGAACCGACTGTGCATCACGCTGTTGCTTGGACGTCACTACTCTTGCCTCCCGGGAGCGCGGACGAGTTGAACGGCGTGGTCTGACGACCTGCCTAGACGCAAGATTAGAACACGTTCCGATTTGTGTCGAGTGGGGTGTTCCTGCGGCTGGTAGCAATAACACACCGCTTTTCTGTAACCTGTTCTAGTTATGACAGAAGTTGGGGGACGAGCTATGACGGACGGCGTTCCGGATGAACCACTCGGTAGCCATGTCCTCGAACTGCAGATCGCCGATGTCGTCGTCGAGACCGATGATGCACGTTCGCTGGTGTTCAGCGTGCCCGACGGCCCGGACGACCCGGGGATCCCGGCGCAGCGGCTGCGGTACTCGCCGGGACAGTTTCTGACCCTGCGAATCCCCAGCGACCGCACCGGCTCGGTGGCTCGCTGCTACTCGCTGTGCAGCTCGCCGTCCACCGACGACTCGCTGACCGTCACCGTCAAGCGCACCGCCGACGGCTACGGGTCGAACTGGCTGTGCGAGCACGCCCACCCCGGGATGCGGATTCATGTGCTGGCGCCGTCGGGGACGTTCGTACCCAAGACGCTCGACACCGACTTCCTGCTGATGGCTGCCGGTAGCGGGATCACCCCGATGATGGCGATCTGCAAGTCGGCGCTCGCCGAGGGCAGCGGGAAGGTGGTGCTGCTCTACGCCAACCGCGACGAACACTCGGTGATCTTCGGCCCAGCACTGCGCGAACTGATCGTCAAATATCCCGACCGGCTGACCGTGGTGCACTGGCTGGAGTCGGTGCAGGGCCTGCCGAGCGCGACGGCACTGGCCAGGCTGGCCGCCCCCTACACCGGCCACGACGTGTTCATCTGCGGGCCGGCCCCGTTCATGGCGGCCGCCCGGGACGCACTCGAGTCGCTGAAGGTGCCCGCGAGCCGGATCCACCTGGAGGTCTTCAAGTCGCTGGAGGGCGATCCGTTCGCCGCGGTCAAGATCGAAGACCGCCCGGACAGTGACCAGGCGCCGGCCACCGTGACCGTCGAACTCGACGGCACCACCCAGTCGCTGGCTTGGCCACGCCACGTCAAGCTCCTCGACCTGCTGTTGGACAAGGGCCTCGACGTGCCGTTCTCCTGCCGCGAGGGCCACTGCGGGGCCTGCGCCTGCGTGCTCAAGAAGGGCAAGGTCAGCATGGAGGTCAACGACGTCCTGGAACCGCAGGACCTCGAGGAGGGGCTGATCCTGGCCTGTCAGTCGCACCCCGAGACGGATTCGGTGGAAGTCACCTACGACGATTGATCACCGGGCTAGGTTCTGTTGGACCTGGCTGACTCTCCGAAGGGACGCGACATGAAGCGGCTACTAGCGGTTGCGGCGGGTATCGGGCTGGTGGTGGCACTGACCCCGCCCGCCAATTCTGCGGCGGCCAGCGACACCAAGGTGACGCTGTTTCCGATCAACGAAACAGATCAGCTGCAGACCCACAGCTGGGTTCAGTGTGCCCGCCCGCCCACCTGTAACTTCACCGCCGGCGTACAGCTGCAGACCCCCGACGGGATGGCCGGATTCCCGCAGCAACTGTGGGCGCGGCAGACCACCGAGGTCCGCTCGTCGAAACGCTCGGCGTACCTCGACGTGCACGCCGACGGTGGGCCGTTCACGAAGGTCTTCAAAGAGGGCGGGACCGCTGTTCTCCAAACGATCTACAACGGCGCCGGGCCACCGGAGAAATACCAGACCAACGGCATCATCGACGTCTTCGACGTCTCCACCGGCCAGCCGAAGACCGACGCCAACGTGATCGTCTGCGCGCACGTGCAGGTGGTCTACCCCGGCGTGAATCTCACCACTCCGGACACCTGCGCGCAGACCACTTTTTCCTGACCGGCGCTCGGAGTTTCAGCCCGGCAGGTTCTCTGGATGCAGCATCTCGGCGTACCGCAACTGCTCGGGGATACCGAACCCGTCGACCAGGGTCTCGGCGTGCGGGCGCAGCTTCCGGCAGCGGTCGTTGATACCGCGGGTAACCGCCTTGGCCCGGTCGGTGGACAGGTAGTGGTGCTCGATGTACCAGGCCTTGTCGTCCTCGATCACGCACAGCGCGTACAGGTCGCACACCAGCTCCAGCAACTCCCGGGCCGCGCCATCGGCGCATGAGTCAATCCCGGCGACGAACGCCTCCAGCACCACCCGGTCGATGTGCGCGGTGGCGGCGTGCAGCACATGGTCCTGTACCGCGTTGAACGCGTCGAAATCCGTCATCTCCTTGGACTTGGCCTGCAGCCGGCGCGCCACCGACGCCAGTAGGTACTCTTCGCGGTCTTCGAACATGTGCACCTGGGTGCCGCGGTTGAACAGGCTGCCCTCCTCTTCACTGTCTTGCCGGGCGTCCAGAACAGTTTGGATAATCGTCTCGGCCGCAGTGCGCTTCAGCACCCGATCACCGACGGTCTCAGCCGCGAACCGTACCCACTCGATCGGGCTCATGCTGCGAATGTCGTCGGCGTATTCGGTCAATAGCTGTTTGGCCACCAGCTGGATCAGCACATGATTGTCGCCTTCGAACGTGGTGAACACGTCGGTGTCGGCACGCAGTGCGATCAGCCGGTTCTCGGCCATGTAGCCCGCACCGCCGCAGGCCTCCCGAGCTTCCTGAATCGCACGGCTGGCATGCCAGGTGTTAGCGGCCTTGAGGCCCGCCGCTCGGGCCTCCAGCTCGCGCTGCTCCTCGGCGTCGGGCTCCTCGGCGCTCTGTAGGTCGTGACAGCGGGCCACCAGTTCGTTCTGCGCGAACTGCAGCGCATACGACCGGGCGATCAGCGGGAACAGTCGGCGCTGGTGCGCCAGGTAGTCCAGGATGAGCACTTCGTCTTCATCATCAGATGCGTGGAACTGCCGGCGCTGCAGCGCATATCGGACGGCAATGTCCAGTGCGACGCGGGCGGCCGCACCCGCGCTGCCGCCGACGGTGACCCGGCCGCGGATCAGGGTGCCGATCATGGTGAAAAACCGTCGGCCGTCGCTTTCGATCGGTGAGCGATAGCTGCCGTCGGGGTCGACGTCGCCGTAGCGGTTGAGCAGGTTTTCCCGCGGAATCCGGACGTGGTCGAAGACGATGCGGCCGTTGTCCACCCCGGGTAGCCCGCCCTTGTAGTGGTTGTCCGACGTAGTAACCCCGGGTAGGTCGTTGCCGTCGAGGTCGCGGATCGGCACCAGGAAGCAGTGCACCCCGTGGCCGAGGGGTTCCGCACCCGGACCAACGGTGTTCAGTTGCGCGAACACCGCTGCGACGGTAGCGGTTTCGGCAGCCCCGCCGATGTAGTCTTTGCGCGCCGAGGGTGTGGCGGAGTCGATGACGAATTCTTCGGTGTCGGGGTCGTAGGTTGCCGTGGTCTCCAGGGACTGCACGTCACTGCCGTGTCCGCTCTCGGTCATCGCGAAGCACCCGACCAGGTCCAGGTTGATGATCCGCTCGACGTAGGCACGGTGGTGACGCTCGGTGCCGAGGTTTTCGATGGCCCC
>JBDTKT010000285.1:0-6396 GCA_039935195.1 Mycobacterium sp.
AGTCGTGCCAGGCCAGGTCGCTTTTGGGGGTCTCGACCCGGGGCGGCCCGGCGGTTTCCGACGGGGAGATCGGTTGCCCCTGGGGTCGGGCACCGGCGTCGGTGGCGAAACGCGGGTTGGCGGCCAGCCCGGGTGCACACCCGGCCAGCGCCGTGGCTATCGACAGGGCCGCCGCGAGCGAAACCGTCGCGGACGTGGTGTGCCGACGCATGGCCACCACCCTAAGGGACACCGCGCGGCGCCGGCGGCTCAGACGCCCCTGACGTAGCGGGCGTACAGGTAGCCCGTTTCGTCGGTGAGCAGGTGGGCGCAGCGCATCGGGGTGCGCATCGCGGCCGCCCCGGCCGCGATCCGGGGGGCTTGGCCGCCTACGAGGTAGGGCGCAACGGTCAGGCACAGCTCGTCGAGCAGGTCGCGTTCGATGAACGACCCCAGCAGGCTCGGACCGCCCTCGGTGAGTATCCGGTGCCGGCCGCGGTCGCTCAGCGCGGCCAGCACCGCTTCCTCGTCGACTCGGTCGGGATTGCCGTCGGAGCAGTCGACGACCTCGGCCAGCCCGCCGAGGCGCCCCCGTGTCTCGTCGGCGGCAGCCGTGCAGGTCAGCACCATGGGCGGCAGCTCGGTCTGGGTAAACACCCGCAGGTCGGTGTCGAGGTGCCCGGACCTGGTGACGATCGCCAACTGCGGCACCTCGGTCTGCCCGAGTTCGCGGCGGTGCTGACGCTGGGCGGGATGCAGTTGAGCGCCGCCGTAGTTCTCGACGCGCACCGTGCCTGCGCCGACCACGATGACGTCGGCCAGCGCCCGCTGTAGGCCGAACAGGTTCCGATCGCCGGGGCCCGCCAGCCCGCCGGACCGGCCCGCCACGGCCGCGGCGCCATCGATGCTGCTGATGAAGTTCGCCCGCACCCATGTGCTGCGTCCGGAGCGCGCCGGTGGGTAGGCGTACAGCCGGGCGAGTTCGGCGTCGTCGACGTCGCGAGCGGACCCCAGCAGCGTGAGGTGTGCCTCACCATCGGGGCTTCGGCCCAGGTTCGCGCTGAGGTCGGACATGACCACGATTGCACCATGTGGCTACAGTCCCTTCGTGCGCAACCCTGCCGGCGACGGGATCGGCCATCTGGTGGATCGGCATCCCGCTGTTTCACCGGAGCGGCTGATCGCCCAGCTGAAGCCGCCGCCGACCTTCGCCGGGGTCAGTTTCGCCACCTACCGGCCCGACCCGGCCCAACCCACCCAGGCCGCGGCCGTCACGGCCTGCACCGCGTTCTGCCGGCAGGCGGCCGAACGACGGGCCGGGCGACGCACCCTGCTCGGGAAGCGGGTGGTATTGCCGGGGTTGGGGCTGTACCTGGACGGCGGCTTCGGGGTGGGCAAGACCCACCTGCTGGCGTCGGTCTACCGCGAACTGACCGACACCGCCGGCCGCGTCGGGAAGCATAAGGACGTTCATCCCACGGCGTTCGCGACGTTCATGGAGCTCACCCAGCTGGCCGGGGTGTTCGGCTTCACCGAATGCATCGACCTACTCGGCGACTACACCGTGGTCTGCATCGACGAGTTCGAACTCGACGACCCGGGCAACACCACGCTGGTGTCCCGCCTGCTGTCGGAGCTGGTGGCACGCGGCGTGTCGGTGGCCGCCACTTCCAACACGCTGCCCGAACAGCTCGGCGAGGGCCGGTTCGCGGTTCACGACTTCCTGCGCGAGATCAACATGCTGGCAAAGATTTTCACCGCGGTGCGGATCGACGGGCCCGATTACCGGCACCGCGACATGGCCGCGGCGCCCGAGCCGCCGTCCGAGCAGGAGGTCGCCGCCCGGGTCGCGGGGGCTCCGGGGTCGACCCTGGACGACTTCGACGCGTTGTGCGAACACCTGGCCACCATGCACCCGTCGCGGTACCTGACCCTGATCGAGGGGGTGAGCATGGTGTTTCTCACCGGGGCGCACCGCATCGAGGATCAGAACGTGGCGCTGCGCCTGGTGGCGCTGACCGACCGGCTCTACGACGCCGGCATCCCGGTGGTGGCCTCCGGAGTGAAGCTGGACGGGATTTTCAGCGCGGAGATGCTGGCCGGGGGATACCGCAAGAAATACCTGCGGGCCACCTCACGATTGCTGGCGCTGGCCAGGAGCTGATCTCAGAGGTTCCACTGTGCCAGGTGGACGCCGGAGGACCGGCTGAGCATCACCACGTGGGTGACCAGGCCGCGGTAGACGTCCCAGTACACCCCGCCGTTGACGGTGGAACCCGGCGGCGCGTTGGTCAGTGCGACGTCCAGGGTGTCGGGCCCGTCGATGTGCTTGGCCACGTACGCGTCGGCGCCGGGCGTGACGCCTTTGAAGGTGGTGGCGACCGCCATGATGTACGGGTTGGGTGCGCTGATCGGGTGCACGGTCACGTTGGCCCGCCACGGCCCACCCTGGGCACGCCACCGCGGGGTGCCGTTCCAGCCCCAACCGGGCGGAATCTCGCTGGGCACCACGTCGTGGACGGTCACGTCGGCGACGATCTTGCCGAATGTTTCGTCATCCATCTGCACGCGCAGCGTGTCGCCGATCCGGCCGATCGGTGCCTCGGGGGTGGTGGTGGGCGTTGCCCGCGCGATGGTCCCGGTGGCCGGCACCATCAGGGCGGCCAGCACGGTGGCCAGCGATGTGATCAGGGCCAGAAACCAGCGGTGCATCATGTCCCTCTCCGAATTGCCTGTGGGCATGATGGCACATCGCCGGTCGCGGTGTGGCCGGGTTGTCCCGTTGCGACCGATGACGACCGACAGCGGGTTGCCGGCACCGGCGGTATCGACGCCGTGCACGTGCTCGTGCAACACGGTCGCGTCTCGACTTACCCTGGGAGCCCGCAGAGTTGCAGCGGCGGGATGTCCGACCGGGCTAAGCTGCCCAACGTGTGACGGGTGGGGCAGGAGTGGCAGTCGATTCTATCCAGCAGCAGCTCATCGACCCGATCAGTGCGGCCCTCTACGCCCGGGTCTTGGTCTTCGTGCTGGTGGGGGTGGGCGTCTACTTCACCGTGCGAACCCGGTTTGTCCAGGTCCGTTACTTCCTCCGGATGCTGGGCCAACTGCGCAGATCGAACGACGGGGACGGCGTCTCGTCGTTCCAGGCGTTCTGCGTCGGCCTGGCATCGCGGGTCGGCACCGGCAACATCGCCGGAGTCGCGATCGCCCTGACCCTCGGCGGTCCCGGCGCGATCTTCTGGATGTGGGTGGTGGCGGCGTTGGGCATGGCGACGGCGCTGGTCGAGGCCACGCTGGCGCAGATCTTCAAGGTGCGCGGCGGCGACGGGACGTTCCGGGGCGGCCCGGCGTTCTACATCCAGCGCGGCCTGGGGTCGCGGGCGGGCGGGGTGGCCTACGCGGTGTTGCTGGTGCTCACGTTCGGGGTCGCTTTCAACATGGTGCAGGCCAACGCGATCAGCGACGTGCTCACGACGTCGCACGCGGTGGCGGTCCAGTGGACGACGGTGGGACTGGTGGTGCTGGCCGCCCCGGTGCTCTTCGGTGGCATCCGCGCGGTCTCCCGGGTGGCCGGTGCCGTGCTGCCGATCGTCGCCACGGGCTATGTGGCACTGGCACTGGTGATCGTCGCGGTCAACATCACCGAACTGCCGCGGATATTCGAGCAGATCATCGGCGGCGCGTTCGGAATCCGGGAGATGGCAGGAGGTTTCAGCGGCGGCATCGCCGCGGCCATGCTCAATGGGGTCAGGCGCGGGTTGTTCTCCAATGAGGCGGGGATGGGTAGCGCGCCCAACATCGCCGCCACCGCAACCGTGTCACATCCGGTGCTGCAGGGGCTGATCCAGTCGCTCGGGGTCTTCGTCGACACCTTCGTGGTGTGTTCGGCGACCGCGTTCATCATCATGTCCGCCGGCCCGGACGTCTACGACCCGGCGAATTCCGCTGGGATCGTCGGCGCGACGCTGACCCAGGCGGCGGTGGCCGCGACCGTCGGTCCGTGGACCGCCGGATTGATGACGCTGCTGGTTTTTGTCTTCGCGTTCTCCGCGGTGCTGGCGAACTATGTGTGCGCGGAGGTCAACCTGTTCTTCCTGGGGGCGCGAGGCGCTGCGATCGGCGTGCTGCGGGTTGTGGTGCTGGCGTCCATCGCCTTCGGAGCCAGCGCCGACCTGGCGGTCGTGTGGACACTGGCCGACATCGCAATGGGTCTGTTGGCGATCGTCAACCTGGTGGCGATCTACCGACTCGGCGGGTGGGCGCTCGCGGCGTTGCGCGATTTCCAGCGTCAGGTCGACGCCGGCCACACCCCAGTCTTCATCGCAGCGGAGGCCGAGCTGCCCGGTGTCCTCGACGGGAGCATCTGGGCCGGCCCCGACCGGCATGCCCGCGACTAGGCAGGCCGGGCCGTGCGGGCGGGAGCCTGAACCGTCAGGAAACCAGCCATTCGCCGAAGTCGTCGGCGAACCCGGCTGACGGCACGTACTTGACCCTGGCCGGGGTGACGCCCGGCGGCAGGGCGAACACGACGCACCCTGTCACCGATTCGCCGGGGTCGAGGCGGAACGCCCCTGACTCGAAGTTCGTGCATTCGGTGACATTGTTCAGATCCGGTGTGTAGCTCTGGTCGTTGGAGCCGACCACCGAGACGTTGACGTTGACGTCGCCCTCGATGGTCGCGGTTCCGGGGTCCTTGATCGTCATCTTCGTTGCGACATAGGCCTTGCCGGGCTCGCCCGGCCCGTGGGCGATACTCGCCGGATTGATGATCTGCACCAGGGTGACGCCGACCCGGCTTCCGTCGGCCCGGGTCAGGTCCAGCGTGTCTCCAAGGCGCCCAATTGTTTTCGGCACGGCGCCGCTGGAGACGCCGATGGCGCTGGAGGTGCCGGTGGCAGTGGTGGCCGGTGTCGATTCGGCGGTTTTTCCACCCGGCGATGAACAGGCCGCGGCCAGCAACGCGAAAGCTGACAGTGCTACCAGGGGACGCTTCATTTGACCGCCTTCCGCTGTGCGGAGCCCGCACTGTGTCGTGGCCACCAGGTCGCCGTCACCGAGGCCGTATCCATCCCGGACCACGCTATGCGGCCCGGGGGGTCCGATGTCCAATATGCGCGAATCTCTATACCGAGTGCGGCCAGCGGTGCTGACCGAGCGCAGCCCGCACCACGCCAGCGAGCCGACAACACGCAGGCCCGGCGCCACGAATCAGGCGATGGCGGTCGGTCACCCGGGTCCGCCGGGCCGGTGGGTCGGCGGTAGTGCGGGGGGACCGGTCGCGCGCGGTGTGATCAGTGGCGCAGTCGGTTGGGCCGGGACCGACGGTGACGGCGGGCACTGGGGCAGCGAAGTCCTGGCACGTCGCACAGCGTTGCGTCGGATCCTTGGCGAGTGTCGGCCAGCTGATCGGGTGGGGTGTCGCTGATCGACCCAAGCGTCATACTGGTAGCGGTCAGCCGGCTCGGGTCGTTGGTATCGCAGGTACATCGCCATGCCGGCCATGCCGGGTGTTGCGGGTTGGGCCAGGCTGGCCGAGCTGGAGCAACACCGCCGGCCGATTATTACGCTCGGTGGCGGTGCCTTGGCTGGCCTGCTCGACCGGGCCGATTGAGCCCTAACCTTGGCGGCGAACCGTGCGGTGCGCTACTGTCGCGGCTCGCAGCATGGGCATCGGCACCGATCCGCGCAGCAGTCGCAGTGACATATGCATTCAGCGCACCGAATTGTCATGCCTGCCAACGTACGCCCGCACCGCAGATAGTGCGGGCTGACGAGACCGCCGCCCACTACTCGGCCGGGCTGACTGAGCCGTAACCTTGGCGGGCCGGCTGTTACGGCTCCGGGGTGGTGTCGGTGACGCGCTGACGTACGTCCAGCTGATCGCGCCGGCGCGCGTGTGGGCGGCGCACTTCACCACCCGCACGAAAAGGCCCGGGTTGATCGCCGGGGGCCGATTCCGCCACGGGGTCAGTACGGCTGGTGGCCGGTCACTGGGCCGCGTCCCCGCTGGCCGCCGGCCCACACATTACTTTCAGCATTTCCAGGTAGATGAGCGTGCCGCGGGTCGCGTACCGACACCCGCGGATCGAGCGGGACAGGCTGGCCGTGGCAGGTCGGGGCGGCGGCCCACGGTGGCGCCGGGACCGGCTCGGGTGGCGCTGGCTGGCCTGGGTCAGCGCCGGCCGTTCCGCAGCTACCGATGATGCAGGCGACGACGCCGGCCCATATGGTTGCGGCGATGCTGCAACGCCGGCGGCGGCCGGTCAGCAGGTCCAGTTCGGCGGCCAACAGGCAGCCCACGGCGGCGAGGTCACGCAGTGTTTGCGGGTCGCGTTCCTTGATTGGGAGCCGCTGCCGCCGTGACGGCCGATGTTGATTTCGGCGTCGTGGCTGACCGTGCGGTCGGTGTCGTGG
>JBDTKT010000286.1:0-4460 GCA_039935195.1 Mycobacterium sp.
TCGCCGCAGTTGACGCAGCGAGATCGGATCGACGCGCCCGATCGGACCGGTCAGCAACATCAGCGCACGCTGACCGTCCAGGCCGTCCGCGGTGGCAGCCAGCACCGTCAGCAGCGCGGCCACCGCCGGCTGTTCGGCCGGGACCCCGGCGTCGGCGGGCAGGATCACCGGCACCCCGGCCGCCGCCAGTGCGCGGGGCAGTCGCGCCGCCGCGCGTGGCACCGAGCGGACAATCACCGCCATCTGCGACCAGGGCACCCCGTCTACCAGGTGTGCACGTCGCAGGGTGTCGGCGATCAACGCCTCCTCGGCGTGGCCGGATGCGGCCGGCCGTACCCGCACCGAGCCGGCGTCCCCGTCGGCGCCGTCAAGGTGCGCGGTCGTGCCGCGGCGGGGCAGGCGGGCGGCCACACCGCTGACCGCGGTGGCGATCGCGGGTGCACAGCGGTGCGACCGCGTCAGAGTCACCGTCGGTGCGGCGCCCAGCAGTGCGCCGGCCTCGGCGCCGCGGAAGCCGAACACCGCCTGGTTGGGGTCACCGGCGATCACGGTGCGCGCCACCCCGGCGGCCAGCACCTGCACCAGCCGGGCCGCCTGCGGGTCGAGTTGCTGGGCGTCGTCGATCAGCAGCAGCCGGATCCGGGCGCGTTCGTCGTCGAGCAGATCGGGGTCGGTGGCGAACGCGTCCAGCGCCGCGCCGACCAGTTCCGCGGCCCCCAACGCGGGCACAGTCGCCTGCGGGGCCGCCATACCTACCGCGGCCCGCAGCAGCATCACCTGCTCGTACTGTTGCGCAAATCGGCCGGCTGCCATCCATTCCGGACGCCGCGCCCGGCGACCCAGCCGGATCAGCTGCGCCGGGTCGACGTCCCGCTCGGCGCACCGGGCCATCAGGTCACGCAGTTCGGTGGTGAAACCGTCGGTGCGCACCGCCGCGTGCAGCTGCGCGGGCCATGCCCGGGCACCGTCACCGTCCAGCAGCTCCCGGATGACGCTGTCCTGTTCGGCCCCGGTGACCAGTCGCGGCGGCGCGTTGCCGGCGCGCTGCGCTGCCGACTGCAGTATCGCGAACGCATAGCTGTGCACTGTGCGCACCAGCGGGCCGCGGATCACCGGCGGCAGACCGGAACCGGTGCCGTCGATCGAAGCCAGCAGCGTCGCGGTCACAGCGCCGCGCAGCCGCGTTCCGACCCGACCGGAACCGGTCAGCAGCAGTACGGATTCCGCGTCGACACGCGCGGCGATGTGGGCGGTCGCGATGTCGGTGAGCAGGCTGGTCTTTCCGGTACCCGGACCGCCGACCACCTGCAGCACGCCGCGCGCCGCTGGGTCGAGCGCGCCGACCGTGTCAGCCGCCCAGCAATGCTCCATACGGGTATAAGAGCATTCGGGTCCGACAACTCGACGCCCGGTTAGCGGCCGCTGTCGGCCGATGCCAGATTGAAGGCCGATCAGCCAGCTGGCACCATCGACACGTGAGCGACGATCTGCACATACATCGCTTCGGCCCGGCCGGGCCGGTGCGACTGCTGGCGATCCACGGGTTGACCGGCCACGGGCAGCGCTGGCAGCTGCTGGCAGACCACCTGCCCGAGACCACCATCGCCGCGCCCGACCTGCTCGGCCACGGCCGGTCGTCGTGGGCCGCACCGTGGACCATCGATGCCAACGTCCGCGCGCTGGCCGCTGTGCTCGACGCCGCCGCCGACGGTCCGGTCACGGTCGTCGGCCACTCGTTCGGCGGCGCTATCGCATTGCAGCTGGCTGCGGCGCGGCCCGACCTGGTCGGTGCCCTGGTGCTGCTCGACCCGGCGGTCGGACTCAGCGGAGCCTGGATGGCCGAGATCGCCGACGCGATGCTGGCCTCGCCGGACTATCCCGACCGCACCCAGGCCCGCGCCGAGAAGGCAACCGGCGCCTGGCGCGACGTAGCCCCGGAACTGCTCGACGCCGAACTCGACGAACACCTGGTGGCACTGCCCGGCGGACGCTTCGGCTGGCGGATCAGCATCGCTGCGGTGATGTCCTACTGGAGTGAGCTGGCCCGCGACATCGTGCTGCCGCCGGCCGGAACGACGACGACGCTGATCCGCGCAACGCACACCTCGCCGCCCTACGTCAGCGACGCGCTCGTCGACGGGCTGCGGGCCCGACTGGGGACCGATTTCCGCCTACTGGACCTCGCCTGCGACCACATGGTGGCGCAAGCCCGCCCCGTCGAGGTGGCCGCCGCAATCCGCGACCGACTGTAGGCGCGCCACCGTGGCGCCGGTGACCGACGAGCAGGTGGAGCGGGTGCGCGATCTGGTCGCCGCCATCCCAGCGGGCCAGGTCACCACCTATGGCGACATCGCCTCCGCCGCAGGACTTTCCAGCGCGCGAACCGTCGGCTGGATTCTGCGCACCGACGGCTCCGACCTGCCGTGGCACCGGGTGATCAGGGCCTCCGGGCAGCCGGCGCCGCATCTGCACACCGAACAGCTGGAACTTCTTCGCGCAGAAGGTGTCCTGGCCGTCGACGGCCGGGTGGACCTGCGCAAGATGCGCCACCGGTTCTGAGCGAACGGATTACAACGCCAACCGGACCAGGGCGGCGGTGCGCGTCAGCCCCGGAAATGCCTCCGCTGTCGACCTCGGATGCAGCGCATGCACCGCCAGTCGGAACATCAACGCACGCAACAACATCTGCGGCCACTCCGGCAGGCCCGCCCACCTCTCGATCAGCCCGTCGTCGGCGTCGCCCCACGACAGCGCGTCGACCACAACCACCCCGGCCGCCCAGGACGCCGGCCGCCAGTACGGCGTGATGTCGGTAATGCCGGGCGCCGCGGCACCGGCGAACAGCACCGTGCCGTACAGGTCGCCGTGCACGAGTTGGCTGGGGCTCTTCGTCGCCTTGCGCAGCGTGGCGAGCTGGTTGATCAGATCCACCGACCGTTGGCCGTCGACCGACCCGGGAGCCACCTGAGCCCCCGGCTGCAGCGACGCGAACGGACGCTCCTCCCAGGCAGCCCGATCGGCGGCGATGAACACGTCGATATCGGCCCACGGCGCCACCGGCGGCCGGGTGAGGAATCGGGGGCGCTCCAGTTTCCCGGTGGCTTCGTGTAGCCGAACCGCGGCTGAGACCACCTCATCGTGGCGCGGCTCCGGGCTACCCGCGACGAAAGTGTCCGTCCGCCATCCCGACACCACATAGCGCCCGTCGGTGGAGCGCACCGGGCGGGCCAGCCGGATGCCGTCCACGAACAGCGTCTCGCGCGCCTGGGCCGACCAGGCGGCACGGGCGGGGTCAGCCACCGTCGACAGCACCACTTCACCGCACTTCCAGGCCCCCTCCCAGCCGGCACCCAACTGCACCGGGGGGACGCTACGCAGGCCGAACGCGGCCATCACATGCTCAGGCGGCGGCTCGATTGTCACGTCGCAAGCCTAGTCGGGCCAACCCCGGTCAGCGGGTCAGTACATGACCATGTCGGGCTGCATTTGCTTGGCCCACGCCACGATTCCGCCCTGCAGGTGGACGGCGTCGGCGAAACCGGCCTTCTTCACGGTGACCAATGCCTCCGCCGAGCGGATCCCGGTTTTGCAGTACAGCACCGACATTCGGTCCTGCGGCAACCGGGCCAGGCCTGCACCGGAGTTGATCGACGACTGCGGGACCAACTGGGCGCCCTCGATATGGTTGATCTCCCACTCCACCGGCTCCCGCACGTCGATGAGCGCCAGCTTCTGCCCTGAGTCCAGCAACTCGCGCAGTTCCCCAGGGGTGATGGTGGATCCAGCAACAGCCTGGCCGGCGTCGTCCGACAACACCCCGCAGAACTCGTCGTAGTCGATCAACTCGGTGATCTTGCGCGTGGCCGGATCCTTGCGGATCCTGATCGTGCGGTAGCTCATCTCCAGTGCGTCGTACACCAGCAGTCGGCCCAGCAGCGGCTCACCGGTGCCGGTGATCAGCTTGATCGCCTCAGTGCCCATGACCGCCCCGATCGACGCACACAGGATGCCCAGCACGCCGCCTTCGGCACACGACGGCACCATGCCCGGCGGCGGCGGCTCGGGGTAGAGATCGCGGTAGTTCAGGCCGAGGCCGTTCGGCGCGTCTTCCCAGAACACCGAGGCCTGGCCTTCGAAGCGGTAGATCGACCCCCACACGTACGGTTTGTGCGCCAGCACCGCGGCGTCATTGACCAGATAGCGGGTGGCGAAGTTGTCGGTGCCGTCCAGGATCAGGTCGTATTGGCTGAACAACTCGACCGCGTTCGACGGCTCGAGTCGAACCTCGTGCAGCCGCACCCGGACCAGCGGGTTGATCTCGATGATCGAGTCACGGGCACTCTCGGCTTTACTCCGGCCGATGTCGGAGACGCCGTGGATGACCTGACGCTGCAGGTTGGACTCGTCGACGACATCGAAGTCGACGATCCCGATGGTGCCGACGCCGGCCGCCGCCAGGT
>JBDTKT010000287.1:0-3487 GCA_039935195.1 Mycobacterium sp.
GACCCCATGCCAGTCCACGTCACCGTGGTCGTCACCTGCTCGCCGGGCTCGAATGTCTTCACCAGGGTTTCGTTGGACGGTGCGCAGTCCAGGTTCGACCACAGCCGCTGAGTGTCCAGCGAATAGACATAGGCCGCCAGCACCGCCGCGCCGACGTCACGCTTGCAGGCCACCAGGCCGATGTTGGTGACCACCATGGCGAACTGCGGCTGTTCACCCACCGTGTAGTGCGGCTGACTGGTCAGCCCCTTGACGGCCAGCGTCGAATCCGGGCAGTCGTCACCCGGCTTGAGCACCGGGGGCGGTACGACGGCCGCGGTCAGGGTCGCCGAGGGCGCTTGCGCCTCCGGTGGCACCACCGGCGTCTTGACCTCTTCGGGCGCAGCGCCGGGCTCGTTATGCTGGGCCGAGGCGGATTTCTTCGCACTGGTGGCGTCGGCGCCCGCGCTGCTGTGCACGACAGCGAAGATGATGGCGGCCACCACCCCGATCACGGCCACAGCGATCCCCAGCGCCAGCCCCCGACGTCGCCAGTAGATCTGCGCGGGTAACGGGCCTTGCGGTTCCAAATCCAGCACGCTCTTCACGGTAAGGCCAGGCCACCGCTAGACGTCCGACCTGTGTCGGCGTGTCGTTGCCCCATTGTGACCTTCGCCGACTATTCAGTCGCCGATATCGCCGAGGTGGTCGCGCAGCGTCACCCGTCCGTCGACCAGGTGGTAGGTGACTCCGACGATCGCCAGCGAGCCGTCGGCGACCCCTTCGGCAATCACAGTGGACCGGGCCTTCAGTTGCGCGACGGTCTCGTTGACGTGTCGGGTCTCGAATTCGTCGACCGTGGTGAGTCCGTCCCGCCGGCCCAGCAGGATCGACGATGTCACCCGTTCTACGACATCACGCAGGTAACCGCCGGGCACCACGCCGTCGTCCAGCGCCGACACCGCTGCCTTGACCGCCCCGCAACTGTCGTGGCCCAGAACCACGATCAGCGGCACGTTCAGCACCGACACCGCGAACTCGATCGAGCCCAACACCGCGAAGTCGATGACGTGCCCGGCGGTGCGCACCACGAACATGTCGCCCAGACCCTGGTCGAAGATGATCTCGGCAGCCACCCGACTGTCCCCGCAGCCGAAGACCACCGCGGTCGGTTCCTGTCCATCGGCCAGCGCGGCCCGGCACTCGATGCTCTGGCTGGGATGCGCGGGCCGGCCGGCGACGAACCGCTCGTTACCCTCTTTGAGTGCTCTCCATGCGCTTACCGGGTTTGTGTTGGGCATGGCTGCCATTCTGCCCCCGCGACCCGGGGGGCGATTCATGAGCGTCGACGTCGGCGAGGTACTCGACTGGTATGGCCGTGCCCGCCGGGATCTCCCCTGGCGGACGGCCGGCGTCACCCCGTGGCAGATTCTGGTCAGCGAATTCATGCTGCAACAAACGCCGGTGGCTCGGGTGCTGCCGGTCTGGCCGAGCTGGGTGGCGCGCTGGCCGACACCGTCCGCGACGGCGGCGGCGACCCCGGCCGACCTGCTGCGGGCCTGGGGCAAGCTGGGTTATCCGCGCCGGGCCAAACGGCTGCACGAGTGCGCGGCGGTGATCGCTCGCGACTTCGCCGACGTGGTCCCCGACGACGTCGATGCCCTGCAGCGGTTACCCGGTATCGGTAGCTACACCGCTCGGGCGGTGGCGTGCTTCGCCTACGACAAGTCGGTCCCGGTGGTGGACACCAACGTGCGCCGGGTGGTGGCCCGGGTGGTGCACGGACGAGCAGAGGCCGGCCCACCCTCGCCCACCCGGGACCACGCCGAAGTCGCCGCACTGCTGCCGGACGACGGGACCGCGCCGGAGTTCTCCGCGGCGCTGATGGAGCTGGGCGCCACGGTGTGCACGGCACGGGCACCGCGCTGCGCCCTCTGCCCGCTGCACAGCTGCCGGTGGCGCGACGCCGGCCATCCGCCCGCCGCCGGGGTGAAGCGCCGCCCCCAGCGCTACGCCGGCACCGACCGGCAGGCACGAGGAAAATTGCTGGACGTCTTGCGGGACACCGACTCCCCGGTTACCCAAACCCAATTGGATCTGGCCTGGACCACAGACACTACGCAACGTGACCGGGCCCTGGCGTCACTGATCGTCGACGGATTGGTACAGCAAACTCCGGACGGCCGCTTCGCTCTGCCCGCATATTAATCGACGCCGGCTCAAGTCTGCCGTTCCGCGGCGGCCAAGAACGACTCGACCGCGCCCCGGTAAATCTGCGGCGCCTCGTCGTGGACCAAGTGGCCGACGTCTGGAACGTGCAGATAGTCGGTGGAACAGCCGATTTCGCGCATCCGGCGCATCTGCCCCGGCGGTGTCACCGAATTGCCGGCCTCGATCAGCAGTGCCGGTGCGCGCACCACACGCCACTGCGCCCAGTAGTCGCGCGTTCCCCAGTGCGCGGCGATCTCAAGCCAACGTGCGGGGTGGCCGTGCAGCCGCCAGCCGGTCGCGGTGCGCTCGAATGCTTCCAGGAAATACCGGCCCGCGACATCGCCAAACTCGTCGAATACCTTTTCGGCGCTGCTGAATTCGACCGGCAGCCCATGCACCCACGGCTCCCACGCCCCGGTGGTGCGACCTCGGAAGTCCGGCGCCATGTCCTCGATCACCAACGCCGATACCAGCTCCGGATGCTCAGCCGCCACGCACCACGAGTGCAGTGCCCCCATCGAGTGGCCGACCATGCGTACCGGCGTCCGCAGCGCCGCCACCGCATCGGCCAGGTCAGCCACGAAGTGTTCGGTACTGACCGGATATGGCTCGACGACGTCACGACCGCGGTGCCACGGCGCATCGTAGGTATAGACGGCACCCAGTTGGGTCAGCCATGGCAGCTGGCGCCCCCAGGTGGTTCCGCGGCCCATGAGTCCGTGCACCAAGACCAGCGGCGCACCGCGACCACCCTGATAGGTCAGGTAAGCCGGCAGGCCGACGGACCCCCCAGACCCGGTCGACCCGGTTGACCCGGTCGGCACTGAGAACGCAGCGGCCATGGCCCCATCCTCCCGCGGCACGCCTGGCCGGGTCGCAGGCACGGTAGCCTAGCCGCATGGCAGTGGTGAAGATCAACGCAATCGAGGTCCCCCCGGATGCGGGTGCCGAGTTGGAGAAGCGGTTCGCTAGCCGGGCCGGGACGGTGGAAAACTCACCGGGATTCCTGGGCTTCCAGCTGCTGAGGCCGGTCAAGGGCGAGGACCGCTACTTCGTGGTGACGAAGTGGGAATCCGACGAGGCCTTTCAGAACTGGGTGGAGAACCACTCGGCCGCGGCGCACAGCGGCTATGGCAAGCCGGTGTCGACCGGTTCCGCGACGCTGGAATTCGAGGTCGTGTTGGACGTTGCCGGAACCGTCGCCAAGGCGTAGTCCGGTGCGGCGGTACGTGGCGGCGTGGACGGCCGTCGTCACGCTGGCCGCCGGATCGACCGCCGGTTGCTCCCCCGCCCCCGC
>JBDTKT010000288.1:0-4708 GCA_039935195.1 Mycobacterium sp.
GATCGCATGGACGCCGGCTACCACCAGTCGCTCGATGACGACGGCCAAGGTGGTGGTGTCGATGCCGCCGCCGGCGCCGTACGGGGTCACCGGGTAGCCGATGATGCCCCGGACGACGGGGAAATCTGGGTGCTGTGCCACGTTCTGCTCCTTCACTGGGTGATCGCGTCGGGGTGGGCGGTCAGCGCACGACGCGCGTAATAGGCAAAATTGGCCCTGCTGCGGTCTGGCAGCAGTGTCCAGTCGTGGGCCTGGCGGGCCAGTTCCTCCGGCAGCGGCTTGACCTCGCCGGCCGCCATCGCGGTCAGTTGCAGTTTGGCCGCACGTTCGATCAGTACCCCCAACGAGCATGCTTCCTCAATGCTGGCACCGGCGATGATCTGCCCGTGGTGCGCCAACAGGATCGCCTTCTTGTCGCCGAGGGCCTTGGCGATCGTGTCGCCTTCCTCGTTGCCGACCGGAACGCCCGGCCAGAACGGCAGGAACGCGACATCGTCGTAGAGCGCTGTCGTGTCCATCTGCGAGATCACCAGTGGCGTCTCCAGCATGGACAGCGCCGCCACGTGGAACGCATGTGTGTGCACGATGCACTGCACGTCCGGGCGCGCGCGGTAAATCCAGCTGTGAAACCGGTTGGCGGGGTTGGCCATACCGGAGCCCTCAACGACGTTGAGGTCCTCGTCGACGAGCAGCAGATTGTGCTCGGTGACCTCGTCGAACCCCAGCCCCAGCCGCTGGGTGTAGTAGGTGCCGGGCCGCTCAGCGCGGGCGGTGATCTGCCCGGCCAGGCCGGAGTCGTGGCCGCGGTCCGACAGCGCCCGACAGGTCAGGGCCAGCTTCTGCCGAGTGGTCCACTGCGGCTCGGTGAAGCTCTCGGCGAGGCGTTCGGCCGCCCGCTGCATCAGGTCGGACTTGGATTCGCCGAATGTGGTGGCCATGGAAGCTCCCTAGCTAGAAGCAGTGATGACACCACAGTATGCGATAGGACACTTTGTGTCATCATGGAGCGATGACAGCATTGCTGCGCGCGGTCCGCAGGCAGCGAGGGCTCACCCTGGCGGGCCTCGCCGAGCAGACCGGGTTGACCAAGAGTTACCTGTCGAAGATCGAGCGCCAGCAGAGCATGCCGTCGATCGCGGTGGCCGTGAAGGTGGCGCGGGCGCTGGATGTCGACGTGGCACAACTGTTCTCCGAACAGAGCGACGAGGAGAAGATCGCGTTGGATCGGGCTGCCGACCGCGGCGCCGACCGCGAGCGCTATCGGGCGATGGCTACCGGACTGCTGGGAAAGTCGATGTCGCCGTTCCTGATTCGGCCGACCAGTCGAACCGCACCGGATTCGCATCCACTGCACAGCGGCCAGGAGTTCGTGTTCGTGCACGCCGGCACCGTCGAACTGGAGTACGGCGACCGGACCTGGGAGCTGACCACCGGCGACAGCGCCTACTTCGATGCGTCGATCGGCCACCGGATTCGCTCAGTGGGCGCCGAGCGCGCCGAGGTCGTCGTCGTCACCGCCGACGATCCGGGAAGCCCTGGGTGAATTCGAAGGTGCCGGCCCAGGTATACGTCTCCGCTGGCGGACTACCAGGGCCGGGTCGAGCAGGTCACCCCACTGCCGCCCTGCTGCGACACCACCACCTCGCCGTCCACGGCGATCTCACAGTGGAACTCGGGATTGATCACCAGACCACCGCTGGCAGTGATCAGCGCCCACTGGTTGGGGTTGGCCAGCGTGACGGTGTAGACCAGCGGTTCCCCGCCGGTGATCCGCGTGTGCAGCGACTGCAGATACCGTGATGCGTCGGCGTTGTAGGCGGCCTTGCTGGGTGGTTCGGTCTCGATGTACTGGATGTTGGCCATCAGATCGCTGGTGGTCGTCACGGTGTAGGTGACCTGGTGACCTTCCGGCTCGGCGCTCGACGTTGCATGGCTGACCGCGACTCCGGCGGCCGCCACGAACAGTGCCGTCCCGAACCTGGCCGTCGCATTGAGCATGAGCGTCATGCCCGGCAACGCTACCTGAGCCCTACGGTGCGGTAGGTGCCAGATGGGACTCAACGGCGGCAACGACGTCGTCGAACCGCACGTCGACCTGCACTCCGGTGCTCAAATCCTTAACGCCAACGGTGCCGGCCTCGATGTCGCGGTCACCGGCGACCAGCGCCACCGAAGCGCCGGAGCGGTCGGCGGCGCGCATAGCACCCTTGAGCCCGCGGTCCCCGTACGCCAGGTCCACCCGAACCCCAGCGGCGCGCAACTGCCCGGCCAGCACCGCCAGACGCAGCCTGGCCTGTCTGCTCAGCGGCACCCCGAACACTTCGCAGCGGGCGGTCGCACCGACGCTCTTGCCCTCGGCGGTCAGCGCCAGCAGCGTACGGTCCACACCCAGCCCGAATCCGATGCCGGACAGGTCGTGGCCGCCGAGTCGGCTCATCAGCCCGTCGTAGCGGCCGCCGCCGCCGATCCCGGACTGCGCGCCCAGCCCGTCGTGCACGAACTCGAACGTGGTCTTGGTGTAGTAGTCCAGGCCGCGCACCATCCGCGGGTTGATCACATACGGAACGCCCAGCGCGTCCAGGTGGGTCAGCACGGTCTCGAAATGCTGCTTGGCCCCGTCGGAGAGATGGTCGAGCATGACCGGCGCGCCTGCCGTCATCGCGCGCACCTCGGGGCGTTTGTCGTCGAGCACCCGGAGCGGGTTGAGTTCCGCGCGGCGGCGGGTCTCGTCATCAAGGTCAAGACCGAGCAAGAATTTCTGCAACAGTTCCCGATAAGCCGGTCGGCAGGTGTCATCACCGAGCGAGGTGATCTCCAGCCGGAAACCAGTCAGTCCCAGTGACCGGAAACCGGCGTCGGCGACCGCAATCACCTCCGCATCCAGCGCGGGGTCGTCGACGCCGATCGCCTCCACCCCGACCTGCTGGAGCTGGCGGTAGCGCCCGGCCTGCGGGCGCTCGTAGCGGAAGAACGGCCCGGCGTAGCACAGTTTGACCGGCAGCTGGCCGCGGTCCAGCCCGTGCTCGATCACCGCGCGCACCACCCCGGCGGTGCCCTCCGGGCGCAGCGTCACCGAACGGCCCCCGCGATCGGCGAAGGTGTACATCTCCTTGGAGACCACGTCGGTGGACTCCCCCACACCCCGGGCGAACAGCGCGGTGTCCTCGAAAATTGGCAGCTCAATGTCGCCGTAGCCGGCGCGTCGGGCGGCCGCCAGTAGCCCGTCGCGTACCGCGACGAATGCCGCAGAGGTCGGCGGCACGCCAGGAATGTAGTCCGGTACCCCCTTGGGTCCGGCGAAACGATTCACGCGCCCAGCCCTTCCAGGTACGGGTTGCCGCGTCGTTCGGCGCCGATCGTGGTCTTCGGGCCGTGCCCGGGGAGCAACACGGCGGCGTCGTCAAGCGTCAGAACCTTGCCGACGATCGAGTTCAACAGATCCCGGCCGCTGCCGCCGGGCAGGTCGGTGCGGCCGATCGAGTTGTGGAACAGGGTGTCGCCGCTGAACACCACCTCGGAGGCGTCACCTTCGACCCGGAAGATCACCGAGCCCCGGGTATGGCCGGGCGTGTGGTCGACGGTGACGGTGGTGTCGCCGAGACCGAGTTTGTCGCCGTCCCGGTCCAGTTCGATCACCTGCCTGGGCTCTTTGAACATCACCTTGCACAGCGCACCCAGCAGCACCTGTCCCGGCCCGGTGCCGAGCGCCTTGACCGGGTCGGTCAGCATGAACCGGTCCTCCGGGTGGATGTAGGTGGGGCAGCCGTAGGTGTCGGACACCTTCTGCGCTGACCAGATGTGGTCGATGTGACCGTGGGTGAGCAGCACCGCGGACGGGGTCAGCCGGTTCTCGTCCAGGATGTTCAGCAACTGCGCCATCGCGCGCTGGCCCGGGTCGACGATGACCGCGTCGGCACCTTGGCGCTGCGCCAGCACATAGCAGTTGCACGCCAGCAGTCCGGCGGGGAACCCGGTGATCAACACACCCCCAGCTTCCCATTGCCCGCCCTCGCGACGGCAATGCGGGCGGTGCTGGCAGACTTAGGCAGACTTCAGACCCGACTTCCATCGATCCCGGGAGGTTATCGGCCGTGCCCACGAACGAGGAACGACGCGCTAGCGCCAAGCGCAAACTGGACGAACAACTGGCGCAGCGCGCCCAGCAGGCCCGACAACGCAAGATTCTGCTGATCGCCGCCGCCGTGGGTGCCGTGGTGCTGGTGGTGGGCGCGACGACGACGGTGGTGCTGCGCAGCGACCACGACTCGACGAGCACCATGACCACCGAGGCGTCCGAGTCACCGCAGACAGCCCCGCCCGGCGGTGAACAGCTGCCGAAGTTCACCGCGTCTGCGACCCTCGGCGCCAACTGCGAGTACCCGGCCTCAGCGCAGCCGGCCAGCAAGCGGGTCGAACGGCCCAGGTCCGGCAAGGTGCCCACCGAGCCGGCCGCGGTCAGCGTCAGCATGATGACCGATCAGGGCCCGATCGGGTTGATACTCGACAACGCTAAATCACCGTGCACCGTCAACAGTTTCCTCAGCCTGGCGGCCAAGGACTTCTTCAGCAACACCAGCTGCCACCGGCTGACCACGTCACCAACGCTCAGCGTGCTGCAGTGCGGCGACCCGGCCGGCAACGGGAGCGGCGGGCCCGGCTATCAATTCGCCAACGAATACCCCACCGACCAGTACCCGCCGCGCGATCC
>JBDTKT010000289.1:0-4076 GCA_039935195.1 Mycobacterium sp.
TCCTGCTGGGCATCCCGACCCGCGGCGTCACCCTCGCCGAGCGACTGGCCGCAAAGATCACCGAATTCTGCGGTGGCGAACCCGACAACCTCTCCTGCGGTGCGCTGGACATCACGCTCTATCGCGACGACCTGATGACCAAGCCGCCGCGCCCGCTGGAAGCCACCTCGATCCCGGCCGGGGGCATCGACGACACGCTGGTGATCCTCGTCGATGACGTGCTGTACGCCGGTCGGTCGGTGCGCGCCGCGCTGGACGCGTTGCGGGACCAAGGGCGGCCGCGGATCGTGCAGTTGGCCGTACTGGTCGATCGCGGCCACCGCGAACTGCCCGTTCGCGCCGACTACGTCGGCAAGAACGTGCCGACCGCACGCGGCGAGAGTGTGCACGTCCTGTTGAGTGAACATGACAACCGCGATGCGGTGGTGATCTCCCGATGACCCCCAGACACCTGCTGGCAGCCGGCGATCTGAGCCGCGACGAGGCCACCGCCATCCTCGACGACGCCGACCGGTTCGCGGAGGCGCTGTTGGGTCGCGAAGTCAAGAAGCTGCCGACGCTGCGCGGCCGCACCGTGATCACCATGTTCTACGAAAACTCCACCCGCACCCGGGTCTCGTTCGAGGTGGCCGGCAAATGGATGAGCGCTGACGTTATCAACGTCAGCGCAACCGGATCCTCGGTGGGCAAAGGGGAGTCGCTTCGCGACACGGCGCTCACGTTGCGCGCTGCCGGCGCTGACGCGCTCATCATCCGTCACCCGGCCTCGGGTGCGGCGCACCTGCTGGCCGAATGGACTCGCGGCGAAGGGGGAGTTGGCCCCTCGGTGGTCAACGCCGGCGACGGCACCCACGAGCACCCAACCCAGGCGTTGCTGGACGCATTGACGCTGCGGCAGCGACTCGGCGGCATCGAGGGCCGCCGCGTCGTCATCGTCGGCGACATCGTCCACAGCCGGGTGGCCCGCTCCAACGTCAGCCTGCTGGCGACACTGGGCGCCGAGGTGGTGCTGGTGGCGCCGCCCACCCTGTTGCCGGTCGGGGTCGGGGACTGGCCGGTGACGGTGTCGCAGGACCTTGATGCCGAACTGCCGGTCGCCGACGCGGTGCTGACGCTGCGGGTGCAGGCGGAACGGATGACCGGCAGTTTCTTCCCGTCGCCGCGCGAATACTCGGTGCGCTACGGGTTGTCCGACCGGCGCCGGGCGATGCTGCCCGACCACGGGGTGGTGCTGCACCCCGGTCCGATGCTGCGCGGCATGGAGATCGCTTCGTCGGTGGCAGACTCGTCGCAATCGGCTGTGTTGCAACAGGTTTCAAACGGAGTGCATGTGCGGATGGCTGTGCTGTTCCATCTGCTGATGGGTGGCGAGTCACCAGGGTCGGCGGGAGTGGGAGCGGCGTGAGCGTGCTTATTCGCGGTGTCCGGCTTTACGGCGAGGGCGACGAAGTCGATGTGTTGGTCGCCGACGGCCAGATCGCCGAGATCGGGGAGCGATTGTCGGCTCCGGACGGCGTCGACGTGATCGAGGCCGGCGGGCAGGTGTTGCTGCCCGGGCTGGTCGATTTGCACACGCACCTGCGCGAACCCGGCCGAGAATACGCTGAAGATATTGAAACCGGTTCGGCGGCAGCGGCTCTGGGTGGTTACACCGCGGTATTCGCGATGGCCAACACCAGCCCGGTCGCCGACAGCCCGGTGGTCACCGACCACGTCTGGCACCGTGGACAGCAGATCGGCCTGGTCGACGTACACCCGGTGGGTGCGGTCACTGTCGGACTGGCCGGAGCCGAGCTCACCGAGATGGGCATGATGGCCGCGGGCGCGGCGGGCGTACGGATGTTCTCCGATGACGGCGTCTGCGTGGCCGATCCGCTGGTGATGCGTCGCGCGCTGGAGTATGCGACCGGACTGGGGGTGTTGATCGCCCAGCATGCCGAGGAGTCGCGACTGACCGCCGGGGCGGTCGCCCACGAAGGACCCAACGCCGCCCGACTGGGATTGGCCGGTTGGCCGCGCGTCGCCGAGGAGTCGATCGTCGCCCGGGACGCGTTGCTGGCCCGCGATGCCGGCGCCCGGTTGCACATCTGCCACGCGTCCACCGCGGGCACCGTGGAGATTCTCAAATGGGCTAAGGGCCAAGGTATTGCGATCACTGCAGAGGTAACCCCGCACCATCTGCTGCTGGATGACACCCGACTGGCCGGCTACGGCGGCGTTAATCGGGTCAACCCGCCGCTGCGTGAGGCCGCCGATGCAGAGGCGCTGCGTCGGGCCTTGGCCGACGGTGTCATCGACTGTGTGGCCACTGACCACGCGCCGCACGCCGAACACGAGAAATCCTGCGAGTTCGCCGCCGCCCGCCCCGGGATGCTCGGGCTGCAGACCGCGCTGTCGGTGGTTGTTCAGACCATGGTGGAGCCCGGTCTGCTGAGCTGGCGTGATGTCGCGCGAGTGATGAGCGAGAATCCGGCCCGCATCGTGGGCCTGCCCGACCAGGGCCGGCCGCTCGAGGTGGGAGAGCCGGCCAACCTGACCGTGGTGGACCCGACCACCGACTGGACGGTGTCCGGCGCGAGCCTGGCCAGTCGGTCGAACAACACCCCCTACGAGTCGATGACGCTGCCCGCCACCGTGACCGTGACGTTGCTGCGCGGCAAGATCACCGCCCGCGACGGGAAGATTCCGACATGAACACCCCGACCCTGATCGGATCGTTGATCTTTGCGGCCGTGCTGGTGGTGGTGACCGGTCTGCTGATCCGGTTGATGATCCGCGGCTGGCGGCACCGCGGGCAGTTGCAGGCCGCGCTGGTCAGCACGCTGCCGGCGGTGCCCCACACGGTCGGGCCACCCACCGTCGCACCCACCCGCGGCCTGTACATCGGCTGCACGCTGGCGCCGAAGTGGAACGACCGAGTCGCGGTGGGCGACCTGGGTTATCGCACCAAGGCGGTGCTCACCCGCTACCCGGAGGGGATCATGGTGCAGCGCAGTGCCGCCCGACCGATCTGGATTCCGGCGGACACAATCATCGCGGTGCGCGTCGAGCAGGGCATCGCCGGCAAGACGATCCCGTCTCGGACCCGCGGCGGAGTTCTGGCGATCCGGTGGCGGTTGCCGTCGGGCACCGAGATCGACACTGGCTTTCGCGCCGACGACCGTGCCGAGCACACCCGCTGGCTGGAGGGGAACCAATGACGAACGACCGCGCCGTGCTGCTCTTGGAGGACGGTCGGCTCTTCACCGGAAAGCCCTTCGGTGCGCTCGGTCAGACCCTGGGCGAAGCGGTGTTCTCCACCGGCATGTCCGGCTATCAGGAGACGTTGACCGACCCCAGCTATCACCGGCAGATCGTGGTGGCCACCGCCCCGCAGATCGGCAACACCGGCTGGAACACCGAGGACTCCGAGAGCCGCGGTGAGCGGATCTGGGTCGCCGGCTACGTGGTACGCGACCCGTCGCCGCGGGCCTCCAACTGGCGGGCCACCGGGACACTGGATGCCGAACTGGTACGCCAGAACATCGTCGGGGTGGCGGGTGTCGACACCCGGACCGTGGTGCGGCACCTGCGCAGTCACGGGTCGATGAAGGCCGGGGTTTTCTCCGGGGCGGCGCTGGCCGGCCCCGACGAACTGTTGGACCGGGTCCGCAACCAGCCGTCGATGCTGGGCGCTGACCTGACCGGCCAGGTCAGTACCGACACCGTTTACGTGGTCGAACCCGATAATGCACATCGCTTCACGGTCGCCGCTCTGGACCTGGGGATAAAGACCAGTACCCCGCGAAACTTCGCGCGGCGCGGAATCCGCAGCCATGTGCTGTCGTCATCGGTGACGTTCGCCCAGATTGCCGAACTCAAACCCGACGGGGTGTTCCTGTCCAACGGCCCCGGCGACCCGGCGACCGCCGATCATCTGGTCGCGTTGACCCGTGAGGTGCTTGGTGCCGGAATCCCGCTGTTCGGAATCTGTTTCGGCAACCAGATTCTGGGCCGCGCGCTGGGTCTGTCGACCTACAAGATGACTTTCGGCCACCGAGGCATCAATATTCCGGTGATCGACCACGCCACCGGGC
>JBDTKT010000290.1:0-11611 GCA_039935195.1 Mycobacterium sp.
GTACCCCACCATCGAGCAGGTCATGGCCAGCCTCGCCCTCATCCTGCACGGGGGCGGCGTCTCGAACCTCGAGGCGTTGCAGAACGAGGTCTTCAACGTGATCGATGGGCGAGCGCCGCAGATCCGCGCGTTGCTGGGCAAGCTAGATACCTTCACCGATCTCATCAATCAGCAGCGCTACGACATAGTCCGCGCGATCGACGGCATTGACCGGTGGCTGGCAATTGTGGCCAAGCGGAGTGATGTTCTCGATCGGCTGTTCAGCGAAACCGCCCTACTCAGCCGACATTTCGCGGAGAAGCAGCAGTTGTTCATCGATGCCGCCGATGCGGTGGGTCGGCTCGGCGCGGTCACCGACCAGTACCTGGCACCGGCTCGCGGCAACCTCCACCAGGATCTGCAGTCGTTGCAGTGCCCGCTAAAGGAGCTTGCCCGGTCCGCTATTTACCTGCCCGAAGTACTGAAGTTCATCTTGACCCTCGCTCCGGTCGACGTCATTCAGAAGTCGATTCGCGGCGACTACATCAACGTCTCGTTGCTGGCCGACCTCACCTATTCCTCCATCGATAACGCGGTGCTTAGCGGGACCGGTCTGGCGGGGTCGTTGCGCGCGCTTGAGCAGTCGTTCGGCCGTGATCCTGCGCGGATGATTCCGGACATCCGGTACACGTCGAACCCGAACGATGCGCCAGGCGGCCCGCTCATCGAAAGGGGGGACCGGAATTGTTGACCACCTTCGTCCGACGTCAGCTGATCCTGTTGGGCATCATTGCTGTGGCGGCCCTGTCGACCCTGGGCTGGTACTACCTGCGCATTCCCGCGCTGGTGGGTATCGGCCAGTACCAACTCAAAGCTGAACTGCCAGCATCGGGTGGCCTGTATCGGACGGCCAACGTCACCTATCACGGCGTCACGATCGGTCAGGTTATCGCCCTGGTGCCGAACCGGCATGGTGCCCTGGCAACGTTGCGGATCGACAGCCACTACAAGATCCCGATCGATGCCGCAGCCAACGTGCACTCGGTGTCCGCAGTGGGTGAGCAATACCTCGACCTGGTGTCGGCGGGCAATCCCAGGCAATACTTTTCACCAGGCCAGACGATCACCAAGGGCACAGTGCCGGCCGAGATCGGGCCGATGCTGGACGCGGCGAACCGTGGACTGGCCGCGTTGCCAAGGGACAAGCTCGCCACCCTGCTCGACGAGTCAGCCCAGGCGGTCGGCGGACTGGGGCCGACACTTCAACTGCTCGTCGACTCGACCCAGGCAATCGCCGGCGACTTCAAGACCAACATCGCCGACATTCACGACATCATTTCGAATGCGTTACCTATCTTGGACAGCCAGGCCAACACCGGGACCGCGATCGAGCGGTGGGCTCGAAACTTCAACACCCTCGCCGGGCAGAGCGCTGGAAAAGATGAACAGTTGAAAAGCCTGCTGAGGCAGAGCGCGCCTACTGCCACTGAGATCACCGCGGTGTTCCAAGACCTGGGTGAGGCGCTGCCGCAGTTGTTGGCCAACCTCGCGATCGTGTCCGATATGGCCAAGCGCTATAACAAGAACCTCGAACAATCGATGGCGCTGCTGCCGGAGATTGTCACGATCCTGGAGACGATTACTTCTTCGTGGTCCGACCGGGCGGGCTTGAACGTGCCGGGTGGGTTTTTCACCCCCACACCGCCGTGCCTGACCGGCTATGTCCCGGCGTCGCAGTGGCGGGCACAGGCTGACACCAGTCCGGCAGAGGTACCCGAGGTCTACTGCAAGATCCCACAAGACATGCAGAACGCGGTGCGCGGGGCGCGAAACATTCCCTGTGTGGACGTCCCGGGCAAACGTGCCGCCACGCCGAGAGAATGCCGCAGCGACAAGCCCTACATCCCGCTCGGTACCAACCCCTGGTACGGCGAGCCCAACCAGATCCGGAACTGCCCCGCGTACGGTGCGCGCTGCGACCAACCCGTGGAACCCGGCCACGTGATCCCGGCACCTTCGATCGACACCGGCATGGTCCCGCTCCCCGCCGACAAACTTCCGGGGACCCCGCCGCCGGCCAGCGACCCGCCACAGCGGCCCGGATCGGGCAGCGTCCAGTGCAACGGGCAGCAGCCAAACCCTTGCATCTACACCCCGAGCGGGCCCGCCACGGCGAGCTACGATGCGCGCAACGATGAGGTGGTCAACCCCGACGGCGTGCGATTCTCGGTCGAAAACTCAAACCACACCGGGGACGACGGTTGGAAGAATATGCTCGCGCCGGCCAATTGACCCCGGCCGAAAATTTCGGCGAAAGCCGAGGGAAGCCCCGGGCGTCTCGGCCAGAGGTGTCTTACTGCCCTGCGCCGACTCATGCGGCGGCGACGGCGACACTGCGCGTCAGCACCGCTTCCACCCGGTCCAGCACCGTCGCGGCGACCAGTCGGTGCGCACCGAGCGGTTCGGCCATCACAATCCCTGCGCGACGGGCGTAGTCGGCGATCCTGTCGGTGATCCGGCCGTGCGCCAGGAACCACGGGGCGATCACCAGCCGGGTGGCGCCTCGTTCACGCAGCCGCTCGACGGCCGCCGGCACCGACGGTGTCGGTCCGGTGGCGAAGGCGACTTCGACTCCCGTCCAACGGGTCCCGTGTGTCAACCGGGCCGCGACGCACGCGGTGCGGGCGTTGGCGGCGGTATTCGAAGAGCCCACCGCGACGGCCACCACCCCCAATCCCGAGTCAAACCGCGACACACCCGCCGCCCGCAGACGCTCGCCGAGCACACCCACCAGTCGGCCGTCCTCCCCGAGGGCGGCGGCGAGGCGAACCGGGACCCCCGAGTCGGCGATCAGTGCCGGGATGTCGATGCGGGCGTGGTAGGCGCTGGTGAGCAGAAAAGGCACGACGACGGCATCGCCGGTCACGGTGCCCAGCACGTCACGCAGGTTCGGGGTGCTGTGTTCGCAGAATGCCACCCGCACATCGAATTCCGGCGCCACCCGGCGCAGGTGACCCGCGATCGCGTGGGTGTTGGCCGCCGAGCGCGGATCCCTGCTGCCGTGCGCGGTCAGGATCACAGTGGTCATGAATGCGTCACGAGACGTGCAGCCCGCATTCGGTCTTAGCCGTCCCAGCCCAGCGTCCGCTGCGCTTGTCGGCGCCCGGCGCCGGTTTGTTGGTGCACGGTGCGCAGCCGATCGAGGCGTAGCCCTCGTCGATCAGCGGATTGACCAGCACCGTGTGCTCGGCGATGTAGGCATCGAATTCGTCGTCCGACCACGCGGCGATCGGGTTGATCTTCACCAGCCCGAACTGATCATCAAAGCTGATCAACGGGGCTTTGGCCCGGGTCCACGACTCGACCCGACGGATTCCGGTCACCCACGCCGAGTAGTCGCTGAGCGCTTCGCGCAGCGGTTCGACCTTGCGCAACCGACCCTGCAAGCTGGCGTTGCGGGCGCAGAGATTCTTCCCGTACATCGCCTCCTGCTCGGCAGGCGTTTGTTCGGGGGTGACGTTGATCAGGCGGATGTCGTACATCGCCTCGACCGCGTCGCGGGTGCCGATGGTCTCGGGGAAGTGATACCCGGTGTCCAAGAAGATCACTCCGATGCCGGGACGGACCTTGACGGCCAGGTCGACCAGCACCGCGTCGGCCATGTTCGACGCCGTCACCCAGTTGTCGGCGAAGTGTTCCTCGGTCCAGGTCAGCAGCTCGGTGGCGCTGGCACCGTCGAGTTCCGCCGCACCGTGGGCGGCCAATTCGCGCAGCTGCTCCTCGGCGGTTCTCATCGCAGGTTCTCTTCGTCGGCGCGGACCGCCCACGGAGCGAAGCGTTCGCCCGGGTTGCGCTCCTTGATGAAGTTGCGCACGACCCGTTCGATGTAGTCGCCGAGCTCGTCGCTGGTCACCTTGTGCTGACGCAACTTTCGGCCGAATCCGCTGTCGGCGCCCAAGCTGCCGCCCAGGTGCACCTGGAAACCCGGTACCGAGTTGCCGTTACCGTCGTCGACCATCTGGCCCTTGAACCCGATGTCGGCCACCTGGATTCGGGCGCACGAGTTCGGGCAGCCGTTGATATTGACGGTGACCGGCACGTCGAGCACCGCATTGAGGTCGTCGAGCCGACGCTCCAGCTCCGGCACCAGGCTCTGGGCCCGCACCCGGGTCTCGACAAACGACAGCTTGCAGAACTCCAGGCCGGTGCAGGCCATCAGGCTGCGCCGCCACGGCGACGCGTTGGCCGGCAGACCCAGCTCGTCGAGGTCGGCGATCAGCTGGTTGAGGTGCTGGTCGGGGACGTCCAGGATGATGAGCTTCTGGTACGGGGTGAGCCGGGCGCGGTCGGAGCCGACCCGCTCCATCAACTCGGCAACCTTGACCAAGATTTCCCCGTTGACCCGTCCGGAGATCGGAGCCACCCCGACCGCGTTGAGACCGTTCTTGGTCCGCTGCACACCGACGTGGTCGATGATCGCGGTCGGCTGCTCGGGGGCGGGCCCGTCGATGAGTTTGCGGCCCAGATACTCGGTTTCGAGAACGTTCCTAAATTTTTCCACACCCCAGTCCTTGAGCAGGAACTTCAGCCGGGCCTTGGCGCGCAGCCGGCGGTAACCGTAGTCGCGGAACAGCTTGGTGACGCCCTCCCAGACATCGGGTGCCTCGTCCAAGGGCACCCAGGCCCCGAGCCGCTGGGCCAGCATCGGATTCGTCGACAGCCCGCCGCCGACCCACAGGTCCAGGCCGGGGCCGTGTTCGGGGTGGTTGACCCCGATGAACGAGATGTCGTTGACCTCGTGGGCGACGTCCTGCAGCCCGGACACCGCGGTCTTGTACTTGCGCGGCAGGTTGGCGTACTCGGGCTTGCCGACGTAGCGGCGGACGATCTCGTCCAGCGCGGCGGATGCGTCGAGCACCTCGTCGAGGGATTCGCCGGCCAGCGGTGAGCCGAGCATGCCGCGCGGGCAGTCGCCGCAGGCTTCCATGGTCTGTAGGCCGACCGTGGCCAGCCGGTCCCAGATCGCCGGCATTTTCTCGATCTCGATCCAGTGGTACTGCAGGTTCTGCCGGTCGGTGATGTCGGCGGTGCCCCGGGCGAACTCGAGGGAGACCTCACCGAGGGTGCGCATCGCGGTCGCCGAGAGGGCCTTGCCGTCGCAGCGCACCCGCAGCATGAAGTATTTGGCCTCCAGCAGATCGGCGTTCTCGTCACCGGTGAAGGTGCCGTCGTAGCCCTGCTCGCGCTGGGTGTAGAGGCCCATCCAACGGAATCGGCCGCGCAGGTCGTCCTTGTCGATGCTGTCGAAGCCCTGCTTGGAGTAGACGTCGAGAATGCGGGCGTGGACGTTCAGCGCCGGGTCGTCCTTTTTCATCTGTTCGCTGCTGTTGAGCGGCTCGGTCTCGCCGAGCCCCCACTGGCCTTCGCTGCGCTGCTTGGCGGGACGGGGAGGTTGCGGGGTGGTGACAGTCATTGGTTCTCCTTGTGACGGGAGCAGGCTGGACCACGCAGTGCGCCGACAGCGATCCGGCAGCGTGCAGATCCGGCAGCCAGCTGGGCAATTCAGATGGGCGGGCCTACGACATCAAGGCAGACAGCAACAGCTGCAGACACGCTTGAAATCGATGTGCCGGCGTGAGACCAGGGCCACCTGAGATTTGAGCCCGGCTTGGGGGCGGTAGGTGACGGTCACAGGGGCGATTATGCCATGACCTGCGACCAGGTAAAAGTTTCGCTCACTGTGAGCAATATCCCCCTCGGCACTGTGTCGCTCCGGCAGATGTCGGGTCGGGTGGGTGACGATGAGCATGCGCGAAACCGTTACCGAAAAGATAGGCGATCGTTATGGACGCTGCCAGGCCTGACGCACCCGATCCGCCACCGGCGGAGCGGGCCGGCCGGCGTCGTATCCGACGCCGACGGCGGCTGGCGGCCGCGGTGTCGGCTGCCTCGATCGCGGCGCTGTCCGTGGCGGGCTCCGGCGGTTGGCTCGTCTGGCAGCACCACCAAACCGATGTCGGCGCGCAGCAGGCGCTGGCCGCGGCGGAGAAATACGTGCTGACCCTGTCCAACTTCGACAGTGTCCATCCCGACCCGGCCGATGAGAAGGACATGGACTACCTGCTGGACGGCGCAACGGGCGAGTACCGGGAGATGTACGCCAGATCCCAGGCCAAGCTACTCGAGCTGCAGGTCGACAAGAAGGCCACCGGACGCGGGACCGTCGTCGACGCGGCGATCAAGTCGGCCAGCAGGGACAAGGTGGTGGTTGTTCTGCTCGCCGACCAGGCCGTGACCAACACTGACAACCCTGACCCTCTGCTGGACCGCAGCCGGCTCCGGGTGACCATGGACAAGGTCGACGGCCGATGGCTGGTCGGCTATCTGGAGGCGCTGTGAAGCCGGACCGCAAACCTGTGCGCAGACCGGTCCTGCGGATGGTCGCGATCGGGGTGGTGGTGGCGCCGATCGCCGTCTGCGGCCCGGTTGCCCAGGCCGACCAGGTCAACTGGGATGCGGTCGCGAAGTGTGAGTCCGGGGGTAATTGGTCGATCAATACCGGCAATGGCGCTCAGGGCGGGTTGCAGATCAAACCGGCGACGTGGTCGGCCAACGGCGGGGTCGGGTCACCGGCCGACGCCACCCGGGCCCAGCAGATCGTGGTGGCCAACCGGATCCTGGCCAAACAGGGTCCCGGCGCCTGGCCGACCTGCATGTCCCGGATTCGTGATCAGCAGCCGCAGGGGCAGCAGCCGCCGGGGTCGCCGCAGGTGCAGCAGGGCGCCGTTCCGGTGGGGACGTTGACGCAGTTCGTGACGTATCTGGTCAACCAGCTCGAGGTCGCGGTTCCCCCCCAGCCGCGCTAGCAGCCGCGCTGGCCGCGGGGATGGTCGGGCGTTATGACGTTATCCCCGACCGCAGTCGGACTACCCGATGTGCGGCCGGCCTAGGCCGGGCCCGTGTTCGGGGTGGTGACAGTCATTGGTTCTCGTTGTGACGGGGGCAGGCTGGACCACGCAGTGCGCCGACAGTAATCCGGCAGCCAGCGGGGCCATTCAGCTGGGCCGGCCTACGACATCAAGGCAGATAGCAACAGCTGCAGACACGCTGGAAATCGATATGCCGCCAGCCGACCAACGCAACCCGAGTTCGGGGCAGTAGACGACGGTGACCCGGCCGGTTACGCCATGGATACCGAAAATCTTCCTTTCCGGTGCGGAGCTGTGATCAACGTAAGCAAAACTCGATGAGTGCTCGGGTGGGGAAGGTAGGTGGGGTACATGGAGATCCTGGAATACGGGTTCGAACCGGCGTGGGAATCGGCGTACCCGCCGGAATCGGCGTACCCGCCGGAACCGGGGGACCGGCGGCGCCGCAGCGCGCGGGCCGTGATGCGGCGCTGGCTTGCTGTGCTCACGCTGGTGGGGGCGGTCGGCTATGGCGGCTGGCTGGGGCTGCAGCAGTACGAGACGCACGTCGCCGCAGATCAAGCGCTTGCGGCCGCGGAAAGCTACGTACTTCGGCTCACCGACATCGACGGCGACAACATCGACCAGAACTTCGCCGACATCGCCGACGGATCCACCGGCGAGTTCCAGAGCAGGCACACCAAGTCCGGGCCGAAGATGCGTCAGTTGTTCACCGACCACAAGGTCAGCGCACGCGGCCACGTCACCGAGTCGGTGGTCAAGTCTGCCGGCAAGAACAAGGTCGTGGTGGTATTGCTTGTCAACCAATCTGTGACCAATACGGCAACCCATAAGCCGGTGATCGACCGCAGCCGGGTCCGGATGACCATGGATAAGGTCGACGGTCGCTGGCTGGCCAGCAAGGTGGAGTTGCTGTGAGGCGTGCGGCAGGAGCGGCTGTGGCGACTGCATTGCTGTTGGGTGCGTCCGGGGTGGCCGGTGCTGACACAGTCAACTGGAATGCGGTGGCCCAGTGTGAATCCGGCGGCAACTGGGCGGCCGACACCGGCAACGGCGCGTACGGCGGCCTGCAGATCGAGCCGGCGATGTGGGACGCCAACGGCGGGGTCGGGGGGCTGCCTTCGCAGGCCAGCGAGCAGCAGCAGGTCGCGGTGGCGAATCGAATCCTGGCCGAACAGGGGCCGAAAGCCTGGCCGACGTGCCTGACCCGCGGCGTGACCGGGGGTGCATCTGCCGGGGGTGCTCCCGATGAGGACGCCGGCGGCCCGCCGACGGGTTCGCTCACCCACTATTTGACGATGCTGGTCAGTGACGCCGAGGGCGGCCAGGCCTGATCCTCCCCGGGTGGGATGATCGGGTGCCATGACGCTATCCCCGACCGCAGTCGAACTGCCCGACGTAGCGCGGCTTCCGCTTGAACAGGGGGGCCCGTTCGGGGTGTACGTGCACGTGCCGTTCTGCCTGACCCGGTGCGGATACTGCGACTTCAACACCTACACCCCGGCGGAACTGGGCGGCACCAACCCGGACGCCTGGGTGGCGGCGCTGTCGGTGGAATTGGAGCTGGCCGCGGCCCGGCTGGGTGCGCCGACCGCAGACACCGTGTTCGTCGGTGGCGGCACCCCCTCGCTGCTGGGCGGACTTCGGCTGGCCCTGGTGCTGGACCGAGTGCGGGCCACCTTCGGGCTGGCGCCCGGCGCCGAGGTGACCACCGAGGCCAACCCCGAGTCGACCTCGCCGGAGTTCTTCGAGGCGATTCACGATGCCGGCTACACGCGGGTCTCGCTGGGCATGCAGTCGGTGTCGCCGCGGGTGCTGGGCATCCTGGACCGCGTGCACTCGCCGGGCCGGCCGGTCGCCGCTGCCCGCGAGGCACTGGCCGCCGGCTTCGAGCACCTCAACATCGACCTGATCTACGGCACCCCCGGTGAGACCGACGACGACCTGGCCCGCTCGGTGGACGCCGCGCTGGAAGCGGGCGCCGATCACGTCTCGGCTTACGGCCTGATAGTCGAGGACGGCACCGCGCTGGCGCGGCGGGTTCGCCGCGGGGAACTGCCCGCCCCCGAGGGCGACGTCCTGGCGCACCGCTATGAGCTGGTCGACGCCCGGCTGCGGGCGGCCGGACTCCACTGGTACGAGGTGTCCAACTGGAGCCGGCCGGGCGGGCAGTGCCGGCACAACCTCGGCTACTGGGGCGGCGGTCAGTGGTGGGGCGCCGGGCCCGGGGCGCACGGTTTTGTCGGCGGCCTCCGATGCTGGAACATCAAGCACCCCAACGCCTATGCGCAACTGCTGGGCAGTGAGGGCGGAGCGACGCTGCCCATCGCCGGCTTCGAGGAACTCTCGGACGCCGACCGGCACACCGAGGACGTGATGCTGCTGCTGCGGATGCGACACGGACTGCCGCTGGATCACCTCGATGCCGCCGAACGCGAGCGCGCCGCAACCGCGGTCGCCGACGGGCTACTGTCGGCCGACGACGAGCATCTGGTGCTGACCGACCGCGGCCGGCTACTGGCCGACGCGGTGGTGCGTTCGCTGCTGGGGTAGCCGCACGTTCTGGCTTCCGTTCCTACGAAGTCGCACCGCGCTTGAGGCGGTGGGTGACGGAGCGCCAGGCCGTCGGCGAGTAGTGCGTGGTGATCTCTCCCTGCCGGTCGAGCCGGTGAATGGTCAGCACGCCGCTGGCGGGATTGATGGTCACCTGGGTGTGCTCGGCAGCGTGGATTTCTTCGCCGTCCAGCATGCGGATCACAAACACGCAGGTGACGGTAGCGCAGCCCGCGAGGCCGGGGGTTTCCGTATGGAGACGTCTGTGTGAACGCTTCGAAACATTCGATGATCGTCGGGCCACGAAGGGGAGGGGCCGATCGGCCTGGCGAATTAGGTAAGGCTACATTTAGTAGCCATGTCCGAGGTGAGTGTTGAAGCGGTCTCAGTCGGTGCGCCGTCGGTGCTGCTGCCCGCCGGTATGGAGCCGGCTGACCTGGCTGCCGCGCTGGCCTCCGAACTGGGCGAAACGCGCCCGGAACGCGACGGCGAGGAGTACCTGCTCTACGAGCGCTCCGGAACGTGGACCCTGGCCATCGGTGTGCGCGCGGCGGTCGAACTGGACAGCGACGAACTGCGCATCGTGCGTGACGGGGTGGTTCAGCGCCAGCACTGGCACGGACAACCCGGGCCGGTCCTGGGTGAGGCGGTGGACCGACTGCTGCTGGAAACCGATCAGGTTCTCGGCTGGATCTCCTTCGAGTTCGGTTACCACCGCTTCGGGCTGGCGCACCGACTGACGCCGGGAACCCCGCTGGCCCGGCTGTTCTGGCCGCGTGCCCGGATCGAGGTCACCGCCGACCGGATCCGGCTGCTCGACGCCGACGACCATCAGCGCGCCGTGCTGGAGCGGTTGCTTGCCGACGGGTTGGGGGACGTGCCTGCTCCACGTGCCGTCGACGAGACCGCCGACCCCACCGATTACCGGAAGCGGGTGGCGACCGCCGTCGCCGAGATCGCGGCCGGTCGCTACCGCAAGGTGGTCCTGTCCCGTTGTGTCGATGTACCGTTCGCGCTCGACTTCCCGTCGACCTACCGACTGGGCCGCCGACACAACACCCCGGCCCGGTCGTTTCTGTTGCGGCTCGGCGGGATCCGGGCGCTCGGTTACAGCCCCGAACTGGTGGCTGCGGTGCGGCCCGACGGGATGGTGGTCACCGAACCGCTGGCCGGCACCCGGGCGCTCAGCGGTGATCTCGCGGTGGACCGCCGGGCCCGCGAGGACCTGGAGTCCAACGCCAAGGAGATTGTCGAGCATGCGATCTCGGTGCGTGCCTCGATGGCGGAGATCACCGAGGTCGCCGAACCCGGCAGTGCGGCAGTCACCGACTTCATGACCGTTCGGGAGCGGGGAAGCGTCCAGCACCTGGGCTCGACGGTGTGCGGGCGATTGGACCGGTCGCGAGACCGGATGGACGCCCTGGAGGCGCTGTTCCCGGCGGTCACGGCGTCGGGCATTCCCAAAGCGTCCGGGATCGACGCCATCCTGCGGCTTGATGAGTGCCCGCGGGGCCTGTATTCCGGTGCGGTCGTGGTGTTCTCGGTCGACGGCGGGCTGGATGCCGCGTTGACGCTGCGGGCCGCCTACGAGCGGGAGGGGCGGACCTGGCTGCGGGCCGGGGCGGGCATCATCGGCGCGTCGCGCCCCGAGCGGGAGTTCGAGGAGACCTGCGAGAAGTTCGCCACGCTGGCGCCGTACCTGATCGCCCACCGCTGATTCCCGGCGCTGACTCCCGGCGCGACGATACCCCGCAGGGTATGATAGGCGGCTGGTGGAGAGGAGCAGCTGTGGTTGGCGACGACGATAGCGTCAAGTCCGTGTTGAACCGGTTGCGCCGAGCGCACGGCCAACTCGCCGGAGTTATCGCGATGATCGAGAGCGGCCGCGACTGCAAGGACGTCATTACCCAACTGGCCGCGGTCTCGCGTGCGCTGGACCGGGCGGGTTTCAAGATCGTCGCGAGTGGGCTTCGTGAATGCCTCGCCGGCGACTCAGGCAGCGGCAAAGCTCCGCTGTCCGAGGAGGAACTCGAGAAGCTGTTCCTGGCACTGGCCTGACGCTCGGGGGAACCGGCCTTAGGTCAGCCTTAGGGCAGCAGGGAGTCGGCGAGCAGACCGCTGACCATCGACTCGATGGTGGACTCGATCGA
>JBDTKT010000291.1:0-5650 GCA_039935195.1 Mycobacterium sp.
GATCGGCCGCTCGTCCTCACGCGGAGCGGCCCCACCAGCTACAAAGTTGAACTGGTGGGGCCTGGGTCCGCATCGCCCCCCGGGTGCGACGCCGACCTGTCGTTAGGGTTGCCCAAATTCCGGCAGATTAATCGGATCGGGCCGAAATCACTGTGCGACCAATTGCAGCCGACGGCTCTGGTTTTGCACAGTCACCAGCGCCTCAGCCAGCGACTCGCTGATCGGTAGTGCGCGGTCGGGCTCGCCGAACTGCAACACCTTGGATACCGCCGGGCTGGGCACCAGAGCCCAGTTCACCCCAACTGCCGCGCACCGGTCTTGGACCTGGTGCAACGCCGATAAGCCGACGGTCCCGATAAAGTCCAAACCGCTGAGGTCCACGACCAGCCACTCGCAGTAATTGAGGCAGTGGTCGATGAAATCGACGAGCTGGCGGGCGTTGGCGGCGTCGACTTCACCGTGCGTGGTGATGACGGCGCCGGCGCGGCCCCAACGGCAGCGGGCGACGAGCCGAGCGGTGCGACTCTCCCAGGTTTGGGACGGAAAGGCCCCATCCGACGCGATGGCAGATACCGCTTGTGCGGCAGTTTTGACAATCATTGGTGACTCCATCAGTCCACGAGCATTGCGGCTGTTGAACCACGTCAAGTGCGCGCTAGGGAGTTCGCATCCCTGCACGTCGCTGACGTATTCCGGACGGCTGTGAACTCAACCTGGTCGTTACCATACCGCGATCTACCTAAGCTGGACAAGCGGCGGGAGTGAATCTTACGAACATCTAATACGACCTGGCCAGTCGATGTTCTGACGTCACCGTTGACGAAAAATGGTTGCTCACGACGATAATATTGGTTTCTTCGCGGTCGCTGCAGGGTACGCGGTTCCTTATGCCGGAGACCGACCGCGCCACTTGCCCGGTTTGGCGCTGACGGTTATTGGAGTGCTAGCCCTGTTGGGGTTCGCAACCGCGATTTCGGTGGGTGATACCGGCTGGTCGATTGGACTGGGTGTAGTCGCTTAAGTCGCCGCGGTCAGCGGAGTCAGCTGCATGCTCGTCGAGCGGAACCGTACCGCCCAAGGTGACAATCACCAGCGTTGATCTCGACGGGCTCCCCTACTTGATCTCGGCCAGCACCGTCCCCTGGGTGATCGCGGCCCCCGCCTCGACCGCCAGGCCGGTGATGACGCCGTCCTTGTGCGCGGTGACTGGGTTCTCCATCTTCATCGCCTCCAGGACGACGATCAGATCGCCGGCGGCCACCTGCTGACCCTCTTCGACGGCCACCTTGACCACGGTGCCCTGCATGGGGGCGGTCACCGCGTCACCGGAGACCGCTGCACCGGCGGCCGAACCGCGCTTGCGAGCCTTGGGCTTTTTGCGAATGACACCCGCGGCAGCACCGCCACCACCCGAAAGGACCAGATCGCCCGGCAGCGACACCTCCAGGCGGCGCCCAGCGACTTCCACGACCACTTTCTGCCGTGGCAGGGCGTCGTCCTCGCCGACCGGCTCACCGGCGGTGAATGGCTCGACGGTGTTGTCCCACTCGGTCTCGATCCAGCGGGTGTGCACCGAGAAGCCGTTCTCGTCGCCGATGAACGCCGGGTCGCGGACCACGGCGCGGTCAAACGGGATGACGGTAGCCAGCCCTTCGACGTGGAACTCGTCCAGCGCGCGCCGGGCACGGTCCAGCGCTTCGGTGCGGGTCGCGCCGGTGACGATCAGCTTGGCCAGCATCGAGTCGAACTGGCCGCCGATCACCGAACCGGTCTCCACCCCGGAGTCCATCCGGATGCCGGGGCCCGTCGGCGCGTCGAACCGGGTGACCGGCCCGGGGGCGGGCAGGAAACCGCGACCCGCGTCCTCGCCGTTGATCCGGAACTCGATGGAGTGCCCGCGCGGCGTGGGGTCTTCGGTGAGTTCGAGGGTCTCGCCGTTGGCGATGCGGAACTGCTCGCGCACCAGGTCGATGCCGGAGGTCTCCTCGGTGACCGGGTGCTCGACCTGCAGTCGGGTGTTGACCTCCAGGAACGAGATCAACCCGTCCTGGCCGACCAGGTACTCGACGGTGCCGGCGCCGTAGTAGCCGGCCTCCTTGCAGATCCGCTTGGCGGACTCGTGGATCTCCTTGCGCTGCGCGTCGGACAGGAACGGCGCCGGGGCCTCCTCGACCAGCTTCTGGAAGCGGCGCTGCAGCGAGCAGTCCCGGGTGCCGGCAACGATGACGTTGCCGTGCTGGTCGGCAATCACCTGCGCCTCGACGTGGCGCGGCTTGTCCAGGTAACGCTCGACGAAGCATTCACCGCGGCCGAATGCCGAGATCGCCTCGCGGGTCGCCGAGTCGAACAGTTCGGGGATCTCCTCGATGGTGTGGGCGACCTTCATGCCGCGGCCACCGCCACCGAACGCCGCCTTGATCGCGACCGGCACGCCGTACTCCTGGGCGAAGGCCACCACCTCGTCAGCGTTCTTGACCGGGTCGGGGGTGCCGGGCACCAGCGGCGCCTTGGCGCGCGCGGCGATGTGGCGGGCGGTGACCTTGTCGCCGAGGTCGCGGATCGACTGCGGGCTCGGCCCGATCCAGATCAGGCCGGCGTCGAGCACGGCCTGGGCGAAGTCGGCGTTCTCGGAGAGGAAGCCGTAGCCGGGGTGGATGGCGTTGGCGCCGGACTTCTCCGCGGCCCCGAGAATCTTCTCGAACACCAGGTACGAGTCGACCGAGGTCTGCCCGCCGAGCGCGAACGCCTCGTCAGCCAGCCGGACGTGCGGTGCGTTGGCATCGGGCTCGGCGTACACCGCCACGCTGAGCAACCCGGCGTCCCGCGCACCCCGGATCACCCGGACCGCGATCTCCCCACGATTGGCAACGAGCACCTTGGAGATCTTCGAGCTAGCGTGGTTCGCCACGGGGCCTCCTGATGACATGTTTAAGAAAGGTCTTTAAGAATGTATCTGGAGGCAGTTTAAGGTGCGAGCACCCGGGCCGTACTACGCGCCCCGCAGTCGGCGCTTGATCCGGGTCAGCATGGCCGACATCCCGCGCAGCCGCAGCGGACTGATCAGCTGGGCAAGTCCCAGGCGGGAGGCAAAATCCTCCGGCACTGCCAAGATCACGTCGGCGGACTCGCCGTCCAGACCGATCGCCCAGATCGACGCAAAACCACGGGTGGTGGGCGCCTCTCGGGGCGCGCTGAAGTACAGCCGCACCCGCTGGCGGTCGGTCGAGTCGACGTGCAGAAACAGTGGCGACTGGCACTCCGGCACCGGCTCCATACCCGCCTCGGCCAGATCGTCGGGCAGCGGCGGCAGGTCTTCGGAGAACTCCAGCAGCAGTTTGAGTTTGTCTTGACCCTCGACATCGGCGAAGTCCGCTACGACTTCCGCCAACCCTTTCGGCAGGCTCATCGGGCGGGTACGACTCCCGGGGCGTCGCCGTCGACAATGGGCACCCGCACGGTGTTGCCCCACTCGGTCCACGACCCGTCGTAGTTGCGGACGCCCTGGAGCCCGAGCAGGTGGGTCAGCACGAACCAGGTGTGGCTGGAACGCTCACCGATGCGGCAGTAGGCGACGACTCTGTCGTCCGGTTTGATGAACCCGTAGAGCTGTTCGAGTTCGTCGCGGCCGCGGAACCGTCCACTGTCGTCAGCGGCCTTGCTCCACGGGATGGACACCGCGGTGGGGATGTGGCCGCCGCGCAGCACGCCCTCCTCCGGGTAGTCCGGCATGTGGGTGCGCTCGCCGGTGTACTCCTGCGGCGAACGCACGTCGATAAGCGGCTGGTGGCCGATGATTTCCAGCACGTCCTCTTTGTACGCGCGGATCGGGGTGTCGTTGCGCTGCACCACCGGGTAGCCGGTGGTGGTCTTGGCCGGCACGTCCAGGGTGGTCTCGCGGCCCGAGGTCACCCACAGATCGCGCCCCCCGTCGAGCAGTCGTACGTCTTCGTGACCGAACAGGGTGAACACCCACAGCGCGTAGGCAGCCCACCAGTTGCTCTTGTCGCCGTAGATCACCACGGTGTCGTCGCGGGAGATTCCCTTGCGGTTCATCAGGTCGGCGAACTGCGCGCCGATGATGTAGTCGCGGACCGGGTGGTCGTTGAGGTCGGTGACCCAGTCGATCTTGACCGCCCCGGGGATGTGGCCGATGTCGTAGAGCAGCACGTCCTCGTCGGACTCCACCACGACGAGGCCGGCCCGGCCCAAGTTGGCCGCGACCCAGTCGGCGGTTACCAGCCGTTCCGGGTGAGCGTAAGACTGCAGGGCTGGACTTGGATCAGCAGGCACTGGCACAAGATCAATCCTACCGGTCAGTAGTTGGCGAGGCCAGATGCCGAGACAGGTATCACCCGCCGAGCGGATTGCCCGTCCACAGCTGGGAAATCGACAGCCCCGCAGCGGCGAGGAGTCGCCGGGTCATCGGCAGGCTGATCCCGATGACGCTGGACGGGTCGCCGTCGACGCCGTCGACGAACCAGCCGCCCAGTCCGTCCAGGGTGAATCCACCCGCAACCCGTAGCGGTTCCCCGGTGGTCAGGTAGGCGTCCAGGTCGCCGGGCGATGGAGTGCTGAAATGTACTGTGGTGAAAGCTGTTTCGGTGCCGCAATGCACGATCGCGTTGTCTCGCAGCCGGATGAGGCTGTGGCCGGTGTAGAGCTGGCCGTCGCGGCCGGCCATCGACTGCCAGTTACGACGGGCTTCAGCGGCCGACGATGGCTTCCCGCGCAGCTCGCCGTCGATGTGGAGCATCGAGTCGCAGCCGACCACGACGCAGTCGGCGGTCACCGCCGGTTCCAGGGCGTGGACCACCCGCTGCGCCTTGGCCGCCGCCAACGCGGCCGTCACCCGGTCCGGGCCGGCGTCGCGTCCCAGTTCGGCGATGACGGCGTCCTCGTCGACGCCAGACACCACGACCAGCGGTTCGACACCGGCGCCGCGCAGCACCGCGAGCCGACCCGGCGAGGCCGAGCCCAGGACCAGCCGGGTCATCGGCGGAGGTGGGTGCGCTCCAACAGGGTGATCCGCTGCCAGCTGATCAGCGGATACCGCAGTTTGTCGACCGGGTGGCCCCACAGATTGCGCTCGGTGGGTCCGGGTTCGACTGCGCCGCCGCCGGCGCTGCTCAGCACTGCGATCAGCGCCGCGAGTTCGGCGTCGGTCGGGTTGCCCTTGAGCACCTGGATACGCGGCTCAGGCGTCCGCTGCACTTCGTCGCTCACGGCGCTCACGGCGCTCACAGCGGGATGTTCCCGTGCTTCTTGGGCAGCGGCTGGACGATCTTGCGCTCCAAGAGCCGCAGCGACGTCGCGATGTAACCGCGGGTGTGCGCCGGCGGGATCACCGCATCGACGTAACCGCGCTCGGCGGCGACGTAGGGGTTCACCAGGGTGTCCTCGTACTCCTGTTGCAGCTGCAGGCGCAGCGCATCAACATCCTGGCCGTCCCCGGCCGCTGCCTTCAGCTGAGAGCGGTAGACGAACCCGACCGCGCCGGAGGCACCCATCACCGCGATCTGGGCAGTCGGCCACGCCAGGTTGACGTCGGCGCCCATCTCCTTGGACCCCATCACGCAGTACGCGCCGCCGTAGGCCTTGCGGGTGATGACGGTGATCTTGGCGACGGTGGCCTCACCGTAGGCGTAGAGCA
>JBDTKT010000292.1:0-10667 GCA_039935195.1 Mycobacterium sp.
GGCCGCCGGCACCGACTGCTCGGGATTGGCTTCGTGGGTAACTAACGTGGCGACCGGCAGGCCAGCCTTCGGCAGCAGGTTCAACACCGGGAACGAGGAGTCCGCGCTGCTTGCACGCGGCTTCCGGTACGGGACCGCGCCGAACGCACTGGTGGTGGGCTGGAACAGCCACCACACCGCGGTGACGCTTCCCGACGGGACCCCGGTGGCCAGTGGTGAGCCCGGCGGAGTGAAGGTCGGCGGCGGGGGCGCCTACCAGCGCCAGTTCACCCGGCACATGTTCCTTCCGCTGGAGGAAGCGGCCCCCGGCGAGGAATCGCCTATGGACGCTCCCCCGGCATTCGACGGCTTCCCGCCACCCGAGGCTGAGCCGATGCTGATGCCGGCCCCGTTCGAGGCCCCATTTGAGGCACCGCCGGCCGACGGCCCGCCGATCGAGAACCCGGCGATCGAGCGCGACGGGCAGCCGGTTTAACCTGGCGCGTCCGGCAACACCCGGTGCGCCAGCAGCCACGCCTCGCCTCGCCCCTCGCCTTCGGCGACCAGGTCGAGGCAGTCGAACGCGACGCGTAACTCACCCGGAGCGGCCCGAAATGGGCCGGCTGTGCTGCCGACCTCACTGAGCACGGTGATCGCCAGCAGTCCGCCCGCGGCCAGACGGTCGACCATCAGCCGATCCAGACCGCGGTCGCGGAACCTGGCGCAGTAGACGACGTCGGCGGGCGGCCCGCCCGGCAGGCCGCGGTCCAGGTCGACGACGTCGAAGCGACACCGGTCGGCGACGCCGTGCCGGAACGCGAGATTCCGCGCCTGTTCGACGGCCACCTCGGAGACGTCGACCCCCCATACGCTCAGTCCCCGACGCGCAAGCCAGACCGCGCCGTTCCCCTGTCCGCAGGCGACGTCCAGCGCGTTGCCCACCATCGGGAACACGTCCAGGTACGGCAGGAAAACCGCTGCCGGTCCGACCGCATCGGCCCCCGGCGACCCGCGATCCCGGTATCGCTCGTCCCAGCGGACACGGTCGTCGTCGCTCATCGCGTCACCGGTGTGATCGGCCGACTCAGGCCGCCAGGTAGAAAAAATCTACGCCGGGGGCACCCGGATGTGCCGGTTTGGCCTGGCTGCCGGCCAAAAATTGCAGGATCGCCGGCAGGTTCGCCTCGATCAGTCGCGCGTCCTCGTCCCGGAATCGTCCTTTGGCGCGGAGTTCGGCCAGTGACAGCAAGTCGGGAGACAGCGAGAGCAGTTCGACGCCGACCGCCACACCGGACGGATCCAGGTCCACGTTGATCGTTGGGGAGACTTCGACAGCCGCGCCCACACCCCTGCTGTCTACACCGAAATCGATATAGGCGGCCTGCGCTGCGTGATCGATCTCCATACGCGCCCTGGTCACACTCACCTGTCGGACGCTACGGTGAAACCGCCCGGATTTCCAGGGTGATTCGCGTCGGATCGCGGTGACGTTGAGGGGGCGACTTGGTGCTTATCGTTCCTCACGATGACGTAGTCCAGGTATGCGTCACCGTCGAGCCATCATGACAACAGCGTTCGTGCTCTCCGGCGGCGCCAGCCTCGGATCGATCCAGGCCGGCATGCTGGCGGCCCTGACTGAGGTCAACATCACACCTGATTTCATCGTGGGCACCTCGGTGGGTGCGGTGAACGGTGGCTGGATCGCGTCGCGGCCCGACGCCACCGGTAGCGCGGGCCTGGCCGACGTGTGGCGCTCGTTGTCCCGCCATGACGTGTTCCCGACCCGGCCGGTAGTGGGGCTGCTGGGCTTCCTGGGGCAACGCCCGAACCTGGTCCCCGCCACCAATCTGCGCCGGTTGCTCACCCGCCACCTCGAGTTCACCCTCTTGGAGGACTCCCCGGTCCCCCTGCATGTGGTGGCCACCGACGTGCTGTCCGGGCACGATGTCCTGCTGTCGTCGGGAAACGCGGTCGACGCCATCGCCGCGAGCACCGCGATCCCCGCGGTCCTGCCGCCGGTGCGGATCGGCGGCCGCGCCCTGATGGACGGCGGCGTCGTCAATAACACCCCGCTGTCACACGCGGTCGCGCTCGGCGCCGACATCGCCTACGTGCTGCCGACCGGCTACGCCTGCGATCTGTCGGCACCCCCGCGCGGCGTCATGGCGATGGCGCTGCACGCCCTGACCCTTGCCATCAACCAGCGGCTCGCGGCCGACATCACCCGATTTGAGCAGACCATCGACGTGCGGGTAGTCCCTCCGCTGTGCCCGGTCCACATCTCGCCGATCGACTTCTCCCATGCACTCAAACTCATCGAGCAGGCACGCCAAGAAACCCGGCGATGGTTGGCGCGGCCGCCGGTCACCGGTCAGGCTGTCCTGCTCGCACCGCACTGGCACTGATCAGTGGCGCCGCTGGGCCGGGGCTAACGGCCCAGGTCGGCGAGCAGTGTCCGGCGTATTCGCCCAGCAGGCGACTCAGGATCACGGGCGGCGACGATCGCGTAGCGCCATCGCGGACCGCTGTCACCGATCGCATCGAGCACGGCCTCGACGGCCTCCACAGACAGACCCACCGTCAGATTCCAGTCCGAAGTTGACGTGGTGCCGGGCCATTGGGCGGCCCCCGCCAGAGTTGCCAGAAACTCGCCGTCGCGGGTGAGCGAACCCGGCGCGGCGTTCACGGCGACCTCAATGAAGAGGTGCACCAGCATGTCGGTGTCAATCCCGAGGTGGCCGGCGAGCGCGTTCCCGTGCAGCCAGGACAGCACGGCCTGTGCGTCGTCAGCGGTTGTGGCGCCTGGAGGCCAGACCCGAACCGCTGATTCATCTTGCCCGGCAAGGGAATCCAGGCCCCGGGTATCGGCCGCGGCCAGCGGGGATGCCAGACCCAGTTCAGTGACACCATGATCTACACCCGCGCCGCCGGTGTCGCTGAAACTGAGCCTCAGCCAGGAATGCGCCATTACCGGCCGGCCCTGGAACCGCAGGTGATCGGCGTCGTCGTTGCCGGCCGGCCGGAACCACTCGATCAACATCTCGGTGCCTTCCGTCTTCCGCCATCCCGTCCACCGTCATCCTGGCACGAGGCCTGGTCATCATTGTCTGTCGTAGGCTCGGCCGGGAAGGGATCGCGATGAGACAGGTCAAGCTGGGCAGCTATCCGGCCAAACAGTGCGCTCGCCTGACGTACAACCAGCACGTCCCCGGGTTGGCGCAACCGACACCGTTGCGGCCGGATCTGGCGGCCCTGTTCGACGCGGGCATTGTCTTCGAAAGAAAGATCGTCGACGAGTTCGTCGCCTGCTATGGAGGTTCCTCGCGCCTGCTGATGATTGATGATTCCGAAGGCCCCGCACAGAGCCAACGGCGCACCGTCGAGGCGATGAACGATGCGGTCGAAGTGATCGTGAACGGGCGCCTGCCGGACGTCAACGGCCGTACCGGAGCGCCCGACGTGCTGATCCGGCATGGTGACGGATATCTGCCAGTCGACATCAAGAACCATCAAACACTCACCACGTCAACGAAATCCGATGTCGACGTCTCAACGTTGACCGCACCTGATCAACGCCGCCGGCAGGCCGGCTTCAAAAACAACGGCACCAGGTGGCGCAACGACGTCATGCAGCTGTCGCACTACACCCGGATGCTGCAGGAGTTGGACCGCCACCCGAGCGCCGCCCCGAACATCGCCGGCATCATCGGGACCTCCGATCTGAGGGTGCTGACCGGCGACCACTACGGCATCACCTGGTACGACCTCGACGCGGAGTCCATTACCACCTACTCGGCCAGCGATCCCGGGCACCGGAAGAAACGTTCGGCGTTGGAGCGTTACGACCACGAGTTCGATTTCCGCATCACGGTCGCCGAGGCCGCGCTGGCCGCGGATGAGCTGGTGCGTCCCTACCGCATCAAAGACTGCGACAGCTGCGAGTGGTTCGACTACTGCGCCGGGTTGACCGGGCCACACGACGCATCATTCGCCATCGAGACCGGCCATCTCAACGTGCGGGAATGGCAGTACCTGTACGAACACTGCGGCCAAAACGGCACGTTGAGCGTCGAGCAACTGGCTGGTGTCGGCCCCGCCGCCCACGCCGCCGGCTTCCGTGTCCAGTCCGTAGGCACCCGGAAACCCGACGACCGGCTGGCGTCCGTCGTAAAACGCGCCCAGATAACTTGCACCGGAATAGATCTCGAACCACGGGGCGGGGGCGCACGCCCGTGTTCCGACTGCCGACATCGAAGTTGACTTCGACATCGAGTGGGATAGCGCCGGGCGGATCTACCAGTGGGGGCTGCGGATTCGTGACGCGCGGGACGACAGCACCGCGCATTACGAGCCGGTCGTGTCATTCGATCCGCTCGATGAAGCCGGTGAGATCACGCTCGCCGACGAGTTCGCCAGCCGCATCGTTGAACTGCGCACGCGGGCCGACCGGTCGGGAAAATCCCTACAGATCTTCCACTGGCATCATCCGGAGACATCTCACACCCGCAAGTTCGCCGCAGTCAGCGACGCCCTGGACGGCCTCACTTTCGACCTTCTGAAGTGGTTCAGCTCCGCCTATTTTTGTCGCTCGTCGTCGTCGATCAAAAGTGTCGCTGCGATCTTCGGCTTCCACTGGAACGTCGACGATCCGGGCGGCCTGGCATCTCAAGGCGCGATCGACATCGCCCGCGGGGTCGGTCCGGAGGCGCAGGCGGCCCGTCAATGGTGCCTGGCCTACAACGCGGGTGATGTCGCCGCACAGGCCGCGATCCGCGATGGCCTGCGACGGCGCGAGGCTGACGAATCCTGCGGTGGCGCCGATTGATCCAGCGATCGGTCAGGTCTGTGGCTCGACCGACGGGCAGATGTTGGCCCGTGCGGAATCGACCACCGCACCGGCCGTCGGTTTGGGGATCTGGAGATACGCCGCGACCTGCTCAACGAGCAGGTTGGTCGGGTGTGAGGGCAGTTCCAAACAGACGGCCCGCCCGGCGGCCAGTCGTCGAGCCTCGTTGTAGCCCGGAATACGACCGCGGATGTCGTTGAGGAAAGTCACCTCGTCGGCGCTGGGATAGGTCGACTGGCGCTCCGTGCACAATAGGATGTCCGGGCTTCTGCCGCAGTAGTCAGGGTCACGCGGATTGAGCGGGTCCGCATGTGCGGGGGCGATCAGTCCGCCCAGCGCGATTCCGGCCATAGCTGCGGCCAGTGCAGTTGCTTTCACTTCCCGGGCCTTTCTCCGTCGTCGCTGACGCTAGCAGCAATCGGGGCAAGATTCGGTCGACGTGCACGTTCTTCCTCACCCGACGTAGCATCGCCAGCATGGGTTGGGTTATCCGATACACCACGGTCCCGGCAATCGCCGCCGCCGCACTCCTCAGCGCCGCCCCGGCATACGCCGACGACGCCGGCTTCGTGCGCTACCTGAATGAGCATGGCTACAGCGCTGCGTACGCGGACGGCGAGCCGATACCGGCGCCGAGCGTGCGAGCACTCGGGCACATGATCTGCGAGAACCTGCACATCGGTAGGAGCGTAGGAGATCAGCAGCCGAATTATCCGGCGTGGCCGCAGTTCCCGCTGATTGCCGACGCCGCACAGCACGAATTGTGCCCATAGCCGCCGCCGACCTGCAGAATCCGGACACATATCAGCTGACACCCCTGGTCGATAATTTGGCCCTGTCGATGCTGCTCGACGCGGCGGCCGGGGCAGGCTTCACCACCAATGCAGATTCCTCCTCGGTTTCGGGACTGTTCAGTTCGTGGGTTGCCACCTGGTTCGACTCGCCACCGGTTGGCGCACTCGGACTGTAAGCAGGTGAACCGCTCCCCCCGGCGCTTTCCGCGACGTAGCATCGCCGGCATGGGCTGGACTACGCGTGGCGCGACCGCTGCCGTCATGATCACCGCCGCACTGGGCACCGGACCGATCGCGCACGGCGACAACAACAGCTTCCTGGACTACCTCAAGGACCACGGTTACAGCGGACGTTATCAAGGCGGTTTTCCGGTGGATCCGGGCAGATCGATCCTCTTCGGGATCATGGCCTGCAACAACCTGCGCAGCGGGTCGACGGTGGAGCAGCAGTTACCCCGGTACTGGGAACTCCCGGAGTTCCCGCTGGTGGCCGAGGCCGCACAACACGAGTTGTGCCCCGATACGCTGGGCCCGGCCGGTCCACCCCCGGCGGACTGACCGTCGGCGATCGGGCGGACCGCGGCAAGGGCCGGAGGTTACGATCGGCGAATGCGTCATGCGCTCCACCTGCCGCTGTTCGGTGCACTGGCTGATCCGCAAGCGATCACTGAAATTGCTTGTGCCGCCGAAGAGGCTGGCTGGGACGGACTTTTCGTCTGGGATCATGTCCTGAGTCCGGTTGCCGGCGAATGGGAGATCGCCGACCCGTGGATCGTCTTGGCCGCTGCGGCGATGGTGACCGAGCGGATCAGGTTGGGCCCGATGGTGACTCCACTGCCCCGCCGACGATTGATCAAGCTGGCCCGGGAAACGGTCACCCTGGACCGGCTGAGCCAAGGTCGGTTGATCCTGGGGCTGGGCACCGGCCGCGACATCTGGCGGGAGTATTCAGCGTTCGGTGACGTGGGCGACCCCCGCCGACTCGGGGAAATACTCGATGAGGGGGCCGCGGTTCTGACCCAACTGTGGGCCGGCAAGACCGTCACCCACCACGGTGCCGTCGTCGTCGATGGCATCCGCATCACTCCCGGCCCGGTCCAACAACCGCGGATACCCGTGTGGTTCGGCACCAACCGGACCTCAGGCACTCCGATCGAACGGGCGGCGCGGTACGACGGCATCTTTCCTCTCGGAATGGACACGGCCGGGGTCGGCGAGATCGCCGATGCGGTCGCAGCGATCCGCGGTAGCCGCGACGGGTTCGACATCGCGGTGGCCGCCCGCCCCGGCGAGGATCTCAACGCCCTGCAGGCCGCCGGTGCGACGTGGGCGGTGCACGAATTCTGGCCTGGTGACCGACCCGAACAGGTGTTGCGGACCATCGAACGCGGTAAGCCCATCTGATCCGTGCAGGTGAACACCGCCCGGAGCGGGTTTCAGCCGATTCCCTAGGCTGTATTCGGGAGTCTGTATTCGAACATTCGACGCGGCAAGCGTCGATCTCAGCGCATCGACGGCTTGCGGCCGGCAAGGAGATAGGGTGCACATCCACCGCGGCAACATCGTGTTCACACCGACGCGGCAGGACTTCGTCACCCTTCACAACGGCTATGTCGTCGTCGATGACGACGGGATCATCGCCGAGTGCGTCCAGACGCTCCCCGACCGCTACGCCGGTGCGGCGATGACAGACCACGGCGACCGGCTGATCATCCCGGGCTTCACCGACGCGCACGTGCACGCCTCCCAGTTGCCGATCACCGGCCTGCAGTGCAGCACCGAACTAATCGACTGGCTGCACACCCTGACGTTCCCCCAGGAGGCCAGCCTCGGGGACGCGACGTATGCAGAGGCCGTCTACACCCTGTTTGTAGAGTCCTTGCTACGCAACGGCATCACCAGCTCAGTGGTCATGGGCACGATTCACGCCCACAGCACCGGCATCCTTGTCGACAAGTTGGCCGAGGCCGGCCTCAAGGCCTACGTCGGAAAGGTCTCCCGAGACCAGAACGTGCCGCCAAATTCGCTGGAGAGCACGGAACGGGAGATCGCCGACTCTCGGCGCTTCATCGAGGAAAACCGCACCAAGTCAACACTTGTCGGTCCAACCATCACACCGAGTGTCAGCATGGTCTGCTCCCGCGAACTGATGGTCGCACTGGCCGAACAGGCCGCCGAGTTCGATCTGCCCTGCCACATGCATCTGTCGGAAAGCCGCACAGAGGTCGACGTGACGCTGGCGATGTACCCGGACTGCGTCGATTTCGTTGAAACCTACGAGCGCGCCGGCCTGATGAAGAGCGCGAACACCGTCGTCGCTCACGCGATTCACCTGACCGATCGAGAGAAGGAGGTGATTCGCGACACGGGTGTCCTGGTGGCGCACTGCCCGCACTCGAATCTCAACCTGCTCAGCGGCGTGATGAAGCTTGCCGAATACCACGACATGGGTATCCGAGTTGGTCTCGGTAGCGACGTCTCGGCCGGCCATGTGCTCAACATGTTCCAGAACATCGTCGGCGCAATCCAATCCGGCGCGATGAACTTCCTCACCGAACGCACCACCCGGCCGATCCTGGCCGCAGAGGCCTTCTACTGCGCAACCAAGGGCGGCGGCAGCTTCTTCGACAAGACGGGCAGCTTCGAACCCGGGTATGCCTTCGACGCCCTCGTCATCGACGACTCGATGTGGACGCGGTACAAGGAAATGTCGCTGGCCCAACGGATTGAGAAGCTCATCTACTGCGGCGACGATCGCAACATCGAACACGTCTACGTCAATGGACGACGCCTCGTTTGAGGCCGGGTTTGAGCGCCGACGAGTTAGCTGGACTTCGTCCCCCATTGTCTATTTTGACCTGCGGGGAGTGATCGGCGCGGCGCAGCACGAGGTGTGGCCGGACACGTTGGACCAGGGCGCACCAACCCCGTAACCGGGCGCACCGCCGGCCAGTCCAGCCCCGACCCGCCCCTACGCCGCCGGGATCACGAACTTCGCGGACTCAGCAGCGGACCCAGCTTCCTGACATGGGAATCCTCTCCTGCCCGGTGGCGGTACAGAGCGCTCACCGGATCAGTCGCGGTTTATCGGCGCACCCGAAGATCCTGGCTATACCGTCTCTCCCCGGAAGAGATCCGAGGCGCCGGCATTTCGACGTCGACGGTTACCGGTTCACCGCGTGGCGCTAACGGCCTAGATCGCACGCCTAAGGTCGTCCACCTTGTTGAGCTGCTCCCAGGGCAACTCGACATCGGTGCGGCCGAAGTGGCCGTAGGCGGCGGTCTGCGCGTAGATCGGGCGCAGCAGGTTCAGATCGCGAACGATCGCACCGGGCCGCAGGTCGAACACCTCCCCGATCGCCTTCTCTATCTTGATCGTGTCGATGGTCTCGGTGCCGAACGTCTCGACGAACAACCCGACCGGGGCGGCCTTGCCGATCGCGTAGGCCACCTGGACCTCGACCCGCTGAGCCAGACCGGCGGCGACGATGTTCTTGGCCACCCAGCGCATCGCGTAGGCCGCCGAACGGTCCACCTTGGACGGGTCCTTGCCGGAGAAGGCACCGCCGCCGTGCCGGGCCCAGCCGCCGTAGGTGTCGACGATGATCTTGCGCCCGGTCAGCCCGGCGTCACCCATCGGCCCGCCCAGGACGAACTTGCCGGTGGGGTTGACCAGCAGCCGGTAGTCGGAGGTGTCCATGGTGTCGTGCGCGAGCTCGCCCAGCACCGTGTTGACCACCTGCTCCCGGATGTCCGCGGTCAGCGTGCCCTCCAGGTCGATGCCGTCGGCGTGCTGGGTGGAGAGCACGACGGTGTCCAGTCGCACCGGGATGTTGTCCTCGTACTGCACAGTGACCTGCGTTTTTCCGTCGGGGCGCAGGTAGTCCAGCGCTCCGCTTTTGCGCACCTCGGTGAGACGCCGGGCCAGCCGGTGGGCCAGCGCGATCGGCAGCGGCATCAACTCCGGGGTGTCGGCAATCGCGTAGCCGAACATCAGGCCCTGGTCACCGGCACCCTGGCTGTCCAACGGGTCCGCCGCACCTTCCACCCGCGCCTCGTGGGCGGTGTCGACGCCCTGGGCGATGTCAGGCGACTGGGCGCCGATACCGATGTTGACCCCGCAGGTCGCACCGTCGAAGCCCTTGTCCGAGGAGTCGTAGCCGATGTCCAAGACGCATCGCCGGACGGTGTTGGCGATGTCGGCGAACGCCTCCCTGGCGCTGGTCGTCACCTCCCCGACGACGTGCACCTGGCCGGTGGTGACCAAGGTCTCCACCGCGACGCGGGAGCGCGGGTCGTCGGTCAGCAGTGCGTCGAGCACCGAGTCACTGATGGCGTCACAGATCTTGTCGGGGTGTCCCTCGGTCACCGACTCACTGGTAAACAGTCGACCGTTCTCGCTCACAATGTCACCCTTCCGTGCTTTCGCACCGTAAATAGTTAGGTAGGAAAAATATATCGTCGCCGTTTCCGGTCCGGCTCGCCGCCCCGGAGGCCACCGTAGCAGCGGGCCTAGCGGTCGCCGCCATGCAGGAAGGTGACGACGGCGTCCACGATACGGCTAGCCATCAGCGTCTTGGAACCGTGCTCCAGGGCCGACTCAGTCCCATTCGACGCCAGCAGCCACCCGTCGTTGTTGTCGACCTCGAACGCTCGGCCGTCCCCAACGGCGTTGACCACCAACAGGTCGCAGGCCTTGCGCCGCAGCTTGGCACGGGCGTGAAACAGCACGTCACCGTTGGCGTCACCGGTCTCGGCGGCGAAACCCACGATTGCACGCATATTGGGTAGCTGGCCGTCGGCCCTCGCCCGCACCGCGCCGGCCAGCACGTCGTCATTGCGCAACAGTTCGATCGTGGGCGCGGCGGTGGCTTTTGTGGTGTCCTTCTTGATCTTCACCTGCGCCACCTGCGCCGGCCGGAAATCCGCGACAGCTGCGGCCATCACCAGCACGTGCGCCTCCGAGGCATGCTTGGACACTGCGTCACCGAGTTGCTGGGCGGAGCTGACGTGCACCACGTCGACGCCGGCCGGGTCGATCAGCCCGG
>JBDTKT010000293.1:0-7499 GCA_039935195.1 Mycobacterium sp.
GACACCGCGAAGCACCACAGCTCGAAGTTGGCCTTGGTCACGCCCGGGTTGCCGATGATGTTCATCCGCAACCCCGGGCGCAGGTCGTCGTAGGCGCCGCCGAGGAAGCCCCGACCGCGATAGAACACGTTATTCATACCCATGATCGACGCGGCACCCAACGCGGCCTGGTAGGCCTGCGCTGACAGATTTTCGGCCGCCTCCGCGCCGATCTCGGCCAGCACCGAGGTATTACGTGTCGCCGCCGCACACGCCAGCAGCGTTCCCCAGAGCTGCTCCTGATTTAGCGCGGTGCTGCGGGCGATCGACCCCAGATTGAGCTTGAGGTCCTTGGCGTACTCGGGTATTGCCGACTTGAGATTCTCGATGCTCATTCGGGCGCCGATCAGGCCGAGGCTTTGAGCAGGTCGCTTGCATTCAACGTCGGGTCACCCTTGCGCCAGTTGCACGCGCACAGTTCATCGGACTGCAGGGCGTCGAGCACGCGGAGCACCTCGTCGACGTTGCGGCCGACCGACCCGGCGGTCACCGAAACGAACTGGATCTCGTTGTGGGGGTCGATGATGAACGTGGCGCGGTCGGCGACCCCGTCGGCGTTGAGCACGCCGCACGCCGACATCAGTTCACGCTTGATGTCGGAGAGCATCGGGAGCGGGAGCGCCTTGAGATCCTCATGGTGGCAACGCCACTGGAAGTGCACGTACTCACTGTCGATCGAGGCACCGAGCACCTGGGTGTCGCGGTCGGCGAATTCCTCGTTGAGCTTGCCGAACGCCGCGATCTCGGTGGGGCAGACGAAGGTGAAGTCCTTGGGCCAGAAGAACACCACCCGCCACTTGCCCGGGTGGTCGTCGCTGGTGATCTCGGTGAAGTAGTCCTCCGGCTTTTGCGCATCGACCTTGGACAGGTCACCGGGTTTGAGCGCTGTGAGTCGGTAGGACGGAAATTGGTCGCCGATGGTCAGCAGTGCCATATCACTCCTCATGATTGAAATCTCCAGGGCCAGAAGGCCCTCGCCGTCCATATTGCCCTAGTTCAACTATAAATTAAAGGTGATACCTCCCACTATACTGATAGGTATGACCGATAGAAGTTATCAGCCGACGATCGCCGGACTGCGGGCGTTCGCGACGGTCGCAGAGAAACACCACTTCAGTCTTGCGGCAGCCGGTCTCGGCGTGAGTCAATCGACGCTGTCGCAGGCGCTGTCGTCGCTGGAGGCGGGTTTGGGGGTCCAACTGATCGAGCGGTCGACGCGCCGGGTCTTCTTGACCGCGGAGGGTGAGCTGCTCCTTGCGCACGCCCAGGCGGTACTCGAGGCCGCGGCAGGGTTCTCCGCCGCCGCAGCCGGGGTCTCCGACCCACTGCAGGGCACCATGCGACTGGGACTGATACCGACAGTGGCGCCGTACGTGCTGCCGGCCGTGCTGGCCGGACTGGCGAGTCGGCTGCCGGACCTGACGTTGCGAGTGATCGAGGATCAGACCGAGCGACTGCTGACCGGACTGCGCGAGGGCGCGGTGGACGCCGCGCTGATAGCGCTGCCGTCCGCAGCCCACGGGATTACCGAAATCCCCATCTATGACGAAGATTTCGTGCTCGCGCTGCCGCCGCACCATCCGTTGGCCGGCAGACGGCGCGTGCCGTCGAGCGCGCTGGCGGACCTGCCGTTGCTGCTGCTTGACGAGGGGCACTGCCTCCGTGACCAGACCCTGGAAATCTGCCGCAACGCCGGCGTGCGGGCCGAACTGGCCACCACCCGTGCGGCGTCGCTGGCGACCGCGGTGCGCTGTGTTGCCGGGGGACTGGGGGTGACCTTGATCCCGCAGACCGCGGTGGCGACCGAAGCCGACCGGGGCGGGCTCAGTCTGGCGTATTTCGCCGCACCGCGACCGGGACGGCGGATCGGACTGGTGTTTCGCTCCACCAGTGGGCGGGACGAACCCTACCGCCGACTGGCCGGGATCATCGGCGAGCTGATCAAAGCCGACCAGGACGTCCGCCTAGTGCGGCGGTCGTGAAGCGAACTAAGCTGCAGCGGTGTTGCTCCAGATCGACGATGACAAGCGGGTGCGCACCCTCACCCTGAACCGCCCCGAGGCGCTCAATGCGTTCAACGAGGCGCTCTACGACGCTACCGCCGAGGCGCTCCTGGCCGCCGCCGACGACCCGGAGGTGGCCGTTGTGCTGCTCACCGGCACCGGGCGAGCCTTCAGCGCCGGCACCGACCTCACCGAGATGACAGACCGGATCACCAATCCGGAGTTCACGTCCGGGCAACACGGGTTCACCGGTCTGGTGGACGCGCTGGCGGGCTTCCCCAAACCGTTGATGTGTGCGGTGAACGGGGTCGGCATCGGCATCGGCACCACCATCCTCGGCTACGCGGACCTGGTGTTCATGTCATCGACGGCCCGGTTGAAATGCCCTTTCACCAGCCTGGGTGTCGCACCCGAAGCCGGATCGTCGTACCTGCTTCCCCAGTTGATGGGCCGGCAGAACGCCGCGTGGCTGCTGATGTCCTCGGAATGGGTCGACGCCGGCGAGGCGCTGCGCATGGGGCTGGTCTGGAAGGTCTGCGAGCCCGCTGACCTACTGGCCGAGGCTCACCGGCACGCTGAAATCCTTGCCTCCCGGCCTATCTCGAGCCTGATGGCGGTCAAGGCCACCATGGTCGAGCCGATCCGGGCTGAGGTGGCCGCCGCCAGTGCGCGCGAGAACGCGCTATTCGCGAAATTACTGGGTGCGCAGGCAAATGCCGACGCACTCGCCGAGTTCACCGGCCGGCGCAGCGACTGATCAGTGCGACCCGACCGGGGTGATCTGCAGCGCGAGATGCCGGAGCGACTCGTTGCCCGGTCCGCACGGCACCGACGCCAGCGTGGCCTCGATAATGCCGCGCACCGTGCAACGACACCGGCCGCAGTCACCGCCCGCACCGCACATGGTGGCGACCTCTTTGGAGGTCGAGGCGCCGGCCGCGACGGCGTCGGACACCATCTGATTGGTGACCCCGGCGCACAGACACACATACATCGCGCTACCCCTACCGAGTCGTTTCGTCGTTCATGAGGTCGATCGTCGCCGCCAGGCTCCCGACGAACGGGCGCGGGTAGCCGTCGAGGCCCACGCTCGACATCCATTCCGCGGCGGTGTCCGGGCAGTCGATCCAGCGGCGCGCGCTGGCCGCGCTGTCGATCTCCAGCAGCGTCATGACCTCACGCCCGTCGTCGACGGCCCGATACACCCAAATCTTGCGCACCCCCGCGTCCCCGAACCGCTCCAGGCCGCTGTGCACCCTGGTCATCAGATCGGCGGGATCGGCGACGGTGGACACCGCGCCGACGATCACTCCGGCGGCGGTCCGACCGGCAGCCGAATCCGCCTGGGACCCGTCGAGGTTGATCTTCTCCAGAACCTCACCGGCGAATATTGCCGGCAGGTCATTGACCCCGGTCCGGTCGAACCACTCGAAAACGGCGGGAGAACGCAACAGTTCCCTGATCGACGCGCGGTGCCGGAGGCCGATGGTCACCAGCACCCGATCCGGTTCCAGGGTCGATGTGTACAGCACCGCGTGGCGAGCGCCGAGACTGACCAGCGGGGACTGGTTGTCCCTGATCAAGGACCAAGTCCGCTCGACGTCATCGACCCGGTAGTCCAGCGCGAGGACCAGTGAGTGCAGATCCGCCTCGCTCGACATGCCCTCAGTCGGCGCGCCGGCCCGACTGCCAGCCGAAGCAAGTCTCATGTTAGTGGAGTCTAACCTAAGTTTTCCCTAGTGTGCAGGGTCGATTTGCGAGGCGCGGTCGGCCCGGCGTGCCGAGCCGTGCGGAAATGGTGCCCTGAACGCGGTCGGCTGATCTAGATTGAATCCAGCGTGGTTCGGCGATGTACGGCCCGATTCGCCCACCGCAGCCGACATGCGACGGTCTGCCCACCAGAGGAGTGACAATGCACGGCGATCCGGATGTTTTGCGTCTACTCAACGAGCAATTGACCAGCGAACTCACCGCTATCAACCAATACTTTCTGCACTCCAAAATGCAGGACAGCTGGGGCTTTACCGAGGTTGCCGCCCATACCCGCGCGGAATCGTTCGAAGAGATGCGGCATGCCGAAGTAATCACGGACCGGATCCTGCTGCTCAACGGCTTGCCGAACTACCAGCGCATCGGATCGTTGCGTATCGGTCAGACGCTGCGTGAACAATTCGAAAGCGACCTCGGGATCGAACTGGACGTACTCGAGCGGCTCAAGCCCGGCATCGTGATGTGCCGGGAGAAGCAGGACAGCACCACCGCGAATCTGTTGGAGGCGATCCTCGTCGATGAGGAATCGCACATCGACTACCTGCAGACGCAAATGGAGTTGATGGACAAGCTCGGGGAGCCGCTCTACCTCGCGCAGTGTGTGAGCCGTCCACCGGCGTGATCGCTCGGCTGCGCATGGATTCCCGTCAGCGTGACGCCCAGCCGGGAAGGGGAGCATGGCCGGCTCGACTGCGTCCGCGACCGTCGCCGTAACCCCCGAATTCGGCAGCGCGCTGATCACACCTCAGCGCCGTAACCTGATCTTTCTGGCCATCGTGCTGGGCATGCTGATGGCCGCACTCGACCAGACCATCGTCGCTACCGCGCTGCCGACGATCGTCGCCGACTTCGGTGACGCCGGCCACCAGTCGTGGGTCGTCACCAGCTATCTGCTGACGTCGACGATCGCGACTGTATTGGCGGGCAAGCTCGGTGATCTGTTCGGCCGCAAGACAGTGTTTCAGGTCGCCGCCGTGATCTTCGTCGTCGGTTCCGTGCTGTGCGGGTTGTCGCCGTCGATGTTCACACTGGTGGGAGCTCGAGCTCTGCAGGGTATCGGTGGCGGTGGGATCACCGTCACCGCCACCGCTCTGATCGGGGAAGTCATTCCACTGCGGGACCGGGGTCGCTACCAGGGCCTGCTGGGCGCGGTGTTCGGTGTCACCACCGTGATCGGACCCCTGCTGGGCGGCTATTTCACTGACTATCTGACGTGGCGGTGGGCGTTTTGGGTCAACGTGCCGATCTCGATCGTGGTGGTGGTGGTGGCGGGCACGGCGATTCCGACGCTGGCCGTACGTGCGAAGCCCCTCATCGACTATGCAGGAATCCTGCTGGTAGGTCTCGGCGCCGCCGGCCTCACCCTGGCCACCACGTGGGGCGGCACCCTGTACCCGTGGGGTTCGGCAATGATCATCGGGCTGTTCATCGGCTCGGTGGTGGCGCTCGGCATCTTTATGTGGGTGGAAAAACGCGCCGCCGCGCCCATCCTGCCGCCCCGACTGTTCGGCAGCCCGGTGTTCACCGTCTGCTGTCTGCTGGCCTTTATCGTCGGCTTCGCGATGTTGGGTGCGCTGACCTTCCTGCCCACGTACATGCAGTATGTGGACGGCGTGTCAGCGACCACGTCGGGCCTGCGCACCTTGCCGATGGTGGTCGGCATGCTGGTGACCTCAACGGGCAGCGGCACTCTTGTTGGCCGCACCGGCCGGTACAAAGTCTTTCCGGTCGTGGGGACGGCACTGATGGCGGTGGCGTTCTTGCTGATGTCGCGAATGGATTCGTCGACTCCGGCGCTGTTGGAGTCGGTGTTACTGATCATCCTGGGCGCCGGTATCGGGCTATCCATGCAGGTGCTGGTGCTCGTCGTGCAGAACACCTCAAGTTTCGCGGACCTCGGTGTGGCCACCTCGGGAGTGACGTTCTTCCGCACCCTCGGCAGCATGTTCGGCGCCGCCATATTCGGGTCGCTGTTCCTGAACTTCCTCGACAGTCGGATCGGCTCGGCGCTGCGGATCAGTGGGGCGTCCGCGGAGGCCGCCAGTTCGCCGGCGGCACTGCACCAACTGCCCGCCGATCAGGCGGCACCCATCGTGGCTGCCTACACCGAAGCGCTCGGTCAAGTATTTCTGTGGGCCGCCCCGGTTGCGCTGGTCGGATTCATCTTGGCGCTGTTTCTCCCTGAAGTCCCGCTGAAAGACCTGCACGACAACGCCAGCGATCTCGGTGACGGTTTCGGGATGCCCACCACCGAATCATCGGACGACCTGTTGGAGATTGCGGTCGGCCGACTGCTGCGGGGTGCTCCCGGTATGCGACTGCGCAGCATCGCGATGCGCGCCGATTGTGAACTCGACGTAGCCGGATTGTGGGCGGTACTGCGGATTCACCGGTACTTGGAGCTGTTCAGGGCGGCCCAGCTCAGTGATATCGGTAACGACGTGGGTGTGCCGTACGAAATACTCGAGCCCACCATCGACCGCCTGGTTGACACCGGCTATGTGCTGCGGGACGGCGACCACCTGGGGCTGACCCGAACTGCTCTGCAACAGGTCGAGTTGGTGTCGTCGCTGATTCTGGGATGGGTGGCCGACAAGCTGGCGCGGTCGCCCGGCTTCGAGGGGCGCCCGGACCGAGGGGAGGTTGAAGCCGCGCTGCAACGGATCGCGCATCAAGCTCTTGCTCAACGCGATTGGGAGCAGGATCGACCGTTCTTCGCCCCCGGGCCAACAAATTAGCGCGGCTGTCCTAACCAGCAGCGGCGATCTCCGTTAGCATCACACCCGTGAGCCGAATAGGGACATTCGCCGCCGATGACGTGACGGGCTGGACGCAGAAGTCACCCCAACTCGGTGCCGCCATCGGCGGATTCAGCCAAGCCGTCTACAGCCGCAGCCGACTGCCGATGCGAACGCGCGAACTGGCCCGAATGGTGATCGCTCACGACAACGAATGTTCGGTCTGTCTGAATACCCGTGACGCCGACGGCCCGGCTGCCGGTGTCACCGAAGATTTATACGACCATGCCCCCCAGTGGCGCACCTGGCCTGGCTACAGCGCGCAGGAACGACTGGCGGCCGAGTTCGCTCACCGGTTCGCGACCGAACACACCGCATTGCGCGACGACGAGGATTTCTGGACCCGCTGCTCGGCGCATTTCTCCGACGAATTGCTCGCCGACCTCGCGTTGTCCTGTGCGCTCTGGTTGGGCATGGGGCGGATGTTGCGGACGTTGGACATCGCCCAGACCTGCTCGTTCACTTTGCCCAGCCGGGCGTGACTGGCCGGCCCACACCGCTTGCCGGCGCGGCCATCGCGATTGGAAAACATCCTCGCCGACGCTTCGAGCACGAACGGCATGCGGAAACAGATCCCGAACAGGTGACCGAGAAGTTTCGGCTGACCTGCAGTGTGTCCGGGCCGCGGAGCAGCACATCGCCGGGGTGGGATTGATCGATCGCCGGCGGGGAGCGGTGAACGGTCAGATCAGCCCGGTGGCGTCGAACACCCACGACATGTCGGCCTTAGCAAGTTCCTCCAGCCAGGTCGGCGGTGCGTATGCCGTCAGGCCGGCCATGTCCCAGTAGTCCTTCCACAGTGTGACCTTGCCGTCGACCACCTTGTGCACCGTGACGAACCGCAGCAAGGCGGTTTCCCCGGTGGACCAATTCCACGTCTCGGAATGCT
>JBDTKT010000294.1:0-12776 GCA_039935195.1 Mycobacterium sp.
CCAGGATCACCCGGCTGTCGGTGAGCGACGAGGTGGAGAAGGCGAGCCGGGACGGCACGTTCGTCTTGATCAGTCCGGTCACCACGTCCACCGACGGGCGCTGGGTGGCCAGCACCAGATGAATTCCGGCCGCGCGCGCCTTCTGGGTGATCCGCACGATGGCGTCCTCGACATCACGGGGCGCTGTCATCATCAGGTCGGCGAGTTCGTCGATGATGCCCAGGATGTACGGATAGGGCCGGTAGACGCGTTCGGAGCCGGGCGGTGCGGTGATCTGACCTGACCGCACCTTCTTGTTGAAGTCGTCGATGTGGCGGACCCTGCTGGCCTGCATGTCCTGGTAGCGCTGCTCCATCTCCTCCACCAGCCAGGCCAGCGCTGCCGCCGCCTTCTTCGGCTGGGTGATGATGGGCGTGATCAGGTGCGGGATGCCCTCATAGGGGGTCAGCTCCACCATCTTCGGGTCGATCAGGATCAGCCTGACCTCCTCCGGGGTGGCCCGCGCCAGCAGGGAGACCAGCATGGAGTTGACGAAGCTGGACTTGCCCGACCCGGTGGAGCCGGCCACCAGCAGGTGCGGCATCTTCGCCAGGTTGGCACTGATGAAGTCGCCCTCGATGTCCTTACCCAGCCCGATCACCAGCGGGTGGTGGTCACGGCGGGTGGACGTTGCGGTCAGTACGTCGGCTAGTCGGACCATCTCGCGGTCGGTGTTGGGCACCTCGATGCCGACGGCGGACTTACCGGGAATCGGTGCCAGCATCCGCACGCTCTCGGTCGCCACCGCGTAGGCGATGTTCTTCTGCAGCGCGGTGATCTTCTCCACCTTCACCCCGGGCCCCAGCTCCACCTCGTAGCGGGTGACGGTGGGTCCGCGGGTGCAACCGGTGACCGCCGCATCGACCTTGAACTGGGACAGCACCGAGGTGATGACGTCGGCCATCTGGTCATTGGCCGCGGTACGCCGCTTCGGGGGCTCACCGGCGACCAGCAGGTTCAGCGACGGCAGCGTGTAGGGGCCCTCCACCACCCGGTCCAGGGTCAGGGTGTCCTGAGTGTCGCGGGCGTCGACCCTGGCGGGTTTAGCCGCCTTGCTGGAACTTTTGCGGGCCGGCTTCTTGGCCGGCTGCACGTCGTCGGGAACCTCGTCGGAGGGGCAGTCGAGCGGGTAGTTGTCCTGCGGAGTGCGCGACTGCCAGTCCGGCAACTCGTCGTCAGCGGCTTCCCCGCCGGGCAGCAGGGCGAGGGCATCGCCCTCGAAAGCCTGGCCATCGTGGCTATCCCGGTAGTCGTCCTCGTAGTCACCCTCGTAGTCGTCGTAATACCCGCGGGCGGTGAACATGGCCCGCAGTGTGTAGGGCGCCTCACGCAGGGTGGTCCCGGTCAGTAACAGCACGCCGAACAACACCCCGATGCACAGCAGCGGCGCCGCGATCCAGGGGGTCAGCCCGTCCGAGAGCGGACCGCCGATCACGAAGCCGACGAATCCAGCGCCGTGCAACCGGCCGTCCGGAGTCTGCGGCGAACCCGCCCACAGATGCCACAGACCCAGGATCGGCAACGCCACCATCCCGGCGCCCACCACCAGCCGGGGCCGGGCGTCGGGGTCCGGTTCGGTGCGCATCAGGATCACCGCGGCGACGGTGGCGATCACCGGGAGCACCACCACCGCTCCACCGACGAAGGTACGCAGGCCGGTGTCGATCCACGCCCCCACCGGGCGGGCGGCGTCCGCCCAACTGCTTGCCGCCGTGACGACGGCCAGGCCCAGCAGCGCGAGCGCAATGCCGTCCCGGCGGTGCCCCGGGTCGATGTCGTGGGCTCGGCCCACTGAGCGGGCGGCGCTGCCGGCGCCCTTCGCCACCATCACCCACGTTGCGCGGGCGGCCCGGCCGCAGGCCAACCCGGCGGCCACCAGCGGCGAATGCTGTCGATTGACGCGGCGCTTCCCGGCGGCCTGCCGGGGCCGGGAGGGTCGCGAGCCACCCCGTGTTCCGGCCTTCGACCTGCTAGTTCGGGTGCCGGAGCGCGACGACGTGCTACTAGCAGTCTTACTAGCCATGGGGACAAGACTAGTCGCAACTACCTCATCTGCACCATATGCCACACTGGCTGCGGGCGCTGGGATGGCGTCACCCGCCCCGCTCGGCAGCCGCTGAGTAGGGTGACAGACGTCACGCCACTATTCGCCGGGATGTCTCAGGAGGCCGCCGCATGCCTGTCGTTATCGTCGCCACCCTGACCGCCAAAACCGAGTCGGTCGATTCCGTTCGCGACATCCTCACGCGGGCAGTCATCGACGTGCACGGCGAACCGGGTTGCCAGTTGTACTCCCTGCACGAATCCGGCAACACGTTCGTCTTCGTCGAACAGTGGACCGATGCCGCCGCGCTCAAGACCCACAGCGCCGCGCCCGCAGTGTCCACCATGTTCAAAGCTGTGGGCGAACACCTGGACGGGGCACCGGACATCAAGATGCTGACCCCCATTCCCGCCGGCGACGCGACCAAGGGCCAACTGAGGAGCTGAGGATGGCGCCGCCGATCGGAACGGTCACGTTCAGCTGTCCACCGCCGACGATCTGACCGCCACCGTCACACTCGTCGAGGACGCCCGATTCGTGAACAAGAGGTAAGCCAGTGGCCCGTAACCCCGCCGCACCGACCGCCTTCGGCCCGATGGTCTTGGCTGCAATCGAACAGCATGAGCCACCCGGGCGGCGACTGGTCGACGACGACCTTGCCGCCCTGTTCCTGCCGACCTGGCTGCGATGGTTCGTCGGCGCGACCCGGCCCTCCGCGCTGCGCCGACTGCTCATCTCCGGAATGGACCGGACCGGCCCCGGGTTGTGGGCGAATCTGACCTGCCGTAAGCGTTTCGTCGACGACAAACTCGGCGAAGCCCTCGACGGGCCCGAGTCCCCCGGCGCTGTCGTCATCCTCGGCGCCGGATTGGACACGCGTGCCTACCGACTGACCAGACGTACCCGTATCCCGGTCTTCGAGGTGGACCAGCCGATCAACATCGCCAGGAAGGCGGCCACCGTGCGGCGGGTGTTGGGTCGGCTGCCACTGTCGGTTCGGTTGGTGGCGTTGGACTTCGAACGCGACGACGTGCTCACCGCGCTCTCCGAACACGGCTACCGGATCGACAACCGCACCTTCTTCATCTGGGAAGGGGTGACGCAGTACCTCACCGAAGACGCCGTCCGCGCCACCTTGGAAGGGCTGCGGCCGGTCGCGTCGGGCAGTCGGTTGGTGTTCACCTACGTACGCCGCGACTTCATCGACGGGACGAATCTCTATGGCGCCAAGTCCTTATACCGGTTGACGCGGCAACGGCGGCAGATGTGGCATTTCGGACTGGACCCCGAGAAGGTGTCGGAATTCCTGGCCGACTTTGGCTGGCGACTGGTCGAACAGGCCGGGCCAGACGACTTAGTCCAGCGCTATATCGCGCCGACCGGCCGCAACCTCACCGCGTCGCAGATCGAGTGGTCGGCGTACGCGGTAAAGGACTAGCAAACTCAGACCTCGATGACCGTCGGCACGATCATCGGCTCGCGGCGATACACCTCGGCCACCCATTTGCCCACCGCCCGGCGCACTGCCTGGGCGATCCGTGTCGGGTCGGTGACGCCGTTGGCGGCAAGCGATTCCAGCTCCGCCGCGACCTTGCGGGCGGCCGGCTCAAGGGCCTTGGGGTCGTCGGAGAAACCGCGTGAATGCAGATGCGGCGGCGCGGCGGGCTTACCGGAACCGCGGCGCACCACCACCGTGACCGCGATGAAACCCGACGACAGGACCAGTCGCTCCCCCAGCGTGACATCCCCGACGTCACCGGTGATCAACCCGTCGACGAACATTTTGCCCACCGGCACCGCCCCGGCGATACCGATCTTCCCATCGATCAGGTCGACGCTGACGCCGTTCTCGGCCAACACGATCGACTCTTCGGGCACCCCGGTCCGCACCGCCAGCGCCGCGTTGGCACGCAGCATCCGCCAGGTGCCGTGCATGGGCATCACATTGCGCGGCCGCACCCCGTTGTACAGGAACAACAGCTCCCCGGCGTAGGCGTGACCGGAAACATGAACTCGGGCTTGGGCATTGGTGACAACACGGACGCCAATCTTGGACAGCGCGTCGATGACGCCGTAGATGGCTTCTTCGTTGCCGGGTATCAACGACGACGACAGCACGATGAGGTCGCCGGCAGTCAGGGTGATACTGCGATGCTCGCCGCGCGACATCCGCGACAGCGCCGCCATCGGCTCGCCCTGGGTGCCGGTGGTGATCAGCACCACCTTTTCGGCTGACATCATTTCGGCAGCGCTGATATCGACCACGTCGGAGTCGGCCACCCGCAGAAAGCCCAGGTCCCGGGCAATCCCCATGTTGCGCACCATCGATCGGCCGACGAACGACACCCGCCGCCCCAGCGCCACCGCGGCGTCGATGATCTGCTGCACGCGGTCCACGTTGGACGCGAAGCAGGCCACGATCACCCGTCCCTCGGCACCGCGGATCAGCCGGTGCATGGTTGGGCCGACCTCGCTTTCGCTGGGCCCGACGCCGGGAATCCCGGCATTGGTCGAGTCACACAGGAGCAGGTCCACCCCGGCGTCACCGAGCCGCGACATTCCGGGCAGGTCGGTGGGGCGCCCGTCGGGTGGCAGCTGGTCAAGCTTGATGTCGCCGGTCAGCAAGGCGGTGCCGGCACCGGTGTGCACCGCGATCGCCAGCGCATCCGGAACGGAGTGGTTGACCGCGAAGTATTCGCACTCGAAGACGCCGTGTCTGCTGCTCTGCCCTTCGGCGACCTCGACGAAAACCGGTTTGATGCGGTGCTCACGGCATTTCGCGGCAACCAGCGCCAGCGTGAACTTCGAGCCGACGATCGGGATGTCTCCGCGCAGCTTGAGCAGGAACGGGATCGCGCCGATGTGATCTTCGTGGGCGTGGGTCAACACCAGCGCCTCGACGTCGTCGAGCCGGTTTTCCACATGGCGCAGATCCGGCAGGATCAGATCGACGCCCGGCTCGTCGTGGCCGGGGAACAGCACCCCGCAGTCGATGATCAGCAACCGGCCCTCGTGCTCGAAAACGGTCATGTTGCGGCCGACTTCGTTGATGCCGCCCAACGCGGTGACGCGGAGCCCGCCGGCGATCAGCGGCCCCGGCGGTCTGAGTTCTTCATCCCTTGCACTCACCCGAGGACCCCCGCAGCACGCATGTCGGCGGCCTGTTGCTCAACCTGCGCCGAGGTTGCGGGGACCTGCGGCAGCCGCGGGTCCCCGACGTCGAAGCCCTGCAGGCGCAGGCCCGTCTTGACGAACGTCACCCCACCGGTACGGCCCATCGCGTTACACAGCGGGGCGATCGAGGTGTTGATCTTGCGTGCGGTGTCCACGTCGCCGGACTGGAAGGCGGACAGCATGTCCCGGAGCTGGCTTGCGGCGAAGTGCGAGACGACGCTGATGAACCCGGTGGCGCCCATCGCCAGCCAGGGCAGGTTCAGCGGATCATCGCCGGAGTAGTACGCCAGCCCGGTCTCGGCCATGAGCTGCCCACCGGCGTGCAGATCGCCCTTGGCGTCTTTGATCCCGACGATGTTCGGGTGCTCCGCCAGCGCGCGGATAGTGTCGGGCTCGATCGGCACCACCGACCGTGGCGGGATGTCGTAGAGCAGCACCGGTAGCGCACTGGCATCCGCCACCGCGGTGAAATGCGCCAGCAGCCCGGCCTGCGACGGCCGCGAGTAATACGGCGTGACGACCAGCAGCCCGTCTGCGCCCACACCCGCGCAGGCCTCGGCGAGCCGGACGCTGTGCTCGGTGTCATTGCTACCGGCGCCGGCGATGATGCGGGCCCGGTCACCCACCGCCTCGACCACCGCGCGCAGCAGGGTGAGCTTCTCGTAGTCGGCGGTGGTCGGCGACTCACCCGTGGTGCCCGAGAGCACCAGGCCATCGCAACCGGCGTCGACGAGGTGGTTCGCCAGCCGCACGGCGGCGTCGATGTCGACGGAGCCGTCGGAGCCGAACGGGGTCACCATCGCGGTCAGGACGGTACCCAACCGCGCCTTCGCGTCGAACTCGGTGCCGCTCACGTCGCCAAGATTACCTGGCACCCGTCCCCCGTCCCCCGCGAGCGTGCCTGCCCCGGCCAACAGCCCGCCTCGGAAGGCGCTTCCGCGCACGTGCGCGGCCGGTGCGTCGCGGCCGTTCAGGCCTCGGTGGCCAGCGGGCTGGTGGCGACCTCGGTGCCGTCGGCCAGCTCGGTGATCTCGAAATCGCCGAAGATGGCGGGGGCGACCTCGACCAGTCGCCGCAGGCACTCGACGGCCAGCCGACGCAGCTCCAGGTCGGCGTGTTCGCTGGCCCGCATCGCGACGAAATACCGCCAGGCCCGGTAGTTGCCGGTCACCACGATCCGGGTTTCGGTGGCGTCGGGCAGGACCGCGCGGGCGGCCTGCCTGGCCTGTTTGCGCCGCAGCACCGCGTTGGGTGAATCCGACAGCCGCGCCTCCAGCCCGGCCAACAGTTCGGTGTAACTGGCCCGGCTGGCGTCGGCGGCGGCCAGGAAAAGCCGCTCCAGTTCCGGGTCGCCGTCGACGCCGGGCGGGACCACGACGTCGGCGTCGGAGTCGGGGACATAGCGCTGCGACAGTTGGGAGAAGGACAGATGCCGGTGCCGGGTCAATTCGTGGGCGCAGGACCGGGAGATTCCGGTGATGTAGCACGTCACGCTGGCGTGTTCGAGCACCGCCAGATGGCCGACGTCGATGATGTGCTGCAGGTAGGCGGCATTGGTGGCGGTGCGCGGGTTGGGCTTCGACCAGCTCTGGTAGCAGGCCCGGCCGGCGAACTCAGTGAGCGCCTGGCCGTTGTCGGCGTCGGTGCTCCACGGCACGTCCGGCGGCGCGGCGAACTGGGTCTGGGCGATCACTTCAACGCGCAGCGGTGCGGTCTGGGCCACGACGCTCACCTTAAAGCGTGCCGAGCCCGGGTTATCCGATCGGCACTTTTGCGGCGATTTGGCCAGCGATGGCGACGGCGGTGTCCTTGGGGGCGGCACTGCAGGTGTTGACGTCGACAACGACGTTGTTTCGCGCGGTCAGTGCTCGGCCGCAGGCCCAGGTGAGGTCGCCGGCGTTGTCCTGGGTCGCGACCGTGCTCAGCATGCCGTCGGCGTTGGACACCGGTCCAGCGGTCCATTCTGAGCCGCTCTGGATGTGGCGGTATTGGTGGCAGGCCGGCCATTGTGCAGCGGACGTGTGGAAAAAGGCGGTGGCCTGCTGGGCGGTCGGAAACGACACCACGGCTTGATCGACGTAATACGCGAAATCATTGCCTTCGCTCAGCGCCTGCTCGCGCACCCCGGTGTAACCGCTACCGGAGTAGATCTCGCTCTGAGCCGCACCGTCGACCGCCAGGCATTCCCTCGGCTCCATCGTGGCGCTGTCGTCGGAGAGCGCGTCGTGGGTACGGGTGACCGCCATGTCAGCAGCTTCCATGATGGGGTTGATCTGCTCGGGTGCCAGCAGCAGCGCCCGCAGCCCGTCTTCGGCGACGGGAGGCACGGTGGTCGTGGTGGTCACGGTGGTGGTCATCCCGACGCCGTCGTCGCGGCCGCCGCCGGTGCATCCGGCCACCGCAGCGGCGACGACGGCGAATGCTGCTGTCAACCGTCGCACGTGTCGATCCCCGAATCCGCTCCACCACAATGTAATCGGTGTGTCATCCCAACAGCACCGGCCGTCGAAGATCCGTTGAATTCCGCACGGCGCCGAGCCTATCGTGTTCCACGTCACAAATCGCGGGAAACGCTGGCGAAATCGCTTGCTGCTTACTGCACCGAGCCTCGTCAGGGGTGCTGTGGGTCGGCCAACGGGACGAATCGGGACAGCATGCGGGCAACCCTGGTTTCGATGGTCGATTCGATGGTGGCCGCCAGGGTGCCGCTGACGGATGCGACGGCCAGGGTGCGGAAACCAATCAGGGTGGCGATGAACTCGGCGATCTCGCCGTCCTCGATCGGCATGCCGGCGGCGGGGATGAGGGTCGCGGCGTGTTCGGCTCCGGCGTTGATCAGCAGGTCACTGATCGCCTCGATATGGGGTAGAACCTGATCGTGGACGTCGATCAATTTATCCATGCTGATGCCGTAGTCCCGCAGCCTGACAAATGCATCGAAAAGTTTGGGCCGCAACAGGGTTACGGTGTCACCCTGCACGCGGATGAGGTCTAGTGCGATGAGGCGCTCGAAGGCCGGCGGGTCGGCGATGAGGTCCTGGGCCTGGGTCAACGCAACGATGTGAGGTTTCTCGACGGCCCAGGTGCCCACCGTCGCCGGTGGCACCCCCAGTAGTTCGCGGAGGCTTTTGCCGTCTTCGAGGGCGCAGAGCATTTCGTGCATGTTGGCGATGGTGTAGCCGCGGGCCAGCATCGAGCTGATCACCCGGAGCCGGGCCAGGTGGGTGTCATCGAACAACGCCAGCCGCCCCTCACGCCGGGGTGGCGCCAGCAGCCCCCGGTCACGGTAAACGCGGATGTTGCGGGTGGTGGTGCCGGCCAGTCTGGCGAGGTCGTCGATGCGGTATTCACCGCCGCCGGCGGTCAGCACCGGGGTGCGGACAGCGGCGTCAAACAGCTGGGCCACCGCGGTTTCGATGACGTCGCGCCCCTGCCGGCGCACCCGTTTCGGGGCGTGCCGCAGGTTGCCCAGGATGGTGGCGATCGCCCCGACGGGTGGCTGGCGCTTGTGGCCGCCGGACATCTCAGGCACTAGACGAGGCGGGGACGCGGGCCGTGGCGTCCCGCGCGACGGCGACGTAGTCGCCGAACTGGAAGTTACGCATCTGTCGAAGATACTGGGTGGCAAACCCGGGGTACATCGACGCGTTGAATCCGTCCTTGGTCAGATACCAGCTGCTGCACCCCGACATCCAGGTGGTTTTGGTGAGCCGACGCTGCAGGCCCCCGTTGTGGGCCGCCTGCACGTCTTCGCGCACATCCAGGTAGCGCAGATCGTTGTCGATGATCGTGGTGATGGCGCGCGCGGCGTAGTCGAGTTGGCCTTCGACGTAGACCAGCAGCGAGTTGTGGCCCGGCCCGGAATTGGGCCCGGACATGAAGAACAGGTTCGGGTAGCCGTGCGCGCTGGCGCTCTTGTACGCCTGGGCGCCGCCCTGCCATTCTTCCTGCAGTGAGCGGCCTCCCAGCCCGTGGACCGGGAACGGCGGACCGGTCAGGTGCACGTCGTAGCCGGTAGCGAACACGATGGCATCCAGGTGGTGTTCCACGCCGTCGCTGGTGCGGATCCCAACCGGGCTCAGGGTGGCGATGGGCCAGTCGATCAATTTGCAGTTGTCGGCCTGCAGCGCCGGGTAGTAGTCGCTGGAGACCAGCATTCGCTTGCACCCCGGGGTGAAGTCGGGGGTCAGTTGGCGTCGCAGCCACGGATCTTTCACCTGGCGTCGCAAATACGCCTTGCCGAGTCGGGCGACCAGTGCCGTCAGTGGCGTGTTCCACACCAGCGCGGTCGCGCTGGCCTCATGCCCCCAGAACAGCGCCTGGCGCGCCAGCTGTTGCGCAACAGGAGTTTTGGCGAACAACTGCTGCAGCCGCGGTGGGATGGCGACATCCGCACGGGGCAGCACCCAGCCGGGGGTGCGCTGGAAGACCTTCACGAAGCCGGCCGTCTTGACCAGTTCGGGGATGATCTGGATGGCGCTGGCGCCGGTGCCGATGACCGCCACCTTCTTGCCGGTGAAATCGTAGTCGTGATCCCAGTGCGCACTGTGAATCTTGTGGCCCTGATAGGTGTCCAGCCCGCGGATGGCCGGGAAGCTGGCGTCGCTCAACGGGCCCGACGCCAGCACCACGGTGCGCGCACGATAGGTGTGTCCCCCGCCGGTGGTGACACTCCATTGCCCCGCGTCCTCGTCGAAGGTCAGCCCGGAAACCTCGACGCCGAACCGGATGCGGCGACGAAGATCGAAGCGATCAGCCAGGTCCTCGATGTGCCGGGAGATCTCTTGTCCTGGCGAGTACATCCGTGACCAGGCTGGGTTCGGCGCGAAGGAGAACGAGTACAGCCACGACGGGATGTCGCACGCCGCACCGGGATAGGTGTTGTCGCGCCAGGTTCCGCCGACCCTATCGGCGCGTTCCAGGATGACGAAGTCGTCCACTCCGGCCTGGCGCAGTTTGATGGCGGCACCCAGACCGGTGAACCCGGCACCGATGATCAGCGTGGAATAGGTGTGGTCGTGATTCTTTTTGGCGGCTGCGCTCGATGCTGTCATGGTGATCAGGCCGCCGGCTCGTAGGTGAGTTCCTTGAACCAGCTCGGTATCGGGCTGAGCAGTCTCTTGGGGTAGTAGTCGGACGCCCAGACCATCGAATTGGCCAGCAGGTGATACGGACTGCTCGGGTTGACCACCCAGCGGGCGTGCAGCTTGAGAATTTGATATGTCGGCACCCGCTTGGAGTACTCGGCGCGGTCCCCGAGTTGCCTGAACCGTTTCAACGCGGTGTAGAGCCGTTCAGGGTCTAACCCAATTCCGACGATGTTGTTGCGCATCCGGTTGAGCAGCGGCATGTACATCAGGGCGCCGATGATCACCCCGGGGGTGGCGATGTTGCCGACGAACTGGATCGCCAGCCGGCGCAGCGTGGAGTTGCCGATCATATTCAGCACGTCGAAATCGACAGCGAGATGGCGGGATTCGTCGTTGTTGATCTTCTCGAATACCTGATGGCAGACCGGGTCGTGGACCTCTTCGAGCAGGAACTTCAGCAGGGCGCCGTCGAGGGCCACCTCCAGCATCGGGATGACGGTGCCCAGGATCGACAGCGACATGTCATCGGAGTATTTGTCCAACCATTGGATTGCCAGCCGGATGTTGATGTTCGGTTCGGGGATCTCGCCGTCCTCGTCCAACATGCCCCAGCGCTTCATCAGCGCCAGTTCGGCGTTGGCGTGGCGCTGCTCCTCGGCGTGGAAGTACCGGTAAATCTCGGCAAGCGTCGGGGTCGGTGCCTTCTTCGCCAGCGCGGCGAACCCGCGGGCACCCACGTTCTCGATCCAACACAGATCCGCCATAAACGCCTTCAGTCGGGGTCGAAACTCATCGCTGATGGTTTCAGCCCCGGGTGCGTCCCAGTCGATGTCGGCCAGCGCCCACTGCCGGTCCTTAATTTTGGCGAGCATGACGTCCATATCGATGGCCATGATGGTGCTCCTTCGGGTCGGATCAGAGAAAATGGGGGTTCAGTCGGAGGTACTGGTGAGGGAACCGAGTGGGGACGGAACCCGGGAGATCAGGCCGAGCGCACGCGTATAGGTGCCTGGAACGAATCTTTTGACACCCCAGCCGATCCGGGCTTCCGGTTGAGGCATGCAGTACAGCCCGCCGCGGTCATGGGTGTCCAGACACTTGCGCACCACCCGCTGCGGCGACATCCCGGTCCACCGCATCAGCTTCTCGGCCAGATCGGTTGATTCCGAGGTGATGCGTCCGGAGGTAACAATGTTCGTTTTGACGAACGTCGGACACAGCACGGTGACGGAGATGCCGGTGCCGCTCAGTTCGGCCGCCAACGTCTCCGACAGCGACAACACCCCGGCCTTGCTGACGCTGTAGGCCGCCATTCCCGGGGCGGCGCCGAACGCCGCCGCCGAGGCGACGTTGATGATGCCCCTCGGCGGGCCGGCGGGACCGGCCTCCCGCAGGATCGGGGCGAACACATGACAGCCGTGGATCGGCCCCCACAAATTGATGCCCAATGTCCAGGACCAATCGCTCAAGCTGAGCTCACCCACCGGTTGGCCGCCGGCGCCCACGCCGGCGTTGTTGATCACCAGGGTGGGCGGGCCGTCGAACCACTCCTGGGCCCGCGTCGCCAGGTCGACCACGCTGTCGATCCGCTGCACGTCGCAACGCACCGCGACCGCCGTGCCGCCCTGATCGGTGATCGCGTCGGTGGTCCGCTGCGCAGCGTCCTTATCGATGTCGCTGCACACCACCCGAGAGCCCCGGGCAGCCAACTCGACCGCGAACGCCGCCCCGATCCCGCTGCCGGCCCCGGTGATCACCGCGTCGGCGTTGTGGGTGCGTTTCTGCGTCGATCCAAACATTGCCTACCCCGTCCTAACTGCATTGATGTCCTGAGCTTCGGTAACCTCGGGCAGTCGATTGCTATCGGCGCTCAATGCTGCGGTGATGAACTGCGCCGCATACCCCAGCGCCTTGGTGGCCTCCGACGTCAACAGCGGCAACGCCTGGAAGACGTGCACCTGGTCTGGCCACACCTGCAACTCGCAGGCCCCACCGGCCGTGCGGATATCCTCGGCAAGCCGGTGCGCGTCAGCGCACAACATTTCGGCTCCACCGGCCTGAATCAGGCTGGGCGGCAGCGCCGGTCCGCCGGCCACGTCCAACCGCAGTCGGGGATGATCGGGTTCGACGCCGCGGGTGTACTGCGCCACCAGGCGGGCGGCGTCGACCGCGCGGATCGCCGGGTCACGACGGATCTGCTCCCGCGCGCGGGCCGCGGTGAACGTCAGATCGATCAGCGGCGAGAACAGCACCAGCCCCGCCGGGGGCGTCGTGACTACCGCGTTCAGCAGCAGGTCCACCGACAGGTGGCCGCCCGCCGAGTCGCCGACGATCACCACCTGCTCCGGGGCGATGCCGCGCGCCCCGCTCAGCCACTCCCACCCGGCCGCAACGTCGGTGGCGGCGGCCGGGAAGCGGTGCTCGGGGGC
>JBDTKT010000295.1:0-8742 GCA_039935195.1 Mycobacterium sp.
TCCGGGGTCGGCCGAGGCATGAAACCTCTTCTCCCACCATGTCGACTGATCGGTGTGGTCGAAGCCCGCGGCGGTGCTGCGGGCACCGGGCTCGGCGATGTCGCCGGTGATCTCCTCGACGCGCGGATAGCCCGCGCCCAGCAACTGGTCGGCGAATTCGTCGGCGACAGCGAGGGATTTGACCGTGACCTGGATGTCGATGACGTCTGGGGCTTCTGGGGCCTCCGGCCCCCGCACCGCGGTTGGTCCGATGTGGTCGACCCGGACCGCGCGGTGCCCACATGCCAGCTGAATTCGGGCGATTATCCGGCCAGCCTGCGCGCCCCAGGTCGGGTCCGCAGGCACCAGTCGCAGCGGCGATGGAACGGTGCGCCGAGCCGCGATGTTCTCCGCGAACGGCAGGATGCGCTGATGCCATAGCTCACGGGCCCGCTCGACGAGTTCGCCGGGAGCGCCCGAATTGTCCAGCCAGACATCGGCGACCGCACGCCGCTGTTCTTCGACGGCCTGGGCCGCGATCCGGGCCCGCGCGTCGGCCTCCGGCATGCCACGGGATTCGACGAGCCGTTTCACCCGGGTCTCCACCTCGGCATGTACGACGATGAGCAGCGGAAACAGCGGTGCCATCTGCGATTCGACCAGCAGCGGGATGTCCTCGACGACCACCGCTGGTTTCTCGGCGGCATCCGCCACTCCTGCAATCAACTCGGCGCGGCGCCGCGCCACCAGCGGGTGCACGATCCCGTTCAGCGTCGCGCGTTGCGCATCGTCACTGAACGCGACCGCGGCCAGTGCCGGACGGTTCAGCGCCCCGTCGGGCAGCAGGATGTTCGTGCCGAACGCGTCGACCAGCGCCGCCAACCCCTCGGTGCCCGGTTCGACGACCTCCCGGGCGATGACGTCGCCATCAACGACGATGCCGCCACATTCGGTGAATGTGGCGGCAACCGTCGACTTGCCGGCCCCGATACCGCCGGTCAGCCCGATACGCAGCATCGTGCGGTCAGGTCAGCCGTGGCTAGGCGTTGCCCGCGAGCTTCTCTCGCAGCGCTGCGAGCTGCTCGTCACTGGCCAGCGAACCGCCCGCCTGCTCGTCCCGGGGCGCCCCGTTGGACGAGGACCGTATCGGTGCGTCGTGCTCAGCGGCAGCGAACTTCTCGATCTGCGCGGTGTGCATCTTGTGGCGCCGCTCGGCCTCGGCGTACCGGGCCTCCCACTCGACGCGTTGCTTGTCGAAGCCCTCAAGCCACTCGTTGGTCTCCGCGTCGAAGCCCTCCGGGAAGATGTAGTTGCCCTGCTCGTCGTAGCTGTCGGCCATGCCGTACTTCGACGGGTCGAACTCCTCGGTGTAGTCCTCGTTGGCCTGCTTGAGGCTGAGCGAGATCCGGCGGCGGTCCAGGTCGATGTCGATGACCTTGACCATCGCGTCGTCACCGACGGTGACCACCTGGTCGGGCACCTCGACGTGCTGCTCAGCCAGTTCGGAGATGTGCACCAGGCCCTCGAGGCCCTCCTCGACCCGGACGAACGCACCGAACGGCACCAGCTTGGTAACCTTGCCGGGCACGATCTGGCCGATGGCGTGGGTGCGGGCGAAGTGCCGCCACGGGTCTTCCTGGGTGGCTTTGAGCGACAGCGAAACCCGCTCGCGGTCCATGTCGACGTCGAGCACCTCGACGGTGACCTCGTCGCCGACCGTAACCACCTCGGAGGGGTGGTCGATGTGCTTCCAGCTCAGCTCGGAGACGTGCACCAGGCCGTCCACCCCGCCCAGGTCGACGAACGCGCCGAAGTTGACGATCGAGGACACCACACCCTTGCGGATGGCGCCCTTCTGCAGCTGGTTGAGGAACTCGCTGCGCACCTCGGACTGGGTCTGCTCCAGCCACGCACGGCGGGACAGCACCACGTTGTTGCGGTTCTTGTCCAGCTCGATGATCTTGGCTTCGATCTCTTTGCCGATGTAGGGCTGCAGGTCGCGGACCCGGCGCATCTCCACCAGCGAGGCGGGCAGGAAGCCCCGCAGCCCGATGTCGAGGATCAGGCCGCCCTTGACGACCTCGATAACGGTGCCCTTGACGGCCTCGTCCTTCTCCTTGAGCGCCTCGATCGTGCCCCAGGCGCGCTCATACTGAGCGCGCTTCTTGGACAGGCTCAGCCGGCCCTCTTTGTCCTCTTTAGTGAGGACCAGGGCTTCGATCTCATCACCGACGGACACCACCTCGTGGGGGTCGACGTCGTGTTTGATGGACAGCTCGCGGGAGGGAATGACCCCCTCGGTCTTGTAGCCGATGTCGAGCAGGACCTCGTCCCGGTCAACCTTGACGATCGTCCCTTCGACGATGTCGCCATCGTTGAAGTATTTGATCGTTTTATCGATAGCGGCGAGGAAATCCTCGGCAGAGCCGATGTCATTGATGGCTACTTGCGGCGAGGTGACGGCGAGACTTGGCATATGGGGGGTTGCTCCGGACAGGTTGGGCCGTAGGGACGATTGGTTTAGTGATGCATGCCTGGGCATGCCGGTGGCCCGCAATTCGGCTGCGGACTACCTGCCGAGGCTACTCGACTCGTTGCACGCTGGACAAACCGGTCGCTACGCTGCGCTATGCCTCACAGCCGGAAGCAGGTTCGCAAGGTCGGGGCGCCGCGGATCGTGATCATCTTGCTCAGCATCATCACCGGGTTGCTCCTGCTGTTGTTCACCGCGGCCAACCCCCGCGGCACCCTGCTCGGGTTGGCCCTTTCGAGCGCCGCGATGCTGGTGGTGCTCTTCGCCTACCTGCGACTGGACCGGTGGGAGCCGGAGCCGCGGCGCCTGCTGCAACTCGCGTTCCTCTGGGGCGCGTCGGTCGCGGTGTTGCTGGCGGTGGGGCTGGAGGCGTTCGGCGAGTCGGTGGCGGCCGCCCGGCCGCTGGTGTCGAAGAGCTTCGATGCGGCCGCCATCCAAGCGCCGTTCATCGAGGAGGCCGCCAAGGGCCTGTTCCTGCTGGTGATGATGACCGGTCGGCGGCGGCGCCAGCTCGATTCGCTGACCGACTGCATGGTTTACGCCGGAGTGACCGCGGTGGGGTTCGCCTGGATGGAGGACATCGTCTACATCGCCCCCGCCGACTCGCCCGCCTCCTTGGCGACCGTCGCGGTGGCGCGGCTGGTCTTCGGGCCGTTCGCCCATCCGCTGTTCACCACCATGACCGGTATCGGGGTGTTCTTCGCGCTGCGCCGGTCCGGTGTCGGCGGGAAGGCTTTCGCGATCGGGCTGGGCTACCTCGCGGCGGTGTCCATGCACGCACTGTGGAACGCCTCGCTGACGGTGGGCGGCGGTCAGTACTTCCTCGCGGTCTACCTGTTCTGGATGGTTCCGGTCTTCGTGCTGATGGTCGTGTTGGCCGTCCTGAGTCGCCGCCAGGAACAGCGGCGCGTCGCGGCCAGGTTGCCCGGCATGGTGATGGCAGGGCTGATCGCCCCCGACGAGGCGGCCTGGCTGGGTTCCCTGCGCACCCGGCGTAGGGCGGCTCGCGCCGCGAAGCGAGCCGGCGGGCGCGTCGCCGGCCGGCACGTCGCCAAGTTCGGGACCGCGACGGTCGAGTTGGCGTTCGCGCAGGACCGGCTCGAGCGCGCATCCGGTGACGGGGAGGCGTTGGAGCTGCGCAACGAGGATGCGCGGGATCTCATCGCCGCACGGTCGGCCGCCGCCGGCTGGGTGACGGACTACCGCCGGCGTTAATGCGCGGCGACGTCCCAGCTGCGGCCGCGCCCGACCGCGACCTCCAGCGGCACGTCAAGCGGGTAGGCGGTGCCCATCTTGTCGCGCACCAGCGCCTCCAGCCGGCTGTGCTCGCCGTCGGCGACCTCGAACAGCAGTTCGTCGTGCACCTGCAGCAGCATCCGTGAGGCCAGCCCGGCTTCGCACAGTGCTTTATCCACCTCGATCATCGCCACCTTGATGATGTCGGCGGCGCTGCCCTGGATCGGTGCGTTGAGCGCGGCCCGCTCGGCCGACTCGCGGACCTGACGGTTGTCACTATCGAGTTCGGGCAGGTAACGCCGCCGGCCCAACACCGTCGAGGTGTAGCCGTCTTTGCGGGCCTGCTCGACGACCCCGTGCAGGTAGTCACGCACCCCGCCGAATCGGGCGAAGTAAGCGTCCATTTGCTCTTTGGCCTCTTCGGCGGAGATTTTGAGCTGCTGCGCCAGCCCGTAGGCGCTCAGCCCGTAGGCCAGGCCGTAGGACATCGCTTTGACCCGGCGCCGCAGGTCAGGCGTCACCTCGTCGATCGGCACCCCGAACGCCCGCGACCCCACGAACGAGTGCAGGTCCTCGCCGGTGTTGAACGCTTCGATCAGCCCTTCGTCCTTCGACAGGTGCGCCATGATGCGCATCTCGATCTGGCTGTAGTCGACGGTCATCAGCTCTGAGTAGCCGTCACCGACGACGAACGCGTCCCGGATCAGCCGGCCTTCCTCGGTGCGGATCGGGATGTTCTGCAGGTTCGGTTCGGTCGACGAAAGCCGACCGGTGGCGGCGATGGTCTGGTTGAACGTGGTGTGAATCCGGGCATCGGCGGCTACCGCCTTCAGCAGCCCGTCCACGGTCACCTTGAGCCGGGTGACGTCGCGATGGGCCAGCAGGTGCTCCAGGAACGGATGGCCGGTCTTTTCAAAAAGACCCTGCACAGCGTCCGCATCCGTGGTGTAGCCGGTCTTGGTGCGTTTAGTCTTCGGCATCCCCAACTCGTCGAAGAGCACCACCTGCAGCTGCTTGGGCGAGCCGAGGTTGATCTGCTTACCGATCACCGCATAGGCGGCTTCGGCGGCGTCGCGGATCTGATCGCCGAACCGACTCTGCAGCTCATCGAGCCGATCCAGGTCGACGGCGATCCCGACGGCCTCCAAACCGGCCAGCACCCGCTGCAACGGCAGCTCGATGTCGTCGAGCAGTCCGGCCGAGTCGATACCGGCCAGTTCGGTGTCGAGCGCAGCGGCCAGGTCCACCACCGCACGGGCCCGCAGAATCACGGTCTGGGCCTGCTGCGCCTCCTCCTGGCCGTCGTCGTCGAGCAGCGAGAGTTGCTGCTCCCCGGTGTCCTCCGCCCGCAGCGCGCGGCGCAGATAACGCACCGCAAGGTCGTCGAGGTTGAAGCTGCGCTGACCCGGCCGCACCAGGTAGGCAGCGAGCGCGGTGTCGCAGGTGACCCCGGCCAGCGTCCAGCCGCGCCCGGCCAGATCGTGCATGGCCAGCTTGGCCTCGTGCAGCGCCTTGGGCTGCGCCGGATCAGCCAACCAGGCGGCGAGCGCGACGTCGTCCTCGACGGTCAGCGTCACGGTGTCGAGGTAGCCGCCATCGCCGTCGGCGGCGGCGATCGCCAGCGCCGTGGCGTCGCTGTCGTAGGTGCGGTGACTGCCGATGACCGCCAGTCCGGCACGACGGCCGTCGGTGGCGTGCTCGGCCAGCCACGCCGCCACCGTGCCGGGCTCCAGCGGTCCGCCGCGGACGTCGAACCCCTCGTCGACTTCCGGCTCGACCGCCGTTAGCGTGTCGAACAGTCGATCGCGCAGTACCCGGAACTCCAGTTCGTCGAAGAGTCGGTGGATCTGTTCGCGGTCCCAGGGCTGCAACTGCAGGGCGTCCGGGGCCCGGTCCAACGGAACGCTGCGAACCAGGTCGGTGAGTTCACGGTTGAGCACCACGGTGGACAGGTTGGCGCGCAACGCATCACCGACCTTGCCGCGCACGGTGTCGACGTTGTCGACCAGGCCCTGCAGCGAGCCGTACTCGACGATCCATTTGGTGGCGGTCTTCTCCCCGACCCCGGGGATGCCGGGCAGGTTGTCGCTGGGATCGCCGCGCAGCGCCGCGAAATCCGGGTACTGGGCCGGGGTGAGGCCGTACTTGTCCTGGACGGCCTGCGGGGTGAAGCGGGTCAGGTCACTGACGCCCTTGCGGGGGTAGAGGACCGTCACGTCATCGGTGACCAGCTGCAACGCATCACGGTCCCCGGTGACCACCAGCACCCGATAGCCCTGGTGCTCTGCCTGGGTGGCCAGGGTGGCGATCAGATCATCGGCCTCAAAGCCGGCCTCGGCGAACACGGCGATCCCCAGCGCGCCAAGGACTTCCTTGGCGATGTCGATCTGTCCACGGAACTCGTCCGGGGTGGCCGAGCGGTTCGCCTTGTACTCCGGGTAGCGGTCGGCACGAAACGTCTGCCGCGACACGTCGAACGCCGCGGCGACGTGGGTTGGGGCCTCGTCACGCAGCAGTGTGATCAGCATCGCGGTGAAGCCGTACACGGCGTTGGTGGTCAGCCCGCTCTGGGTTTTGAAGTTCTCGGCGGGCAGGGCGTAAAAAGCGCGGTACGCCAGCGAATTTCCGTCCAGGAGCAGCAGGGTCGGCTTGGCTGGATCTTTGCCGGCGGACTTAACGGTGCCTGCCTTCTCGGCGGCGGTCGTGGCTGGACTCACGGTCCCACTCTAGGCACCGCTCGGGTCACCATGACGGGTCAGTACGCGCCGACGTTGCAGGCTAACCGCACAAAACTGGAACACGTTTCAGTATTGCTGTTGTTGTCGGTACGCTGAGCGCGTGCCAGAAGCAGCTACCCAACCGGCGATTGACGGGTGGTTCGCCACCGACGAGGCCGGTCTCCCCCACCTGATCGGCGGGAAATGCCCACAGTGCGGCACCTACGTGTTCCCGCCGCGCGCCAACAACTGCCCTAACCCCGCATGTGACAGCGACGTCCTCGAACTCGTTGCACTGTCTCGCCGCGGCACGGTGTGGAGCTATACCGAAAACCGCTACCCCCCGCCCTCCCCGTACCCGGCGCCGGATCCGTTCGAGCCGTTCGCAATCGCCGCGGTGGAACTGGCCGCCGAGGGCCTGATCGTCCTGGGCAAGGTGGTTGAGGGCACGCTGGCCGCGGACCTAAAAGTCGGCATGGAGATGGAGCTGGCCACCATGCCGCTGTTCATCGACGACGACGGCATCGAGCGCATCGTCTACGCCTGGAGGATCCCGGAATGAGTCCCGAACCGCTGTACATCCTGGGTGCCGGCATGCACCCGTGGGGCAAGTGGGGCCGGGACTTCACCGAGTACGGGGTCGTCGCCGCCCGCGCCGCGTTGGCCGAAGCCGGCCTCGGCTGGCGGCAGATCCAGCTGGTAGCCGGCGCCGACACCATCCGCAACGGCTACCCGGGTTTCATCGCCGGCTCCACGTTCGCCCAGAAGCTCGGCTGGAACGGGGTGCCGGTGTCCTCGAGCTACGCCGCGTGCGCCAGCGGGTCGCAGGCGCTGCAGAGCGCACGGGCACACATCCTGGCCGGTTTCTGTGACGTGGCGCTGGTGATCGGTGCCGACACCACCCCCAAGGGCGCGTTCGCCCCGGTCGGCGGGGAACGCCGCAGCGACCCGGACTGGCAACGGTTCCACCTGATCGGGGCGATGAACCCGGTGTACTTCGCGCTGCTGGCGCGGCGCCGGATGGACCTCTACGGCGCGACCGCCGAGGACTTCGCCGAGGTGAAGGTCAAGAACTCCCGGCACGGTCTGGCCAACCCGAATGCCCGCTACCGCAAGGAATCGTCGGTCGACGACGTGCTGGCCAGCCCGGTGGTCTCCGACCCGCTACGTCAACTCGACATCTGCGCCACCTCCGACGGAGCGGCCGCGCTGATCGTGGCCAGTGCGGAGTTCGCCCGCAAGCATCTCGGCTCACTCGACGGTGTGCCGTCGGTGCGGGCGGTCAGCACCGTCACCCCGCAATACCCGCAGCACCTTCCCGAATTACCGGACATCGCAACCGACTCCACCGCGGTGGTGCCGGGGTCCGACCGAGTGTTCAAGGACCAGATCCTGGATGCGGCCTACGCCGAAGCGAGTATCGGGCCCGAGGATGTGAGCCTGGCCGAGGTCTACGACTTGTCCACCGCGCTGGAGCTCGATTGGTACGAGCACTTGGGATTGTGCCCTAAAGGTGAAGCTGAGGGCCTTCTCCGCAGTGGCGCGACCACCATCGGCGGGAAGGTTCCGGTCAACCCGTCGGGCGGCCTGGCCTGCTTCGGCGAGGCGATCCCCGCCCAGGCGCTCGCCCAGGTCTGCGAGCTGACCTGGCAGCTGCGCGGCCAGGCCACCGGTCGCCAGGTGGAGGGCGCCAGGGTCGGCGTCACCGCCAACCAGGGGCTGTTCGGGCACGGATCCTCGGTGATCGTCGCCCGCTGATTTTTCCTGGCCGCGAGCGTGCATAGTTGTACGCGACACGCCGGGAAAGTCCGTACAACTATGCACGCTCACGGCCGAGGATGGTGCCATGAGCGGCAGTGAAACCGTCGTGGTCAAGGTCAAACCGGGCAATCGCAAAGGTCCGCTGGTGGAGTCCGATGTCGACGGCTCGCTGACGGTCTACGTGCGCGAACCCGCCATCGACGGCACAGCGAACCGGGCTGTTCTCAAGCTACTGGCACAGCACTTCGGCGTCCCGAGCAGCCACGTCGCGTTGGCATCCGGTGCAACGGCGCGCGTCAAACGCTTCCGCATCACCCGGTAGCGGCCGCCGGGTGCTGGACACCGGCAAGCACGCACCCCTCACCCGCCATCAAGTCCACCAGCACGACTCCGACGCTGACAATCAATAACATTTACTTTTAATCTACGGCCTGTCATGCTGGCGCGATGGTCGAGGCCGGGCAGTCCGAGGGCGGGCTGGCGGCCAAGTTCGCGGCGCTGCTCCCGCATCTGGAC
>JBDTKT010000296.1:0-6165 GCA_039935195.1 Mycobacterium sp.
GCCGGCGCACCAGGCGCTCGACCTCGTCGACCTCGACCGGGCGCGAGTCGATCTCCATCCGCAGCCGAGACGCTGCCTCGTCGATCAAGTCGATGGCCTTGTCCGGCAGGAACCGGGCGGAGATGAAACGGTCGGACAGCGTGGCCGCGGCGACCAGCGCCGAGTCGGTGATCCGCACCCCGTGGTGCACCTCGTAGCGGTCCTTCAGGCCCCGCAGGATCCCGATGGTGTCCTCCACCGACGGCTCCCCGACGTACACCTGCTGGAAGCGACGCTCCAGCGCGGCGTCCTTCTCGATGTGCTTGCGGTACTCGTCGAGCGTGGTGGCGCCGACCAGCCGCAGCTCACCGCGGGCCAGCATCGGCTTGATCATGTTGCCGGCGTCCATCGCACCCTCACCGGTGGCGCCGGCGCCGACGATCGTGTGCAACTCGTCGAGGAAGGTGATGATCTGCCCGGCGGAGTTCTTGATGTCGTCGAGGACGGCCTTGAGTCGCTCCTCGAACTCGCCGCGATACTTGGCGCCGGCCACCATCGAACCCAGATCCAGGGAGACGACGGTCTTGTCGCGCAGGCTGTCCGGCACGTCGCCGGTGACGATGCGCTGGGCCAGTCCCTCGACGATCGCGGTCTTGCCGACGCCCGGTTCGCCGATCAGCACCGGATTGTTCTTGGTGCGTCGGCTCAGCACCTGCACCACCCGGCGGATCTCGGTGTCACGCCCGATGACCGGGTCCAGCTTGCCCGCCCGAGCCAGGGCGGTCAGGTCGGTGGAGTACTTCTCCAGCGCCTGGTAGGTGGTCTCCGGGTCCGGGCTGGTAACGCGGGCGCTGCCGCGAACCTTGACGAAAGCCTCCCGCAGCGCCTGCGGGGACGCGCCGTGGCCGGTGAGCAGTTTGGCGACGTCGGAATCGGCTGCGGCGGCGGAGCCGCTCAACCCGCCGGCCAGGCCCACCATCAGGTGTTCGGTGGAGACGTATTCATCGTCCATCTCGGTGGCCAGGTGCTGGGCGGTGGTGATGGCGGCCAGCGAATCCCGGGACAACTGCGGCTGCGCACTGGCGGAGGTGACCTGCGGCGACAACTCGACCAGACGCTGCGCTTCGGTTCGGATGACTGCCGGGTCGACGCCCACCGCCTCCAGCAGCGGTGCGGCAATACCGTCGTTCTGAGTCAACAGCGCCGACAACAGGTGGGCCGGCCGGATCTCGGTGTTGCCGGCCGCGGTCGCCGCCTGCAACGCCGACGTCAGAACGGCCTGAGCCTTGGTTGTCGGGTTGAAAGAGTCCACGAGGCCTCCAGTCAGGTGTGGCGAAACAAGCTTGTCTGATCGTTCAACGCAGGTGAGCTTGAGTCTGTTCCGCTCAAGTCTAATGTGGTTGGCCGGACCCGGCGCAGTTTCGCTACGGTGCCCTGATGACCACCGAGTTGACCGGACTGATCCCGCTGGCGCTTGTCATCGCCCTCTCCCCACTCACGGTCATCCCCGCGGTGCTCGTTTTGCAGACGCCGCGCCCCCGAGCGACGAGCCTGGGATTCCTGGCCGGCTGGCTGGCCGGCCTGGCCATCCTGACCGCGATCTTCGTGACCGCGTCCGGTCTGCTGGGCGGGTTGCACCGGACACCACCGTCCTGGGCGTCGTGGCTGCGCATCGTCGTCGGCACAGCACTGGTGGTCTTCGGTGTCTACCGGTGGCTAGCGCGGCACAATCACGCCGACATGCCCGGCTGGCTGCGATCGCTCACCGAGTTGACGCCGCTGCGGGCGGTGCTGACGGCCGTCGTGCTGGCGGCGGCCCGGCCGGAAGTGCTGTTCATGTGCGCGGCGGCCGGATTGTCCATCGGCAGCGCCGGGTTAGGGGTCACCAGCAGTTGGGCGGTGGCCACGCTCTTCGTCGCAGTCGCCGGAGCATCGGTGACGATTCCGGTGCTTGGCTACGTGATCGCCAGCAACCGACTCGGCCCGGCGCTCGCCCGCCTGAAGGACTGGCTGGCGCAACAGCACGCCGCACTGCTGGCGATCGTCCTGGTGGTGATCGGCGCACTGGTGGTCTACCACGGGATTGACGCACTACAGCTGCGCTGACGCTCGCTCGCCATAAGATCGCAGCCGTGGGGCTCGATGACCGTGACGCGCTGCGCGTTCTGCACGACGCGTTCGCAACGACGGGCGACGGGAACGGCCTGGCGGCGTCGTTCTTCAGCCGCTGGTTCGGCACCGACCCCTCGGTGCGCGAGAAGTTCCCCGCCGACCTCGACGTGCCGCGCACCGCGTTCGCCCACGCGATGAGCTGGGTGTACAGCGAACTCGTCGCACAGCGCGCCGAGGAACCCATCGCGTTTCTGGCCCAGCTCGGCCGGGATCATCGCAAATACGGCGTGACACACCGCGATTACGACACGTTGGCCCAAGTGCTGCTCATGGCGCTGCGTGAGCGGCTGGCCGACGCCTGGACCGATGCCGTCGAAACGGCCGCCCGCGAATCGCTCAACCTGATCACCGGGGTGATGAGCGGTGCGGCCGACGCCGAGCAAGGCCCCTCGTGGTGGGAGGGCACGGTGGTCGAGTACCACCGGGTCTCCCGGGACCTGGGTGTAGTCCGGCTGCAACTGGACCGCCCGCTGCCCTATCACCCCGGGCAGTACGTCAAGGTCGAGGTGCCGCAGTGCCCCCGGCTGTGGCGGTACCTGAGCCCGGCCATGCCCGCCGACGACACGGGTGCGATCGAGTTCCACGTGCACTCGGTCTCCGGTGGCATGGTCAGCACCGCGATCGTCAACGAGACCTGGCCGGGCGACCGGTGGCGGCTGTCCAGCCCGCACGGCGGAATGCACGTCGACCGGGACGGCGGGGACGTCCTGATGGTGGCGGGCAGCAGCGGCCTGGCGCCGCTGCGGGCGATCATCATGGATCTGACCCGGTGGGGCGTCAACCCGCGCACACACCTGTTCTTCGGCGGCCGCTACCCGTGCGAGCTCCACGACCTGCCCACCCTGTGGGAGATCGCCGCGCACAGCCCATGGTTGTCGGTGACCCCGGTGTCGGAGTACGCCGGTGACCCGGACTGGGCCGCCGACTACCCCGACGCGACACCGCCGCGGGGACTGCACGTACGTCAAACCGGGCGGCTGCCGGACGTCATCACTCGCTATGGCAACTGGGGTGATCGGCAGATCCTGATCTGCGGCGGTCCGGAGATGACTCGCGTCACCAAAGCGGCACTGATCGCCAAAGGCGCACCACCGCAACGAATTCAACATGATCCGTTATCGGACTGACTGTGACAGAATCCGGTGATGGCCGAGATGGAGATCATCACCCTGCGAGATCCGTCGTCACCGCTGACCGCGGCGTTCGTTCCCAATGCCGGCATGATCGGCACCTCACTGTCCGACGACGGCGTTGAACTGCTCGGTCAGCGCCGCGGCCTGGCGGCCTACGTTGCCTCCCACAAGACCATGGGCATTCCCATCCTGTACCCGTGGGCGAATCGCTTGAGCGGCAACAGCTACGGCCTGGCCGGTCTAGCCGGCTCGGACGACACTGCCGTCGTCACCCTCATCCCGGGCAGCGGCGGCGTCCGCGCCGACGAGCACGGGGCGCCCATTCACGGCACCCTGGCCGGCTACCCGGACTGGCGGGTGACCACCCGGCTGGAGTCGGCGCTCACCGCCGAGTTGGACTTCGGTTCACGGCCGGAACTGCTGGCCTCCTTCCCATTCCCGCACCTGCTGAGCGTGGCGGTCACCCTGGCCGACCGCACCCTCACCGTACGGACCACCGTCACCGCCACCACCGGCGCGCGGGTGCCGATGTGCTTCGGGTTCCACCCCTACCTGCAGCTTCCGGATGTACCCCGGGCACAGTGGCGGATCGAGGCTCCGGCGATGCGGTCCCGCGCGGTCGACAGCCGCGGCATCCCGACCGGAGCGACGGCACCCCGGCCGTCGACTGCCGAACTGCTGGGCGACACAGTGCTCGACGACGGCTACGACGAGGTTGCACCCGGTGCAGTCTTCGCGGTCTCCGGCGGCGACCGGCGTATCGAGGTGTGCTTCGACGAGGGCTACCCGGCCGCGCAGATCTTCGCCCCCGGCACCGAAGACGTGATCTGCTTCGAGCCGATGGCCGCACCCACCGACGCGCTGCGCCGCGGCGGCTACCGGGTAGCCCAGCCGGGCGAGCCGGGGGTGGCGCAGTTCTCCATCCGGCTGAGCTAGCTGCGCGGCCGCCAGACCACCACGGCGGTGCTCTTCGGCAGCAACGCAAGCTCACGACGTTGGTTGGCGCGCGACATCTGCAACTCGACGGCCATCTCCTTGAGTCGCAACTGCAGCGCTTCGACCTGGTTGGTCAACTCGATGATCCGTTTGATGCCGGCCAGATTGACGCCTTCATGGTGGGAGAGCCGCTGCACCTCCCGCAGCAGGTCGACGTCGCCCTCTGAATAACGGCGCCCACCACCGGAACTGCGCCGCGGGCTGACCAAGCCGAGTCGGTCGTAGGTCCGCAGCGTCTGCGCGTGCATACCGGCGAGCTCGGCGGCCACCGAGATCAGGAACGTCCGGGAGTTGTCCGACTTGCTCATGCTCGGTTACCCGCCCATCCGCCTCTCGGATCGAAGCCACTGGACCGTTCGGCCGCCGCGTACGCCTCGAGCGCTTCCTGCGCTTCCCCCTCCAGATTCGGTGGGACCGCGACCTTGACGGTGACCAGCAGGTCCCCGCTGCCGCCGCCGCGCTTCGGCACGCCCCGGCCACGCACGCGCAGAATTCGGCCGTCGGCGGTGCCCCTGGGGACCCGCACCCCGACCTTGCCGTCCAGTGTCGGCACCGAGAGCGTGGTGCCCAGGGCGAGTTCACTGAAGCTGACGGGGATCGTCACCGTGAGGTCGTCGCCATCGCGGCTGAAGACCTTGTCCGGGCGCACCCGCGCGGTCACGTACAGGTCGCCCGACGGCGCCCCCCGCAGCCCGGCTTCGCCCTGGCCGGCCAACCGGATTCGCTGCCCGTCTTCGACGCCGGGCGGGATCCGCACGTTGATGGTTCGCGTGCGGGCTGATCGCCCGGTTCCCTTGCACTCGCTGCACGGGTGCTCGATGAGCGACCCGCTGCCGCGACAATCGGTGCACGGCTCGGAGAATCCGAACGCACCCTGGTTGCGGCTGATCACCCCGGAGCCGTTACAGGCCGAACACACCCGCGGGCTGGTGCCCGGCCGGGCACCGCTGCCGTGGCAATTGGTGCATGGCGCGGCGCTGGTCAGCCGCAACGGCATCTCCACGCCCTTGGTGGCCTCGAGGAAACTGAGCTCGGACTCGGTCTCTAAGTCGTTGCCGCGGCGCGGCCGGCTGGGCCGTTGCTGCGCACCGCGCCCGAACAGGCCGCCGAACAGGTCGCCGATGTTGGCCCCGCCGGCCTGGCCCGCCTGGTCGAACAGGTCGTTGAGATTGAAGTCGGCGCCGTCACCGCCGCCGTCGAAGCCGCCGCCGCCGCGGCCGTTGAACCGCCGGCCACCGGCAAAGAGTCGTCGGGTTTCGTCGTACTCCTTGCGCTTGGCCTCGTCGGACAGAACGCTGTAGGCCTCAGAGACCGCTTTAAACCGCTCGGATGCCGCAGGGTTGTCCGGGTTCTTGTCCGGATGCAGTTCAGAGGCCAGCTTGCGGTAGGCGCTTTTGATCTCTGCCGGCTTGACGTCGGAGGAGACACCCAGCTCCTTGTAAAAATCCTTTTCGACCCATTCACGTTGAGCCACGGGGCATCACCTCCTTAAGTTCTAGTTCTCCTCGGCGGTGTCGCCGTCGTCGGCCACACCGCTATCCTCAGTGGTGTCCCCGGCGGTGTCGATGACCCCGACCATGGCGTGTCGCAGTACCTTCTCGCCAAGCTTGTAACCGCGCCGCAGCACGGCTCCGATCACCGGACGCTCACCCTCTCCTTCGTGCTGGACCGCCTCGTGGTGATCGGGGTTGAAGTCCTCGCCTTCCTCGCCGAACGCCGCCAGGCCCAATGCACCCAGCGCCTCGGTCAGCTTGTCGGCCACCGACTTCAGCGGGCCCGACTCCAGATCGCCGTGGCTGCGGGCCCGGTCGAGGTCGTCGAGCACGCCCAGCAACTGGGTCAGCACGCTCACTTTCCCCTGTTCTGCGGCCGCCTCCCGATCGCG
>JBDTKT010000297.1:0-35620 GCA_039935195.1 Mycobacterium sp.
TCGCGTGAGGTCAGCTTCGGTGCGCTGCAGGTCTGGCAGGCGCTGACCGAGTGGGTGTCGGGGGAACCGGCCAATGCGGATGTGACGCTGGTCTTCACCGATCTCGTCGGTTTCTCGTCGTGGTCACTGGAGGCCGGGGACGACGCGACGCTGACCCTACTGCGGCGAGTGGCACAGGTGGTGGAACCGCCACTGCTGGACGTCGGTGGGCGGATCGTCAAACGGATGGGCGACGGCATCATGGCGGTGTTCCGAGATCCGCTGCTCGCCGTCGGTGCGGTGCTGGAGGCGCACGACGCGATCGCATCCGTCGAGGTGCGGGGATACACGCCCCGTATGCGCGCCGGCATCCACACCGGCCGGCCGCATCGGCTGGCCGACGACTGGCTCGGGGTGGACGTCAACATCGCGGCCAGGGTGATGGAGCGTGCTGTTCGGGGCGGCGTCATGGTGTCCGGTGCAACCCTGGAGCGAATTCCGCAGCCCGACCTGGATGCCCTGGGCGTGGTGGCCAAGCGGGTGCGACGGCAGGTGTTCGGGGCCAAGATCACCGGGGTTCCGCCGGATCTGGCGATGTACCGCCTCGAAACCCGCAGGGAGTTGCCAGACGGCGTCCGGAATACCGCTGGGGATTCGCGAGCATAGTGTTACCGCAATGTTATGGAACGTGTTGTCGCGGTTGGTACGGGTGCGATTCACCGTCGCATATGCGGTGACGGTGGCGACCACTGCCACCACGTTGCTGTTGATCGCGCCGAGGACGCGGGACCACATCGTCAGCGAAGCCAGCACCAACCTGGACAACCTCGGTAACGGCCGGTTCGGCACCCTGCTGAGCAGTGCGTTCGTCATCGACGCGGACAGCGGTCCGATATACCTCTGGCTACCGGGGCTGGTCTGCCTGCTCGCACTGGCCGAGTTACTCTGGCGCAGCGGCCGACTGGCCGTGGTTTTCGCTGCCGGTCATATCGGTGCGACCCTGCTGGTGGCGGCCGGCCTGGCAACGGCGGTCAGGTTCGGTTGGCTGCCGTGGACCATCGCGTCCGCCCGTGACGTGGGGATGAGTTACGGCGCGGCTGCGGTGTTCGGCGCGCTGACCGCGGCCATTCCGCGGCGGTGGCGCCCGGTATGGATCGGCTGGTGGCTGGCGGTGGCGGTGGGCAGCGCCGCGCTGTGTGCCGATTTCACCGACGTCGGGCATGCCGTTGCGCTGGTGCTGGGCATGTTGGTGGCGACCCGGCTCGGCGGTCCCGCCCGGTGGACACCGGTGCGATGCATGCTGCTGGCGGTAGCCGCGGTGTTCGGGTTCGTGGTGCTGGCCCACACCGGTGTGTCAGTGCTGGCCGGAGCTGGCCTGGGCGGGCTGGCCGCGGCGGCCTCCCATCGGATCGCCCGGGGCCGAACGCCGAGCAGGTCACCGGTGCCCGTCACGCCCGTCACCGTGTAACCGGCCCGATCCGTCCCCTTCCGGCAGTCCTAGGTGTAAAACGGTGCCCATGGGCCTAGCCATCGGTGCGAGGTGACGAGCAGTGCATGAACTGTCGCTGTGTGAGGCGATCGTCGGGGTGGTCAAACCGTACGCCGACGGCCAACACGTCGACATCGTCCGGGTCCAGATCGGCGCTCTTCGTCAAGTGGTTCCCGAAGCGCTGTCGTTCTGCTGGACATTGATCCGCGATCACGTGGACATGCCCGACGCCGAACTCGAACTCGAGTTCGTTACCGCTGAGGTGCAGTGCCGTTCGTGCGACCGGCATTCAGAGATCACCTCGCGATGGTCGTTGTTGTGCCCGCACTGCGAGAGCGCCGATGTCGAGGTGTTGCGCGGCAACGAGTTTCAGGTGACATCGTTGGATGTTTCTTAAGGACTTCGTGAAAGGTACAGACCGATGGGCAGATTTCATCGACACGATGACGGCACAGTGCACACCCACGAGCACGATCACGCGGATCACGAGCACGAGCACGGGGATCACAGCGGCTACGACACCGGTGCCCGGCGGATCGACGTGCTGGAGTCAATCTTCGCCGAGAACGACCTGCGGGCCGGCTACAACCGGGACGCGTTCGACAGCAACGGGATTCGTGCACTGAACCTGATGAGCTCGCCGGGATCGGGCAAGACGACGGTGCTGGCGGCCACCCTGGACGAGTTTGCCGGCGAGGTTGCGATCGGGGTGGTCGAGGGCGATATCGCCACCGACCTTGATGCGGCCAAGCTCGGCGGCCGCGGCGCGCAGGTGTCCCTGCTGAACACCAGCAACGGTTTCGGCGGTGAATGCCACCTCGACGCGCCGATGGTCAACCGTGCGCTGCGCGGCCTGGACCTGACCACCCTCGACCTTGTCGTCATCGAAAACGTCGGGAATCTGGTCTGTCCGGCCGAATTCGACGTCGGTGAGCACGCGAAGGCGATGGTCTACTCGGTCACAGAGGGCGAGGACAAACCGCTCAAGTACCCGGTGATGTTCCGCGCGGTCGACGTGGTGCTGCTCAACAAGATCGACCTGGTGCCGTATCTCGACGTTGATGTCGACGCCTACATCGCCCACGTTCGCGAGGTCAACCCGACGGCGACGATTCTGCCGGTGAGTGCACAGACCGGCGCCGGCATGGACGCCTGGTTCGGTTGGCTACGGCGGTTCGTGACAGACGCCCCGGCTTGAGTTTGCCGGACACCCGTATTCCGGCAGTGGTGTCCGGCCAGATGCAACTGATTTGCATGACGCCCCGTTGCGATTGATGCATAACAATCGAATCGCCTTCTGCCCATGCGGCAGTGGGCAACTCATGATCGTCGGAGCGCAATCAGGCTACCGGACCGACGACCGGAAAAGAGCGGATTCGGGATAGTCGAAGCGAGCCGCCGAATTTTGCTGCTTGATCGTTGACAACGGCTGACTGTGACGGTAAACACAGTTCTAGCGCCGCGCAAGCGGACCGAAGGTCGGCCCCAGCGGTGTCAGGGGTCTGAGTGCGGTCCCGGAAAGCTGCAGTAATGCCAACGGAAGCAGCAATCAAAGCGGAAGAAACCTTGATCCACGTGCTATGGATCAATGCGGGTTTGAGTTGTGACGGCGATTCGGTGTCCTTGACCGCCGCCACCCAGCCCAGCATCGAGGAGATCGCGCTCGGCGCCCTTCCCGGACTCCCCAACATCGCCATGCACTGGCCGCTGATCGACTTCGAATGTGGACCCGAGGGCGGGGCCGACGATTTCCTGGAGTGGTTCCATAAAGCCGACCGTGGTGAACTCGAGCCGTTTGTGCTCGTCGTCGAAGGCTCGATTCCCAATGAGAAATTGCACGACGAAGGTGGCTACTGGTCCGGGTTCGGCAACAAACCGGGAACTGACCAGCCGATGACGACAAGTGAGTGGCTGGACCGCCTGGCTCCCAAGGCGACTGCGATCGTTTGCGCCGGCACCTGCTCCTACTATGGCGGCATCCACGCGATGGCGGGCAACCCGACCGGAGCGATGGGTGTGCCCGATTACCTGGGCTGGGACTGGAAGAGCAAGGCCGGAATCCCGATCGTCTGCGTCCCCGGCTGCCCGATCCAGCCCGACAACCTGTCCGAAACGCTGACCTATTTGCTGTATATGGCCACCGGTCAGGCGCCGATGATCCCGCTCGACGAAGAACTGCGGCCACAGTGGTTGTTCGGCGCGACCGTGCACGAAGGTTGCGACCGGGGCAGTTACTACGAGCAGGGCCAGTTCGCCACCGAGTACGGTTCACCGCTCTGCCTGGTCAAACTGGGCTGCTGGGGCCCGGTCGTCAAATGCAATGTGCCCAAACGCGGCTGGATGAACGGCATGGGTGGCTGTCCCAACGTCGGTGGTATCTGCATCGGCTGCACCATGCCCGGGTTCCCGGACAAGTTCATGCCGTTCATGGACGAACCGCCGGGCGCCCACGTCTCGTCCATGGCGTCGGGGCTGTACGGCTCGTTTATCCGCCCCATGCGTCGCATCACGGCGCACACCCTTGACAAGGAGCCGCGCTGGCGGCACAGCGGTGACAAGCTCACCACCGGCGCCAAGCGCACCTGGTAACTCCCCGGACACCCCCCGACCTGACGATAGAGAGCGAATTCACGATGACAACGATCATTCCCAAGCCGTCCCACAGCAAGCGCGAACCCGGTGAACTCGTCGAGATGGCCTGGGACCCGATCACCCGGATCGTCGGCAGCCTCGGCATTTACACCAAGATCGACTTCGAGAACCGCCAGGTGGTCGAGTGCAATTCCACGTCGTCGATCTTCCGCGGCTACTCGATATTCATGAAGGGTAAGGACCCCCGCGACTCGCACTTCATCACCAGCCGCATCTGCGGGATCTGCGGTGACAACCACGCCACGTGTTCGTGCTACGCACAGAACATGGCCTACGGCGTCAAGCCGCCACACCTGGCCGAGTGGATCGTCAACCTCGGCGAAGCCGCGGAATACATGTTCGACCACTGCATATTCCAGGAGAACCTGGTCGGGGTGGATTTCTGCGAGAGGATGGTCAAGGAAACCAACCCCGGCGTGCTGGCCAAAGCCGAGAACACCCTGGCGCCGCACTCCGACGCCCACGGGTACCGGACGATCGCCGACATCATGCGCTCGCTCAACCCGTTCAGTGGCGAATTTTACCGGGAAGCGCTGCAAGTCAGCCGTTCGACGCGGGAGATGTTCTGCCTGATGGAGGGCCGCCATGTCCATCCGTCCACGCTGTACCCGGGAGGCGTCGGCACGGTGGCGACTATTCAGCTGATGACCGACTACATCACCCGGCTGATGCGCTACGTCGAGTTCATGAAGAGGGTCGTGCCCATGCACGACGACCTGTTCGACTTCTTCTATGACGCGCTGCCCGGTTATGAGCAGGTCGGTCTGCGCCGCACCCTGCTGAACTGCTGGGGCTCCTTCCAGGACCCGGACTATTGCAACTTCGCCTATAAAGACATGGAGACGTGGGGCCGCAAGATGTTCGTCACGCCCGGCATCGTCGTCGACGGCAAACTGGTCACCAACTCGCTGGTGGATATCAACCTGGGTATCCGGATCCTTTTGGGCAGTTCGTATTACGAGGACTGGACTGATCAGGAGATGTTCGTCAAGAACGACCCGCTGGGCAATCCGGTGGACCGGCGGCACCCGTGGAACCAGCACACGAACCCGCGTCCGCAGAAACGCGACCTGGAGGACAAGTACAGCTGGGTGATGTCGCCGCGCTGGTTCGACGGGAAGGATCACCTCGCGCTGGACACCGGCGGTGGCCCGCTGGCCCGGCTGTGGTCGACCGCGTTGTCGGGGCTGGTCGACATCGGCTACGTCAAGGCCACCGGCCACAGTGTGCAGATCAACCTCCCCAAGACCGCGCTCAAGGGTCCGGTCGAACTGGAGTGGAAGATTCCGGTGCACGGCAGCAACACACTTGAGCGTGACCGGGCGCGGAGCTACTTCCAGGCCTACGCCGCGGCGTGCGCGCTGCACTTCGCCGAGAAGGCGCTGGTGGAGATCCGTGCCGGGCGCACCAAGACCTGGGAGAAGTTCGAGGTGCCCGACGAGGGTATCGGCTGCGGTTTCACTGAGGCTGTGCGCGGGGTGCTCAGCCACCACATGGTGATCCGCGACGGCAAGATCGCCAACTACCACCCGTATCCGCCGACGCCATGGAACGCGAGTCCGCGGGACAGCTTCGGCACCCCGGGGCCCTACGAGGACGCCGTGCAGGGCCAGCCGATCTTCGAGGAGAACGATCGGGAGCACTTCAAGGGCATCGACATCATGCGGACCGTGCGTAGCTTCGACCCGTGCCTGCCATGCGGAGTGCACATGTATCTCGGCAAGGGCAAGACACTGGAGCGGCTGCACTCACCCACCCAGTCCGCCGGCGCGGAGTAAACGCGTGCCGGATGAGCGCCCGGAGCAATCTCCGGCGGACGGGCAGTGGCGCGCGGCGGGTGATCGGATTCAGTCGCTGCTGGACGCGACCTCGGCGGGTGGGACGGCCATGCGGGAGCGAGCTGAACAGCTGGTCAGTGAGGTCGCCGAAGTCTACGGAGCCGGTCTGGACCGGATCATGGTGCTGGTCGGCGAGGCGGCAGCCCCCGGCATCCTCGACAGGCTGGCCGCCGACGACTTGGTGGCTAGCCTGTTGCTGGTGCATGGGCTGCACCCGCACGACATCCACCGCCGGATCTCCGACGCGCTGGACAGTGTCCGGCCGTACCTGGGTTCGCACGGTGGCGACGTCGACCTGCTCGAGGTGGACGGTGACACGGTCCGGCTGCAGTTCCTCGGCAGCTGCAGCAGCTGTCCGTCGTCGGCGGCGACATTGGAACTCACCATCGAGGATGCGGTACGTGCCGCAGCCCCCGAGATTTCGTCGATTGAAGTCGTCGCCGGCGTGCAAGAGCATGGGCACTCCTCTGCAGCGCCGGTGATTCCGGCCGAATCATTACTGAGCAAGATTCATGCCAAGGGTGGGGCTCGGCCCACCTGGCATCAGGTGCCCGACCTGGCCGATTTGGTGCCCGGGGAGGTCGGTGGCTTCCTCATCGCCGAAACCACGGTACTGGCCTGCCGGGTCGGTGACGCGCTGTACGCCTACCGCGACCACTGCCCGACGTGCGACGGATCCCTGGCCGGCGCCGTGCTGCATCGTCCAATGACAAGCAAGGACCTGGTACTGCGCTGTCCGCGGTGTCGTAGCCATTTCGATGTCGTGCACGCGGGCGCCGGCGTTGACCACCCAGACTCCCACCTGGAGCCCATGCCGCTGTTGGTCCGCGACGGCGTGTGGTCCATCGCAGTCTCCGCTGAACCTATGGGCGCGTCGGCGTGACGAGTCCCTACGACGTCCTGTCCCGCATCACCAGCAACCGCAGGGCGTCCCAGCCGGCAGGTCACCGGTGCGAAATGTGCTCCGAACCCATCACCGAGGAGCATCAGCACGTTGCGAACGTCGCGGGCCGGCAATTGCTGTGTGCCTGCCGGCCCTGCTATCTGCTGTTCACCGACTCCCAGGCCGAGATGAAGTACCGCGCAGTCCCGGACCGCTATCTGCGGTTTCCCGGCTTCGCCCTGGACCGCCGCGGGTGGGAGGCGTTGCAGATCCCCGTCGGGTTGGCGTTCTTCCTCCGCAACTCCACGCAGGATCGCACCATCGCGTTATACCCGGGCCCGGCAGGAGCCACCGAGTCGGAGCTTGACCTGGACGCGTGGAACGAGATCAGCGCCGCCGACTCGCGGGTGGGCCTGCTGGTCGATGACGTCGAGGCGCTGCTGGTGCGGGTTCCAGATGAAGGAGATCCCGACTGCTACCTGGTCCCGGTAGACGCCTGCTTCGAGTTCGTCGGCAAGCTACGGACGTTGTGGCGCGGCTTCGACGGCGGCCAGGAGGCGCGCGCGTTCATCGACGACTTCTTCGCGAAGCTCATCGCACGCAGTAAGGAACGCCAACCATGACCGACCAGGCCGGGCCGACCGCGGATCTCACGTTCAAGGTTATCGACGTGGCCCCGGAGCCGTACACGGTCACCCCGATACTGACCGCCCGAATCGGTGTCACGGCGTCCGGCGACGAACCGGTGCATGCCATCGCGTTGCGCTGCCAGATTCGCTTCGAACCGTTGCGGCGCGTCTACTCCGACGAGGAAGCCGCCGGCATGGCTGACCTGTTCGGACCGCGGGAACGCTGGGTGACCACCCAGCGCACCTTTCTGTGGCAACACTCCGCGACGATGGTGCAGGGGTTCACCGGCGCCACCGAGGTAGTGCTTCCGCTGGAGTGCACCTACGACTTCGAGGTCGCCGGCGCCAAGTACCTGCATGCGCTGCGCGACGGCGTCGTGCCGTTGCAGTTCCTGTTCAGTGGAACGGTATTTCGGGCAGGCCCGCGTGGCTTTTCGGTGCAGCAGGTGCCGTGGGACCGCGAGGACCGCTACCGCATGCCGGTGACCGTGTGGGGCGACCTGATCACCCAGCACTACCCGAGCAGCGGATGGGTGCGGTTGGAGCACGACACCGTCTCGGCGCTGGCCGCGTACAAGTCGGCGCGCGGACTCATGGATGTCGATGAGGCGGTCACCGCACTGCTGGCCGAGGTCCACGAGGAGGTCCGGTGAGCGCCAACTGGGAGCGGGCCCGCACCATCGCCGACGCCGTGCTCTACGAGGGCTACCTGCTCTACCCGTACCGGGCGACGTCGCGCAAGAACCAGTGCCGTTGGCAATTCGGGGTTCTAGGTCCGCGTGGCGCGGCGGACGCGGGCATCGGCGAGGACGACAGCCTCTCGACACAGTTCCTCGTCGAAGGTGCGGATGCGATCACGCTGGTGGTGCGGTTCCTGCAATTGCAGCGCCGCGGGGTCGAACGCGACACCGGCGGCGGGCGCTTCGAGTCGGTCGACGAGCTGACCACTGCGTTGGGATCGTACCTGTCCTGGGACGAGGCCACCGAAATTGAATTATCTTTTGGGCCTTACGAACTCGCCGACTCAATGCGACCGCGGACACTGCCGGTGGCGGTGGCGGGGGGAACGGATATCGAAGCGGTCGACGGTGGCAGGTTGGTACGCACCCGCCGCGAGGTCAGCGCGGAGTTGACTGTCTGCGTCGAACGCGTTGATGGTCTGGACCGGGTCACCGTCGCCGTACACAACACCGGCGCGGCTGCGGTCGACAAGGATGACGCCATCGCCCGATCGCTGATCGGTACGCACCTTATCGCCGAAGCCATTGGCGGCGAGTTCATCTCACTGCTGGAGCCGCCCGTTCGTGCCGAGGCTGCGGCGGCCCGCTGCGAACAGCATCGCTGCTTCCCGGTACTGGCCGGTGCGCCTGGCGAGCGTGATCTGCTGCTGATCTCACCGATAATTCTCTACGACCATCCTGAGATCGCCGAGCAGAGCGACGGCGCGCTGTATGACTCCACCGAGATCGACGAAATCCTCACCCTGCGGGTGATGACCATGACCGACGATGAGAAGGCGCAGGCCCGCGCCACCGATCCGCTCGCTGCACAAATCATCGACCGCTGCGACGCGATGTCACCGGAGGCGATGCAGCGTATGCACGGCGTGCTGCGCGATCCGCACCGGGTCGCCGGCCTGATACCGGAAATACCCGACGGCGTGGGGTGGTGGGAACCGGTGGCCGACAACGCGGTACGCCCGGGTGTCGACGCGGTGCTGGTGAACGGCGTGCGGGTGGCATGCGGCAGCCGGGTGCGGCTGCATCCGGGGCGACGCGCCGATGCGCAGGACCTGTTCTTTGCGGGAAAGACCGCGCATGTCACGTCGGTGCACGAGGACGTCGACGGCAACCACCATATTGGTGTCGTCGTCGATGACGATGTATCGGCCGATATGTACGACTTGTACGGCCGTTCCCTGTATTTCGCACCTGAGGAAGTCGAACCGCTCGAAGTACAACAAACCGGTCCGGGAAGGAGTTCATGATGAACATCGCAGAGGGGATAGGTTGGGTGACCATTGTCGTCGTAGGGCTGTTCGCCGTCGGAGGGTTAGCGCTGGGGTTGCGGTCGATTCCGGATGCGCGGCGCTATCTCAAGATTCGGCGGATGTAGCCGATCCGGCGACGTGATGGCCCCCCGCATCCTGGTAGCCGGCATCGGCAATATCTTCCTCAGTGACGACGGCTTCGGGCCCGAGGTGCTGCGTCAGGTGTCCGCCCGACTCGCCGGATCGGAGCAAGTACGTGCCGTCGATTACGGTATCGGTGGCCTGCATCTGGCCTACGACCTGCTCGACGACTGGGACGCGCTGGTCCTCGTCGATGCTGTGCCCGATCGGGGTTCGCCCGGGACGGTGCGGATCTTTGAGGCCGACCACGAGTCGCTGGGCGCCACAGCGGCACTCGATGCACATGGCATGGATCCGGCGACGGTCTTCGCCAGCCTTCGCGCGCTGGGTGGTGCTCCGCCGCGCACCATCGTGGTCGGGTGTGAAGTCGCCGACGTCGGCGACGGGATCGGTCTCAGTGACCCGGTCCGAGCGGCGGTGCCGGATGCAGTGACAGCGGTCGAGTCGGCGGTGGCGATGCTTCAGGCGGAGCCGGTAGGGAAGGTGTGAAGTATGTGCTTGGGGATTCCCGGTCAGGTGGTCCGGATGCTCGACGGTTACGAGGGACAACTGATGCTGGTCGACGTCGTGGGCGCGAACCGCAAGGTCAACATCGGCATGATGCCGGAGGCGACGTTCAACCCCGGTGACTGGGTCATCATCCACATGGGTTTTGCGATCGAAAAGACGGATCGGGCCGGCGCTGACGCGGCGATGGCCGGTCTGGAATTGCTCCGCCGGGGCGAGAGTGGTCCACCCACCGCGACATGAGCTTCGGTGGTCGCGGTGGCTACAAGCTGACGGCCTGGTCGCCGGGCTGGCACCGCGGGCATAGGCCGTGCAGTGTCAGGCCAGCTCGCTCGGACAAGGTGAATGAACTTCCCGCACTTGCCTGTTCCAATGCGGCGGTCAGTCGCTGTGCGGGTACTTCGATGATCGAGCCGCATCGGGTGCACACCGCGTGATGGTGCGGGTCGGTGGCCAGTCCGTAAGTGGTGACGCCGCTGTCGAGGGTCAATGCGTGCAGGACACACTGATCAACCAGGGTGGTCGCCGTTCGGTAGACGGTCGCCAGGTCCGGGGGCTGGTCTCCGTCACCGGCCGACTCGCGCAGCCGCTGGTGGATCTCCGCCACGGACAGGTGCCCGTGCACCGGCTCGAGCACCGCCAATACCGCGATCCGCGACACCATCCGCCGCAGCCCGTGGGCGCGGAGCAACTCACCGATCCGCTCGACGACAGCCGGGTCCAGTGTTGACGGCTTGGGAGTCATCTGTACAGTGTGCGCGCTGCACGGGATCACCACACCCGGAAAAGCGGATAGTGATTCCTGCGAAAGACCTGCATCCGTTCTGTCACACAAGTTACCGTCGTGGCTGCTGAACCTTCTCTGCGTACCGCTGGAAGGGGCCCGACATGGCCACCGCTGCTGACGATCGGGAGCCGTCGTTGAGGCCGTCAGCGTCGCCGTCCAAGCTGCGCAGCTTCCTGACGGGCCAGGAGTGGTTGCGGCTGGCAGCGATGTTCGCGGTGATCGTCGCGCTGCACCTGATCGGCTGGATCACCCTGGTCTTCGTCGTCGAGCCGGCCCACTTCAGCGTCGGCGGTGAAGCGTTCGGGATCGGCATCGGGTTCACCGCGTACCTCCTGGGTATGCGGCACGCGTTCGACGCCGACCACATCGCCGCCATCGATAACACCACCCGCAAGCTGATGAGCGACGGGCAGCGCCCGCTGGGCGTCGGATTCTTCTTCTCGCTGGGACACTCCAGCGTCGTCTTCGTGCTGGCGGTGCTGCTGGCGATCGGGGTCAAGGCTGTCGTCGGGCCGGTCCAAGACGATTCCTCGACGCTGCACCACTACACCGGCCTGATCGGCACCGGTGTTTCCGGGCTGTTCCTCTACCTGATCGCCATCCTCAACGTGATCATTCTGGCCGGAATCCTGCGCGTCTTCGCCCGGATGCGCCGCGGCAGCTTTGACGAGACCGAGTTCGAAGCGCAGCTGGACAACCGTGGACTGCTCAACCGATTCCTCGGCCGCTTCACCAAATCGATCACCAAGTCCTGGCACATGTACCCGATCGGCATATTGTTCGGCCTCGGATTCGACACCGCCACCGAGGTCGCTCTGCTCGTACTGGCCGGCACCAGCTCCGCTGCCGGCCTGCCCTGGTACGCCATCCTGTGTCTGCCCATTCTGTTTACCGCCGGTATGTGCCTGCTCGACACCGTCGACGGTTCGTTCATGAACTTCGCCTACGGCTGGGCCTTTTCCAACCCGGTGCGCAAGGTCTACTACAACATCACCATCACCGGGCTGTCGGTTGTCGTCGCGTTGCTCATCGGCAGTGTCGAATTGCTGGGACTGCTGGCCGATCAGCTTGGCTGGGACGGCGCATTCTGGGACTGGGTCGCCGGCATCGACCTCAACACCATCGGATACGTCATCGTCGGCATGTTCGTCGTCACCTGGGCGATCGCCATACTGGTCTGGCGCTGCGGCCGTATCGAGGAAAGGTGGACCGCGCCAGCCACGGTCGAAGGTTAGCCGCGCGCGAGCCGCTGATTGGTGACCTGCAGTTGGCGGGCCGTGCTGTCGGCCAACGCCCGAATCTGCTCAGGACGCAGCCGGCCACACAACCGGCCCCAGTGCACCGCGACCTCGTCGCCCGCAGCCACGTCGGGGACAGCGCTGTAGCCGTCGACGGATACTTGCAGTTGCCGCGTGGAAGGTTCGGACAACCCGAGTTCGTGGCCGCTCCAGGTCAGCTCCCGCCCGGATACCTCAATGGTATTTTTCGAACGGGAAAGCACTGTCGCCCAAGTTATTCGACAGCTATCCAGGACGTTCAGCGGTGGGGCGTCCATACCCCGGCCGAGCAGGCGTGACCACGGATAGACACCGAATACGTGAAAGCAATGGTTGGCGGCCGCCTCGCACGCCAGATCCGGGCCGAGATGTGACCAGTAGCCGCCCGCGCGGGGGCCGATGATGTCCAGTAATTCTCGGGTGAACTGACCCGGCTCGAGATCGGCGCCGACACCACCGCCGAGCCAGTACGACTCGACGAGCCGGTAATCCAATGGGTCGGCGATCCCGGTCATTCGCGACAACACCCGCAGGTATGGCCAGACACCGGAAAACGTCGTGGCGGCCGCACGTACGGCATCGACTGACCCGTCTCGCAGTGTGACGCCCAACGGCGGGCCGCAGTAGCCCAGCGCATTCGGCGCGTAGGCGTAGCGGGCGAACAGTTCGGTTCCCGGAACGTCCCGGCTGGCCCTGTTGTCAGCGGTTGAGGCCGCCACTGTCACGCTGGCGCGGGCTCCGCGAGCTTGACGGCGTCGCGGTGCATCCGGCCGAAGTTGTAGTAGGCCGCACACGCCCCCTCGGGCGAGACCATGCACGTCCCGATCGGGGTCTCCGGGGTGCACGCGGTGCCGAATACTTTGCACTCCCACGGCTTGAGCACGCCCTTGAGGACTTCGCCGCATTGGCAGGCCTTCGGGTCGGCAACTCGAATGCCGGGCATGTCGAAGAGCAGTTCGGCATCGAACTCCGCGAAGTTGTCGTTGATCTTCAGCGCGCTCTGCGAAATGAAACCTAGGCCACGCCACTCGAAGTGTGGGCGCAGCTCGAACACGTTCGCCATCAACGTCAACGCCGCCGGGTTGCCGCGATCGGGCACGACTCGGGAGTATTGATTCTCCACCTCACAGCGGCCCTCCCGGATCTGGCTCAGCAGCATCGCGACAGAGGCGATGAGGTCCAGCGGCTCGAACCCGGCGACCACGAGGGGGGTTTTGTACACCTCGGACACGAACCGGTAGGGCCGGATCCCGACGACCGTCGACGTGTGCCCCGGTCCGATGAAGCCGTCCAGCCTCAGATCCGGCGATTCCAGGATCGCCTTGATCGGCGGAATGATCATCACGTGGTTGCAGAACACACTGAAATTGGACACGTCCAGCTCCCGCGCGCGCACCAATGTCACCGCGGTGGACGGCGCGGTGGTCTCGAAGCCGATGCCGAAGAACACCACATGTTTCTCTGGATTATCGATCGCTATCTTGAGGGCATCCAGCGGTGAGTAGACGAAGCGCACATCGGCACCGCGCGCTTTGGCGTCGAGCAGGCTCCCGTTGGATCCCGGAACCCGCATCATGTCGCCGAAGCAGGTGAAGATCACGTCCGGTTGGCCGGCAAGCCACATCGCGTCGTCGATACGCCCCATCGGGATCACGCAGACCGGACAACCCGGGCCGTGGACCAACTCGACGTTATCCGGCAGCAGGTGCTCGATGCCATGCCGGTAAATGGTGTGGGTATGCCCACCGCAAATCTCCATGAATTTGAAGTACTCGTCACCGTCGCCGGCAGCGGCCAAGCGGTCGATCGCGCCGAGCAGCTTGCGGGCCGCCGCCGGGTCACGAAAATCTTCGACGAAGTCCATGTCTGTCCCCTCCTGGTTGGAACTGAGTAGCCAGCTAAACGATGGCGGTGGTGTCGAAAGCTTCTATCTCACTGTCATAGAGTTCGCCGAGCTTCTTCATAGCCGCGAGCGTCAGCATCGCCTCGGTCTCGTCGATTCTGGACATGGCGAATCCGACGTGAACCAGCACCCATTCGTCGATTTTCGGCATGTCTTCCAGGAGTCGCACGCTGATGGCGCGCTGCACGCCACTGACGTCGACCTTGGCTAAATGGTTAGCGGCATCGGTGATCTCCACGATTCGCCCCGGAACTCCAAGACACATTTCCAGTCAACTCCTTCTTGTAACAAAGCCCGGTTTACCCGGAATTCCTCAACAGATCCGCGGCAGCGGGTCGCCGACCAGCATGTCGACCATCCGCGATCCGCCGAACGCGGTTCGCACCACGACGCTCTCGGCGGGCTCGGCTACTATCTGCCCGATTTCGGCAGCATCAACACCCAGCGGATGCGAACGCAGTGCGGCAAGCCCCGCCTCGGCTTCCTCGGGTGCGACAACTGCGATGAACTTGCCCTCGTTGGCGACATAGAGCGGATCGATGCCGAGCAGTTCGCAGGCGCCCTTGACCATCGGGCGCACCGGCATCTGGTCTTCCGCCAGGAGCACCGCCAGACCGCAGGCCTGGGCCAACTCGTTGCACACGGTGGCCACGCCACCGCGGGTCGGGTCGCGCAGCCACCGGGTGGATGGTGCGGCGCACAACAGCAACTCCACCAGCGGACTGACTGATGCGGTGTCGGAGTGGATGTCAGCTTCGATGGCCAGATCCCCGCGCGCCAACATCACCGCCATCCCGTGGTCGCCCATCGACCCCGACAACAGCACCTTGTCGCCGACGCGCACCGACTCCGCCGACAGTTGCCGGTCGGCCGGAATGACACCGATCCCGGTGGTGGTGATGAACAGGCCGTCGGCCGCGCCCCTGGGAACCACCTTGGTGTCCCCGGTGACGATCTGCACGCCCGCCGCGGTGGCTGCCGCCGCCATGTCCGCGACGATCCCCTTCAACTCGGCGATCGAAAAACCCTCTTCGAGCACGAACGCGGCCGAAATCCATTGCGGCACCGCACCGGCCATGGCGATGTCGTTGACGGTGCCGTGGACGGCCAGTTCGCCGATCGAGCCACCCGGAAACCGGATGGGCTGCACCACGAACGAATCGGTCGACATAGCCAACCGCTCACCGCTCGGCAATGTCAGCACCGCGCCGTCACCGAGCGACTCGAGCAGGGGGTTACGGAACGACTCCAGGAACACCGCATCGACCAGTGCCGCCGAGGACTTGCCGCCCGCTCCGTGCGCCAGGGTTATGTGCTCGTCGATCAATCGCGGACGCCGCTTCCGATACGACTCGATCCGCTCGATTACGTCACTCTCGACGAATTTTGGCCCGCTTGAACGGTATTCGCTGACTGCTTTGCTCACGATGCCATCGTCTCCTGTTCGCTCAGCCGTTTATGCACCGACAACCACAGCTCGAAGCCGAGGTTTGCCTGCGACTCCTGAATCCGGTGCACACTTTGTGAGCGGACGGTGAAGCAGGCGTCGACGTTGGGGTCACCGGCGAACGCCCCCCCGGAGTACCCGGAGAAGCCGATCGTGTACAGGCCCCGCTTATGCGCCTCCCGCAGCGCCGTGAGCAGGTTCGGCGAACTGCCACTGGTGGATAACGCGACCGCGATGTCTCCCTCCTTTGCGTGAGCGATCAACTGGCGGGAAAACACCAGTTCGTATCCGACGTCGTTGCTCAGCGCGGTCAAGACCGACGAATCGGCGGTCAACGTCCGTGCCGGCAACGGTGTGCCGATCGGCGGCCGGGCGAACAGCGTCGCCAGGGTCGTTGCGTCGGTGGAGCTTCCACCGTTGCCGAAGGTGAACATGCGTCCTCCCGCGGTGAACCGGCGAGCTATCTCGTCGGCGACGGTGGCGAGCAGTTCTGTGTTGGCCTCGAGTGTGGACTGCCGCAACGCCAAGCTCTCGATCGATTTCTCTTGCGCCGACGCAGCGAGGTCGGCCAGCAACGATGTGGGGTCGTCTTCTTGCGCATCGATGAACGGATATAGGAAGTTGGTTTCCTCTTCCCGGGTGTCAGCGCCGCCGGATGGCTCTTGGCTCACGAACGCTCCTCCTTCACCTTGCTGATCGCGGTCCCGGCGTGAATCAACACCAGATCGCCGACGGTTACCCGGCCGACCAACGTGGTCACGACGGTTTCGATACCCCGGGCGGTGCGCACCCTCGCGGTGCCCCCGCTCGGTTGGGCCAGCACCTCGCCGAGACGACCCTCGTCGCTGCAGGTGATGCACACGTCGTCTTGGCATTCGGTGGACGGTTTCAACAGGCCGGGGTGCTCGAAACAGACGTGGGTCAGTTCCCACAACAGGTGGTAGAACAACACGAAACCGCCCCGCGCCGGCACCCGTGGATCGGGATCGTCGAGCCACAGCACATGATCGGCAGCGCCGGCCGGTGGCCTGTCGCCGCTGCCGATCCAGACGGTAGTGACACCCCAGGCCGGGCCGCGGCGCATCACCGATCGCACCTCGGCGTTGTCGGCCCCGCTGACCGCGACGACGATATCGCCGGACCGGACCGAAACCCGCACCTGGTCGACCAGTTCGGATCCGGTCAGCGCCACCGCGGGTAATGCTCTCTTACCCATGATCACCGGATGAACGAACTCGACCGCGATGTGCAGGGCGTGCGGCTCCCACGTCGGCGCCATGGACCACATGGTGGCGCCGGCCGCGAACCGCTTGGCCAGGGTGAACGAAGCGGCGGCCAAGTCGGCCGCCATGTCGGCGTTCAGGCCATGGTCGAGTGTGGCGATGGTCGTCACGACACGGTCCTTTCCTCAAGTGCGGTCAGGACGGACACCGCCGCCTGGCCGAGTGCCAGTCCGCCGTCGTTGGGTGGGACCGTCCGGTGCGTCAAAACCTCGAAGCCCCTCTGCTGCAGCCGCTGTCGGCACGCACGCAGCAGCAGCACGTTCTGGAAAACCCCGCCGGTGAGGCCCGCCAGTCGCACGGTGCCGGCGAACTCGGTGACCACCTCCGCAACCGCGGTCGCGACAGCTTCGTGGAACGCCGCCGCCAGGACTGCCGGGCTGACGCCCGCCTGCAGCGCCGCCACCAGCGCGCGGATCATGCCCACCGGGTCGATCACGCCGTCATCGCCGACATTCAGCCGTAGCCGCCCGGCGTCAGTCCCATCGGCTCCGGCTGAATCGGCCAGCACCTCCAACTCGATGGCGGCCTGGCCCTCGTAGTCGATCCGGTGCCGCACCCCGAGCAGGGAGGCGACCGCGTCGAACAACCGGCCCATGCTCGAACACGGCACACAGCCCACCCCGGTGTCCAGTTGCGAACGCGTCGCCCGCAACTCGGCGGTACTGGCTGCGGCGACGGGCGGCAGATCCGGGGTCCATTCGACGCCGGCCGTCCACAACTGTGACAGCGCCATCCGCCACGGATTGCGCACCGCGGCGTCACCGCCCGGCATCGGTACCGCCGTCAGGTGACCGACGCGGGTGAACCGGTGGCTGTCGGGCCCGATGGACAGGATCTCCCCACCCCAGATCGTGCCGTCGCTGCCGTAGCCGGTGCCGTCGAACGCGACCCCGATGATCGGTTCGCCGAGCCTGCCGTGCTCGGCCAGCAGCGACACCACATGCGCATGGTGGTGCTGGACCAGGTCCAGCGGACGGTCGCCGGCGTGGCGTTCGGCCCAGTTTCTGGTCTGATACCCCGGATGCAGGTCGGCGGCGAATCGGACCGGTTGCCTTCGGATTTGGCTGAGCTGCCCGACGGCGCGTTCGAACGCGCGGAGCGTCTCGTAGCTGGCCATGTCACCGATATGCCCGGACATGTAGGCGCGCGACCCGTCGGTCAAACAGAAGGTGTTCTTCAGTTCGCCGCCGACTGCCAGCACGGTCGGGCCGTCGCGGCCGAGGTCGACCGGCAGCGGCGCGTAGCCGCGGGACCGGCGGATCGGCATTTCGTGATCGTCGACGACACGGACCACCGAGTCGTCGCACGGCACGTGGATGGGGCGGTTGTGGTCGAGCACCGCGTCACAGAGCTGCGGAACTCGCTGTGTCGCGTCGTCTTCGGTGAAGCAGATCGGCTCGTCGGAATGGTTAGCGCTGGTCAGCACCAGCGCATCCGGCACCGGCTCGCCGGCACCCGGGACGGGGGCGAGCAGCAGGTGATGGACCGGTGCGTACGGCAACATCAGCCCGATCAGTGGGCTGTTCGGTGCGACGGCGTCGGCGATCGGCGCGTCGCCGCGTCGCCGCAGCAGCACGATTGGGCGGGCCGGGCTGGTCAGCACCGCGGCCTCCTGGTCGTCGATGTGGGCGTAGCGGCGTGCGACGGCGAGGTCACGGACCAGCATGGCGAACGGTTTGCCGCCGCGGGCCTTGCGGGCGCGCAACCCGGCGACCACCGCGTCGTCGTCGACGACGCAGGCCAGGTGATAGCCCCCGATGCCCTTGATCGCGACGATCGTGCCTGCGGCCAGGGCCCGTTGGGTCGCCGCCAGCGCGGCATCGGATCCTTCGACCCGCTGGGCCTCGCACCGAAACCACAGCGATGGCCCACAGTCCGGGCAGGCGATCGGTTGGGCGTGGAACCGGCGGTCAGACGGATCGTGGTATTCGGTCGCGCACTTCTCGCACATGTCGAAGCTCGCCATGGTGGTTGCCGGACGGTCGTAGGGCAGCGCCGCGATGATGGTGAACCGCGGTCCGCAGTTGGTGCAGGTCACGAAAGGATGGCGGTAGCGCCGGTCATCGGCGTCGAACAGTTCGGCGACACAGTCGTCGCACACCGCGATATCCGGCGGAATCGGCGTTGTGGCACCGGCTATCGCCTGGCTCTCCACGATCCGAAAGCCGGAACCGCCTGCGGTATCGGCCTCGATGTCGGACTCGATGTCGACCTCGATGTCGGACGTAGATATGGCGCTGATCCGCGCCAGTGGTGGCGCCTGCGCCTGCAGCCGACGGCCGAATTCCTCGACGCGCGCCGCGGGTCCCTGCACTTCGATGAAGACCGCGCGCGAATCGTTGCCGACGAACCCGGTGAGGCCGAGTTTCGTCGCGATCCGGTGGACGAACGGGCGGAAGCCGACCCCCTGGACGACACCGGTCACGGTGAATCGCCGCCGAACTTGGCCGGACTTTGGGTCCGATCGCAGCATCAGCGACGTTTGCGTCATGACAGCCGCCGCACGACCGTGAGCACAGCCGAGACTGACCGTTCGGCTGGCTCGCCGATCTGTTGGGCACACCGTTCAATGCACGTCGCGATCACGTCATTTCATGTCAGGTACTCAGCCTCGTGATCGGACCGATCGTACGCCGGTGTGATGTACGTCGCAGGGCATTCGCGACGCTTACCGATCGCCAACATTTCCGCTATCCCGTTGGGCGGCAAGTTCACAATGACCGTTGAACCGCACCTGCGAATGACTCGCAGCCGGTCTTGCGAAAGTTTTGCAATCCGTCCTGCGAATCGCCTGCAATCAGGCTCCGCGGGGTTTTACCGTCGTGACAGTTTTCGGCAGGGGGCAGCTGTGATGACATTGCGGGCGGGCCACTCGGATGCGCCGTCGTATTTGATCGCGCGCGACTGGTCATGACCGCGCCGGTCTGGATGGCCGCGCCGCCGGAAGTGCATTCGGCGTTGCTGAGTAGCGGGCCGGGGCCGGGGCCGTTGCTCGCGGCGGCGGGGGCGTGGAGTTCGCTCGGCGCCGAATACGACTCAGTGGCAGCAGAACTCAGCGGGTTGCTCGGGTCGGTACAGGCTGGGGCGTGGCAGGGTCCGAGCGCCGAGCAGTATGTGGCTGCCCACGTCCCGTACCTGGCGTGGTTACTACAGGCCAGCGCGGATAGCGCCGGGATGGCCGCCCAGCACGAGACTGCTGCGGCGGCTTACACCGCTGCGGTGGCAGCCATGCCGACATTGGTCGAACTGGCCGCCAACCACGCGAGCCACGCGGTGTTGCTGGCGACGAACTTCTTCGGGATCAACACCATTCCGATTGCACTCAATGAAGCCAACTACGTGCGGATGTGGGTACAGGCGGCCACCGTGATGAGCACCTACCAGGCGGTGTCGAGCGCGGCAGTGGCCGCCGCGCCGGCCCCCCCAACGGCACCGCAGGTCGTCAAATCTGATGCCGCGTCCCGTCCACCCTCTGCCGCCGACAACACACTCGGGTCGTCACCGCTGATCCAGCAACTGTCACAGCTTTTTAATCAACTGCTAGCCGGGCCCGATCCATTGGGACTGAACCACCTGGTATCGCAACTCGGGTTGAGTCAGCTATTCTCACAGCTGGAAAACTTCGAAGGTGGTAACAGCGTTCTCAATCTCATACTCCCGGGGAATCCATTTACGCCATACCCTGTCGGCACGACATTTCAGCAAGCATTGTCAAATATTTTCGTAAGCTTCACCCAGGGCACGTTCGTTTACGATCCGCAAACCCTGGTGTTCGCGCATAGCCCCAGCCAACTCATCTCCGAATTCATACTTTTCGGTATCCAGCTGATCACTCATCGACTGACTGATATAGCCCAGCTTCTTTTTAATTTTCCCGGGCTGCTGGGGGCGGCGATTCCGGCGTTGACCGCCCCGGTGGGCGGTTTGGCGGGCTTCTCCGGCCTGGCCGGGCTGGCCGTCCTGACCCCGCCGGTCCTGCCAGCGCCCGCCGCGGTTGTGCCGATCTTCACCCCACCCCCCGACCCCCAACTGCTGGTCGGGATTGCACCGGTGCCGGCTCCGCCGGTAGCTCTTGCCGCACCGGTGCCGGCCGCGGCCCCCCCGGTGGCCGCACCACCGCCACCGTTGCCGCCGCCGGTCACCGGGGCGGAAGCTTTTGCCTTCCCCTACCTGGTGGGTGGTCCCAGCATCGGCTGGGGCTCCGGGATGAGCACCAGCGCTGGCGAAACGGCCCGCAAGACCGCGTCCAGGCCCGATGCCGCCGCTTCGACGGCCGCCGCGGTGGCCACCCGGGAAAAACGCCGGACACGCCGCCGGCGTCCGCCGATGCGCGGACATGGCGACGAATACATGGACATGAATGTCGAGGTCGAACCGGACTGGGGCACTGCCCCGGAAGGCGAGCCGACCGGCTCGGCGACAGCGTCCGATCGGGGCGCCGGACCGCTCGGGTTCGCTGGTGCCGCCGGTAGGGCCGACACCGCGGCCGGGTTGGCGACGCTGGTCGGTGACACCTTCGGCGGCGGCCCGAAGACACCGATGGTGCCCAACAGCTGGAACCCCGACGCCGACGACCCGCCCGCCGACACCGGCAAAGCGGGCGCACACGGCTGACGGCCCTGTGCCTACCAGGGCGAACCGACCAGAGAGGATCACCGATGTCGAAGCTGAATCAACGTCGCGGCGGGGGGCCTCCTCGCGATGCGGGTGGTGCCGGTGAGCGTTGTCGCGTGGTTGGCACCGCCAGTGCGATCAGTGTTTTTTTAACGTTCGGAATGACTCCATTGGTGAACGTGCCGGTGGTGCATGCCGTCGATGATGATTTCGGTCTGGCGGAACTGCTCGGGAGTTTGTCCAGCGGTGTGGCCGACACGGGTTCGGCGGTCGAATCGGGTGGCGTTGGCGTAGCCCTGGCCGACGTAGTCATGCCCGATCAAACAGGCCTGTCCGCTTTGGCCACCTCGTATTACGACGATTTTTATAATCCGCTGCACGCGCAGGTAGATGGTTTCATTGAAAATCCGAGCAATCAGTCATTCCTCAATACGATCAACGCGCCGTTTGTTTCACTGTTCGGCCGGGATCTGATTGGCAACGGTATCGACGGCTACGACGAACCCAACGACTCGGTCTTCGGTCTCCATCTCGGCGGGGGACAGGGGTTGCTGTTCGGAAGTCTGCGCGACGGCGGGTTTTTGTTCGGCGATGGTGGTAACGGCCTGGTCGGGGTAGCCGGTGTCAATGACGGCGTCGGGGGTAACGGTGGCGACGGCGGGTTTTTGATCGGCAACGGCGGCACCGGAGGTGAAGGGGCACCGGCCACGGTCGCAGACGGTGAAGTGGTCGAGGCCGGCGCCGGCGGTGAGGGTGGGCAAGGCGGCCTTATGTTTGGTAACGGCGGCGCCGGCGGTCAAGGCGGGACGGGTTGGTACGACACCGGCCCTGCTGGGGGTGTGGTGGACCATCCCGGCGGGAACGGCGGCACCGGCGGGAACAGCGGACTCTTCTTGGGCTCCGGTGGTGACGGCGGCGTGGGTGGCACCGGCGGTGTCGGTGTCACGCCCACCGATGCCGGCGTCGTGGGCGTCGCGGGTGGCAATGGCGGGACTGGTGGCGCGGGCGGCAACGGTGGTTTCTTCATCGGCAACACGGGCAACGGTGGCAACGGCGGTGTCGGCGGTGTCGGGGGTACCGGTGTCGTGGGCACCGCAACCAGCAACGGTGGCGACGGCGGTAACGGCGGTGCCGGCGGTCAGGGCGGTGCGGACGGCCCCACCAACGGTCTCGAAGTCGGGTTCTTCGGGGGGATCGCTGGTCAAGCCGGCGCTGGCGGTGACGGCGGCGTGGGTGGTACCGGTGGTGCCGGTCTCACGAATAGCGATGGCAACCCGGTTAGTGACAGTGGTGACGGCGGTGCCGGCGGTATCGGTGGTGCGTCCGGTCCGACGACGGTCGATGCCAACGGCATACCCGGTACAGTCGGTGTCCCAGGCGCCGCCCACACCGGGGCAGCGTCTGGTGCAGGCGGCGCGGGAGGTGCAGGCGGCCAGCCAGTTGCCGATGGCAACGCCGCCTCGTAGGCGCTCCAAGTCAGAGACGACAGCTAACGAATCGGTGCCCGGAGTCGCCCGGGTTCGCGGTCGGTGGCGCCGCGCGCCCATCACCTATGATCAGCACTTGCGTCACACGCGTGCCGCGAACCCAGCCCCGGCCAGCAAGGAGACCATCGCCGCATGGGTGATCAACCTGCCCCGATGTTGTCGCCCGAGGCACTGAGCCACGCGGTCGGTGCGGCCCGGCAGACCTTTGCTCAAGCTGCCAATCTCGACGAACTGGCCCAGGCGAAAACCGACCACCTCGGCGATCGCTCACCGCTGGCCCTGGCCCGCCAAGCCCTGGCCAGCCTGCCCAAGACCGATCGGGCCGATACCGGTCGCCGGGTCAATGCCGCCCGTACCGAGGCGCAGAGCAGTTACGACGAGCGACTGGCAACCTTGCGCGCCGAACGCGACGCCGTCGTTCTGGCAGCCGAAAGCATCGACGTGACGCTGCCGTCGGCCCGTCGGCCGGTCGGCGCCCGGCATCCGATCACGATGTTGGCCGAACACGTCGCCGACACCTTCATCGCAATGGGCTGGGAGCTGGCCGAAGGGCCCGAAGTCGAGGCCGAGCACTTCAACTTCGACGCGCTGAACTTCCCACAGGACCACCCGGCCCGCAGCGATCAGGACACCTTCTACATCGCTCCGCCGGGTTGCCGACAGGTGCTGCGCACCCACACTTCTCCGGTGCAGGTGCGCGCCCTGCTGGAGCGCGAGTTGCCGATCTACATCGTCTCGATCGGCCGCACCTTCCGCACCGACGAACTCGACTCCACCCACACCCCGGTGTTCCACCAGGTCGAAGGGCTGGCGGTGGACCGCGGCCTGACCATGGCGCACCTTCGCGGCACGCTCGACGCGTTCGCCCGCGCCGAGTTCGGCGCGGCGGCGCGGACCCGGATCCGGCCGCACTTCTTCCCGTTCACCGAGCCGTCGGCCGAAGTCGACGTCTGGTTCGCCGGCAAGAAGGGCGGTGCCGGCTGGGTGGAGTGGGGCGGCTGCGGGATGGTGCACCCCAACGTGCTTCAGGCCGTCGGGATTGACCCGGAGGTGTACTCCGGGTTCGCGTTCGGCATGGGGCTGGAGCGAACCCTACAGTTCCGCAACGGAATCCCGGACATGCGTGCCATGGTCGAGGGTGACGTCCGGTTCTCGTTGCCGTTCGGAGTCGGGGCCTGATGCGCGTTCCGTACAGCTGGCTGCGTGAGATCCTCGCCGCCGGAGCCCCGAGGTGGGATGCGACACCCGAGGAACTGGAGCAGACCCTGCTCCGGATCGGTCACGAGGTCGAACAGCTGATCGCGCTGGGCCCGGTCACCGGGCCGCTGGTCATCGGACGGGTGCTCGAGATCGAGGAGCTGGCTGAGTTCAAGAAGCCGATCCGGGCCTGCCGCGTCGATGTCGGCGAAGACGTTTCGCGCGAGGTCGTCTGTGGTGCAACAAATTTCACCGTCGGCGAGTTGGTAGTGGTGGCGCTGCCCGGGGCCGTCCTGCCCGGTGATTTCACCATCGCGACCCGCCAAACCTATGGCCGCACCTCGGACGGGATGATCTGCTCCGCCGCCGAATTATGTTTGTCAGCAGATCATTCCGGCATCCTGGTGCTGCCGCCGGGGACCGCCGAGCCGGGTGACGACGCCGTCATAGTGCTCGGCCTCGACGACGTGGTCTTCGAGCTGGGCATCACCCCGGACCGGGGATACTGCATGTCGGTGCGGGGACTGGCGCGCGACATCGCCTGCGCCTGCGACCTGGACTTCACCGATCCGGCAGCGGTGGCACCGCTGCCGGCGCAGGGTCCGGCATGGCCGCTGACCGTGCAGCCCGGCACCGGAGTGCGGCGGTTCGCGCTGCGATCGGTCACCGGTATCGACGCGAGCGCGGTGTCGCCGTGGTGGTTGCAACGGCGACTGCTGCTCTGCGGCATCCGGGCGATCTCACCGGCCGTTGACGTCACCAACTACGTAATGCTGGAACTCGGCCATCCGATGCACGCCCACGACCGGGCCCGGATCACCGGCGGGTTCGATGTGCGGTTTGCCCGGCCCGGCGAGGCGGTCACCACCCTCGATGATGTGCAGCGCAAGCTCGATCAGGCCGATGTGCTCATCGTGGACGACCTCGCGACCGCGGCGATCGGCGGGGTGATGGGCTGCGGTAGCACCGAGATGCGTGACGACTCCACCGACGTGCTGCTGGAGGCCGCGGTCTGGGACCCGGCAGCGGTGTCGCGCACCGCCCGTCGGCTGCGACTGCCCAGTGAGGCGGCCCGGCGCTACGAGCGCTCGGTCGATCCGGCCATCTCGGTGGCCGCTCTGGACCGGTGCGCCGCCCTGCTGGCCGAGATTGCCGGCGGCATGGTCGAACCGGCGTTGACCGACTGGCGCGGCGACCCACCGGTTGCCCAGTGGAATCCGGAACCTATTCAGATGTCCGCCGACCTGCCGGACCGTACCGCCGGCGTCGACTATCCGGCGGGCACCGCGGCGCGACGGTTGATCCAGATCGGTGCCTCGGTGGTCGGTGACGGTGCAACTCTGACCGTGACACCGCCGAGTTGGCGGCCCGACCTGCGTCAACCCGCCGATCTGGTCGAGGAGGTGTTGCGCCTGGAGGGGCTGGAGAGCATCCCGTCGGTGTTGCCGTCAGCGCCGGCCGGCCGGGGACTGACCACCGTCCAGCGGCGCCGGCGTGCCATCGGCAAGTCGCTGGCGCTGGCCGGTTATGTCGAAGTGTTGCCGACACCGTTTTTGCCGGCCGGCGTGTTCGACACCTGGGGACTGGCGGACGATGACGCGCGCCGGATCGCCACGCAGATTCTCAACCCACTCGAGGCCGACCGGCCGCGGCTGGCGACCACACTGCTGCCGGGACTGCTGGAAGCGTTGGGGCGCAACGTGTCCCGTGGATTCGGTGACGTGGCACTGTTCGGGATCGCACAGGTGGTGCAGCCGAGTGGGTCGACCCCAAACCTCGCCGTCATCCCGGTGGACCGCAGGCCCACCGATGCGGAGATCGCCCTGCTCGACGCCGCGCTGCCGCAACAACCGCAGCACATCGCGGCGGTGCTGACCGGCCTGGCCGAACCGCGCGGACCGTGGGGGCCGGGGCGTCCCGCCGAAGCCGCCGACGCGATCGAAGCGGTGCGGACCATCGCGCGGGCCTGCGGGGTGGCGGTGACGTTGCGCGCCGGGCAGCACCTGCCGTGGCATCCGGGCCGGTGCGCCGAGGTGCTGGTCGGTGAGACCGTGATCGGCCATGCGGGGCAACTGCACCCGGCGATGATCGAACGGTCCGGCTTGCCGAAGGGCACCTGCGCGGTCGAGTTGAACCTGGACGCCATCCCGGCCGTCGAGACATTGCCCTCGCCGCGGGTTTCGCCGTTCCCGGCGGTGTTCCAGGATCTCGCCCTGGTGGTGGCGACCTCGGTTACCGCGCAGGAGGTGGCCGACGCGGTGCGGGCCGGGGCGGGGGAACTGCTGGAGGACGTAGCGTTGTTCGACGTCTACACCGGGCCGCAGGTCGGCGCCGACCGAAAGTCGCTGGCGTTCGCGCTGCGTTTCCGGGCACCGGATCGCACCCTGACGGAGGGCGAGGCCAGCGCTGCCCGCGACGCCGCGGTGGCTTGTGCCGCCGAACGCCTCGGCGCCCTGCTGCGGAGTTGACGCCGGGCGTTACGGCCTCCCCGCGAGCGTGCATGCTTGTACGCGAAACGCCGCGTACGGACGTACAACTGTGCACGGACGCGCCACCGAAATGGTTATTGATTTGCATTGTAATGAATAAAAATGCAGAATGTTCGGCATGATTAAGGTGGCGGTGGCCGGTGCCAGCGGGTACGCCGGCGGTGAGATTCTGCGGCTGTTGCTCGGGCACCCGGCGTATGCGGACGGTCGGCTGATAATCGGTGCGCTGACCGCCGCGACCAGTGCCGGTACCAGCCTCAGCGACCACCATCCGCACCTGGTGCCGCTGGCCGAGCGGGTGCTCGAGCCGACCGAACTGGGCGTTCTCGACGATCACGATGTGGTCTTTCTAGGGCTCCCGCACGGGCATTCGGCGGTGCTGGCCGAACAACTGGATGCCGACACGCTGGTGGTGGACTGTGGCGCAGACTTCCGGCTCGACGACGCGACGGACTGGGAGCGGTTCTACGGTTCGGCGCACGCCGGTAGCTGGCCGTACGGACTGGCCGAGTTGCCCGGTGTCCGGGAGCGGCTGCGGGAAGCCCGCCGGGTCGCGGTGCCGGGCTGCTACCCGACCGCGGCGTTGCTGGCGCTGTGGCCGGCGGTAGCCGAAGGTCTCATCGACCCCGCCGTCACCGTGGTCGCGGTCAGCGGCACCTCCGGGGCGGGCCGAGTGGCGAAAACCGACCTGCTCGGCTCCGAGGTGATCGGCTCGGCGCGCGCCTACAACGTCGGCGGCACGCACCGGCACACCCCCGAGATCAGCCAGGGACTGCGGGCGGTCACCAACCGCGACGTCAGCGTCGCGTTCATCCCGGTGCTGATCCCCACCTCGCGGGGCATCCTGGCCACCTGCACCGCACACACCGAGACACCGCTGTCACAACTGCGGGCCGCCTACGAAAAGGCGTACCGTGCGGAGCCGTTCGTGCACCTGCTGCCCGAGGGGAAACTGCCGCGAACCGGGTCGGTGATCGGCAGCAACGCCGCGCACCTGGCGATCGCGGTGGACGAGGACGCCGCGACGTTCATCGCGATCGCCGCGATCGACAACCTGGTCAAGGGCACCGGCGGCGCGGCGGTGCAGTCGATGAACCTGGCGCTGGGCTGGCCGGAGACCGACGGCCTGTCGGTGGTGGGGGTGGCGCCGTGACTTCGCGTTTGGTGCGCACCCAGGGTGTCACCGCACCGGAGGGCTTTCGGGCCACCGGAATCGCCGCCGGGATCAAGAAATCCGGCGCGCTGGATCTGGCACTGGTGTTCAACGAGGGACCCGACTACGCCGCCGCCGGCGTCCTCACCCGCAACCAGGTCAAGGCTGCGCCGGTGCTGTGGACCCGGCAGGTGCTGACCACCGGGCGGCTGCGGGCTGTGATCCTGAACTCCGGCGGCGCCAACGCCTGCACCGGCCCGGACGGTTTCGCCGACACCCACGCCACCGCCGAGGCGGTTGCCGCGGCGTTGTCGGACTGGGGCACCGAGACCGGCGCCGTCGAGGTCGCGGTCTGCTCCACCGGGCTGATCGGGGACCGACTGCCGATGGAGCGGGTGCTGCCCGGCGTCGCCGAGGTGGTGCATGAACTGGCCGGTGGCCTGACCGGCGGCGACGAAGCGGCTCGGGCCATCATGACGACCGACACGGTGATCAAACAGGTTGCGCTGCATCACACCCCGCAATCGGGGGAGAAGTGGACGGTCGGCGCGATGGGCAAGGGCGCCGGCATGATCGCGCCGTCGCTGGCGACCATGCTGGTCGTCATCACCACCGATGCGGTGGCTGATACCGCCGCCCTGGACGCCGCGCTGCGCCGCGCCACGGCACAGACGTTCGACCGGTTGGATATCGACGGCTGCTGTTCGACCAACGACACCGTATTGCTGCTGGCCTCGGGAGCCAGCGGGTTCACCCCCGGTCAGGCTGATCTGGACGACGCGGTGCTGCGGGTCTGCGATGACTTGGCCGAGCAGATGCAAGCCGATGCCGAAGGTGGCACCAAGCGGGCGACGATCACGGTAACCGGCGCAGGCAGCGAAGATGATGCGCTCACCGTCGCCCGGTTGATCGCCCGGGACAGCCTGGTCAAGACCGCACTGTTCGGCTCCGACCCGAACTGGGGGCGGGTGTTAGCTGCCGTCGGCATGGCACCTTTCACCATCGAACCCGACCGGATCACGGTGTCGTTCAACGGCGCACCGGTGTTCAGCGGCGGGGTGCCGGCGCCCGGCGCGCGCCAGGTCGACCTGTCCGGCGCGGACATTCACGTCACCGTGGACCTGGCCCAGGGCACGGCAAAGGCAACTGTGCGCACCACCGACCTGTCGCACGCCTACGTCGAAGAGAACTCGGCCTACAGCTCATGAGCGGGTTACCCACCGACGCGTTAACGACCGCCGTCAAGGCGCAGGTGCTGGCCGAAGCCCTGCCGTGGCTCAAAGCGCTGCACGGCAAGATCGTCGTCATCAAATACGGCGGCAACGCGATGACCGACGACACCCTCAAAAACGCGTTCGCCGCCGACATGGCGTTCCTGCGTAACTGTGGCATCCACCCGGTTGTGGTGCACGGCGGCGGCCCGCAGATCAGCGCGATGCTGGCCCGGCTGGGCATCGCCGGAGATTTCAAAGGCGGATTTCGGGTCACCACACCCGAAGTGCTCGACGTGGCGCGGATGGTGCTGTTCGGCCAGGTGGGCCGGGAGCTGGTCAACCTGATCAACGCGCACGGGCCCTACGCGGTGGGCATCACCGGTGAGGACGCGCAGTTGTTCACCGCGGTACGGCGCAACGTCACCGTCGACGGGGTGTCCACCGACATCGGCCTGGTCGGCGATATCGACCGGGTCAACATCGCCGCGGTGCGCGATCTGATTGCGGCAGGGCGTATTCCGGTGGTGTCGACGCTGGCGCCCGACGCCGACGGGGTGGTGCACAACATCAACGCCGACACCGCGGCCGCAGCGCTTGCCGAAGCGCTCGGCGCTGAAAAACTGTTGATGCTCACCGACGTGGCGGGCCTCTACACCCGCTGGCCGGACACCGACTCGCTGGTCAGTGAGATCGACGTCCCGACGTTGACGCAGCTGTTGCCGACTCTGCAGAGCGGGATGATTCCCAAGGTGGAGGCCTGCCTGCGCGCCGTCGGCGGCGGCGTGCCCAGCGCCCACGTCATCGACGGACGGGTCGAACACTGCGTGCTGGTCGAGTTGTTCACCGACGCCGGCACCGGAACGAAAGTGGTTGGTGCATGACCCGAACCGAATCCATGCAGCAGCGGTGGTCGGCCGTGATGATGAACAACTACGGGACTCCGCCGGTGGCGCTGGCCAGCGGCTACGGGTCGGTGGTCACCGACGTCGACGGAAAGTCCTACCTGGATCTGCTCGGCGGTATCGCGGTCAACGTGCTGGGCCACCGGCACCCCGCCGTCATCGAGGCCGTCACCGGGCAGCTTTCGACGCTGGGGCACACCTCCAACCTGTACGCCACCGAGCCGGGAATCGCTCTGGCCGAGACCCTGGTCGCACTGCTGGGTGCCGACGCGAACGCGCGGGTTTTCTTCTGTAACTCCGGTGCCGAGGCCAACGAGGTGGCGTTCAAGCTGACCCGGCTCACCGGTCGCACGAAAATCGTTGCGGCGCAGGGTGCCTTTCATGGCCGCACCATGGGGGCGCTGGCGCTCACCGGCCAGCCGGCCAAACAGGCGCCGTTCGCACCGCTGCCCGGTGAGGTCAGTTTCGTGCCGTACGGCGATGCCGGCGCACTGGCCGCCGCGGTCACCGACGACACCGCCGCGGTGTTCCTGGAGCCGATCATGGGGGAGGGCGGTGTCGTGGTCCCACCCGACGGCTACCTGGCCGCGGCGCGCGAGATCACGACTGCCCACGGTGCGTTGCTGGTGCTCGACGAGGTGCAGACGGGAATGGGCCGCACCGGAACGTTCTTCGCCCACCAGCACGACGGCATCACCCCGGACGTGATCACCCTCGCCAAGGGACTGGGTGGCGGGCTGCCGATCGGGGCGTGTCTGGCGGTCGGTGCCGCAGCCGACCTGATGACCCCCGGCCTGCACGGCAGCACCTTCGGCGGCAACCCGGTCTGTACCGCCGCCGCGCTCTCGGTGCTGCGGGTGCTGGCCGACGACGGCCTGGTCGAACGCGCCGGGGCGCTGGGCAAGTCGTTGAGCCACGACATCGAGGCGCTGGATCACCCGCTGGTGAGCCACGTCCGCGGCCGCGGGCTGCTGTGCGGGGTGGTGCTGACCACGCCACGTGCCAAGGAGGTCGAGGCCGCCGCCCGAGCGGCCGGGTTCCTGGTCAACGCCGCCGCCGCCGATGTGGTCCGGCTGGCACCGCCGCTGATCATCACCGAGGCGCAGATCGGCTCCTTCCTGACCGCGCTGCCCGGCGTCCTCGACACCGCTGCGGAGGTCGAACTGTGATCCGACATTTCCTGCGCGACGACGACCTGGCCCCCGAAGAACAGGCCGAGGTGCTGGCGCTGGCCGTCGAATTAAAAGCCAGCCCGACGAGTCGCCGCCCGCTCGAGGGACCGCGGGGGGTGGCGGTGATCTTCGACAAGAACTCCACCCGCACCCGGTTCTCCTTCGAGCTCGGCATCGCCCAACTCGGCGGGCACGCCGTCGTCGTCGACGGCCGGTCCACCCAACTGGGCCGCGACGAGACGCTCGAGGACACCGGGCGGGTGCTGTCGCGCTACGTCGACGCGATCGTGTGGCGCACCTTCGCCCAGGACCGGCTGACCGCGATGGCGTCGACCGCCACGGTGCCGATCGTCAATGCCCTCTCCGACGATTTCCACCCCTGCCAGGTGCTGGCCGACCTGCAGACGATCGCCGAGCGCAAGGGTTCGCTGACAGGATTGCGACTGTCTTACTTCGGTGACGGCGCCAACAACATGGCCCACTCGCTGCTGCTGGGCGGGGTGACCGCCGGCATCCACGTCACGATCGCCACCCCGACCGGCTTCCAGCCGGACCCACGGGTTGTCGCGGCCGCCGAGCGGCGCGCCGCGCAGACCGGGGCGAGCCTCACCCTGACCGCCGATGCGCGGGCGGCCGCCGAGGGCGCCGACGTGCTGGTCACCGATACCTGGACGTCGATGGGTCAGGAGAACGACGGGCTGGATCGAGTGGCGCCGTTTCGGCCGTTCCAGGTCAACGCCGGACTTCTCGCCCGGTCTGCTCCGGATGCTGTTGTGCTGCACTGCCTTCCCGCCCATCGGGGCGAAGAGATCACTGATGACGTGATCGACGGGCCGCACAGTGCGGTGTGGGATGAGGCGGAGAACCGGCTGCACGCGCAGAAGGCGCTCCTGGTGTGGCTGCTGGAGCGGGCGCGGTGATCCGCTCATGACCAATGTCGGGCCGAAGGCACCCCCGGAGAGCGGGATCACCCGCGTCGGCCGGCAGGCCCGCATCATCGCAGTGCTGACGTCGGCGTCGGTGCGCAGCCAGATTGAGCTGGCCGCACTGCTGGCCGCCGAGGGCATCGATGTCACCCAGGCGACGCTGTCGCGGGACCTCGAGGAACTCGGCGCGGTGAAGCTGCGAGGCAGGGAAGGTGAAGGAGGCGGTTACGTCATTCCGGAGGACGGCAGCCCGCTTCGCGGGATGTCCGGCGGCACCGGACGACTGTCCCGGCTGCTGGGTGAACTGCTGGTGTCCACCGACGCCACCGGGAACCTCGCGGTGCTGCGCACTCCGCCGGGTGCCGCCGACTACCTGGCCAGCGCGATCGACCGGGCGGCACTACCGTACGTTGTCGGCACCATCGCAGGGGATGACACCATCTTCGTGGCGGCCCGCGAGCCGATGACCGGCGCCGAACTCGCCGAACTTATTTCAAACCTGACCTAAGACCCGCAAAGCAAGGAGATCGACTCATGTCCGAACGCGTCATTCTGGCGTATTCCGGCGGCCTGGACACCTCGGTGGCCATCAGCTGGATCGGCAAGGAGACCGGCCAAGAGGTGGTCGCCGTCGCCATCGACCTCGGCCAAGGCGGCGAGGACATGGACGTCGTGCGCCAGCGGGCGCTGGACTGCGGCGCCGTCGAAGCCGTCGTCGTCGATGCCCGCGACGAGTTCGCCGAGGGTTACTGCCTGCCCACCATCCAGTCCAACGCGCTCTACATGGACCGCTACCCGCTGGTGTCGGCGATCAGCCGGCCGCTGATCGTCAAGCACCTGGTCGCCGCCGCCCGTGAGCACGGCGGCGACATCGTCGCGCACGGCTGCACCGGCAAGGGCAACGACCAGGTCCGCTTCGAGGTCGGCTTCGCCTCGCTGGCACCGCATCTGAAGGTGCTCGCCCCGGTCCGCGACTACGCCTGGACCCGGGAGAAGGCGATCGCGTTCGCCGAGCAGAACGACATCCCGATCAACGTCACCAAGCGCTCGCCGTTCTCCATCGACCAGAACGTGTGGGGCCGCGCGGTGGAGACCGGGTTCCTGGAGCACCTGTGGAACGCCCCGACCAAGGACGTCTACGACTACACCGAGGACCCCACCGTCAACTGGAACACCCCCGACGAGGTGATCATCGGGTTCGACCGCGGGGTTCCGGTGTCGATCGACGGCCGGCCAGTGAGCGTGCTGGAGGCCATCGTCGAGCTCAACCGCCGGGCCGGGGCTCAGGGCGTCGGCCGGCTGGACGTCGTCGAGGACCGACTGGTGGGTATCAAGAGCCGCGAGATCTACGAGGCGCCCGGTGCCATGACGCTGATCACCGCGCACACCGAACTCGAGCACGTCACGCTGGAACGGGAGCTGGGCCGGTTCAAGCGCAACACCGACCAGAAGTGGGCCGAGCTGGTGTACGACGGGCTGTGGTACTCACCGCTGAAGTCGGCGCTGGAGTCCTTCGTCGCCCACACCCAGCAGCACGTGACCGGCGAGGTCCGGCTGGTGCTGCACGGCGGCCACATCGCGGTCAACGGCCGTCGCAGCGCCGAGTCGCTCTACGACTTCAACCTGGCGACCTACGACGAGGGCGACACCTTCGACCAGACCGCGGCCCGCGGTTTCGTACAGATCCACGGACTGAGCTCGAAGATTTCCGCCCGCCGGGACCTGCGCTCGTGACCTCTCTGAGGCGCGAGTGTGAATCCTGCGACGTGACACGGCGGCGTCGCGTCGTGGGTGTCACGCTCGGGGCGGAGGAGGGGCCCCGGTGAGCACCAACGAGGGCGCGCTGTGGGGCGGGCGGTTCGCCGAAGGCCCGTCCGACGCGCTGGCCGCACTGAGCAAGTCAACGCACTTCGACTGGGTGCTGGCGCCGTATGACGTCGCGGCGTCCAAGGCGCACACCCGGGTGCTGTTCGCCGCGGGACTGCTCACCGAAGACCAGCGTGACGGGCTGCTGGCCGGGCTGGACAGCCTCGGCGCGGACGTCGTCGACGGCAGCTTCGGCCCGCTGGCCACCGACGAGGACGTGCACGGGGCGCTGGAGCGCGGCCTGATCGACCGGGCCGGCACCGATCTGGGTGGGCGGCTGCGCGCGGGGCGGTCCCGCAACGACCAGGTGGCCACGCTGTTTCGGATGTGGCTGCGCGACGCGGTCCGCCGCGTCGCGACCGGCGTACTCGACGTGGTCGACGCGCTGGCCGGTCAGGCCGCCGCGCACCCGACGGCCATCATGCCGGGCAAGACGCACCTGCAGTCCGCGCAGCCGGTGCTGCTCGCGCATCATCTGCTGGCGCACACCCACCCGCTGCTGCGCGACGTGGACCGAATCATCGACTTCGACACCCGCGCCGCGGTATCCCCGTACGGGGCGGGCGCGCTGGCCGGTTCGTCGCTGGGCCTCGATCCGGACGCGATCGCCGCGGAACTGGGTTTCGCTGCCGCCACAGATAATTCGATCGACGCCACGGCCTCCCGCGACTTCGCCGCCGAGGCCGCGTTCGTGTTTGCGATGATCGGGGTCGACCTGTCCCGGCTGGCCGAAGACATCATCCTGTGGAGCTCAACGGAATTTGGCTACGTCACGCTGCACGACGCCTGGTCGACCGGCAGTTCGATCATGCCGCAGAAAAAGAATCCCGACATCGCGGAGCTGGCTCGCGGCAAGTCCGGCCGGCTGATCGGCAACCTGACCGGGCTGCTGGCGACGCTGAAAGCGCAGCCGCTGGCCTACAACCGGGATTTGCAGGAGGACAAGGAGCCGGTGTTCGACTCGGCGGCCCAGTTGGAATTGGTGTTGCCGGCGATGGCCGGGCTGGTGGGCACGCTGCGTTTCGACCTCGAGCGGATGGCCGCACTGGCACCGGCCGGGTATACCCTCGCCACCGATATTGCCGAATGGCTGGTGCGCCAGGGTGTTCCGTTCCGGATCGCCCACGAGGCGGCCGGGACGGCGGTACAGGTCGCCGAGCGGCGCGGGGTCGGTTTGGCCGAGCTGACCGACGACGAGCTGGCTGCGATCAGCCCGAAGTTGACCCCGCAGGTGCGCGACGTGCTGACGGTGGAGGGTTCGGTCGCGTCCCGCGACGCCCGCGGCGGGACCGCGCCGGTCCGGGTCGCCGCCCAACTGGGAATCGTCCGCCAGCGCGCCGAGCGCCTGCGACAGTGGCTCAACGGCTAGCCGTCTCGCACTGGACTACCGTGGGCGGCATCTGGACTTTTGCAGCGAAATCATCGGCCTGGACCCGAGCGGTCGTATTGACGGCATCGGCCGTCGTCTGTGCCGTCCTGACCCAGTGCGCGCCGCCGCCGGCCCCGGACCTGCCCCCGGTGCCACCAGTCACCGCGACCCCCGAGCCCGTCACCGCCGGTGCGACCATCTGGCCGGTCACCGCCGCTGAACTCGGACGGAGCTGGCGACCGGGTTGCCCGGTGGGTCCGGCCCAGCTGCGCCGCGTTCAGATCGACCACATCGGGTCCGACGCTCGGACGCACCGTGGCGAACTGATCGTGCACGAGGAACTGGTGGCGCAGGTCATCGTCGTGTTCGAGCAGCTGTACCACCTGGGCTATCCGATCGAGAAGATGCGACCCGTCGGCGACTATC
>JBDTKT010000298.1:0-9930 GCA_039935195.1 Mycobacterium sp.
TCACTGGGCTCGAGGCGCTCCTGGCGGTAGGCCGCCGACCACGGGTTGGTTCGCCACAGCGGGCCGACCACCGCGTGCATGCCGCCGCGGATCAGGCTGGGCAGGTGCCGTGCCGAGGGATAGACCGAACCGTCCGGTTCCCGGATCAGCGGCCCCAGCGTCGCCGCGTGCGGCCACCGCGCGGCCGCCTCCAGCAGGGCGTCGATGCTGCCCGGGCTCCACTGCACATCCGGGTTGACCACGATCACGAATTCCCCGTCGGCGAGCCGGGCCACCGCGCTGTTGGCCGCGCCTCCGTAGCCGAGGTTGCCCCCGGTGACGAACAGCTCCACATTGGGGTAGCGCTGCGCAGCCTCCTGCGGCACCCCGTCGGTGGACCCGTTGTCGGCCAGCACCACCTGCACCGGCCGGTCGGTGGCCAGCGACAGCGACGTCAGGAAGCGGTCCAGGTGCCAGCCCGGCGAATAGGTCACCGTCACTACCGGCAGGGCGTCACTCACGGCTAGAGATTATCCAGGTTGCTCCGCGGTGTTCACCGGCAACCTCAGCGAACACCGGCAAGTGCGGCGGCCAGTGCGCTGCGCCACCCCCGCAGCGGCGACAGGCCGGCCCGCTCCGACTCCGCGCCCGACAGCGCCGAGTAAGCCGGCCGGGCAGCCGGTCTTGGCGCCAGCCGGAGTCGGGCGGAACTGCTGACCGGGCGCACCCGGTCCGGGTCGGCGCCGGCCTCTTCGAACACCGCTCGGGCCTGCTCGTAACGGCTCACCGCGCCGGAGTTGGCGGCGTGCAGCACCCGCGCCCCCACTTCCACGTCGGCCACCTGCAATAGCGCCCCAACCAGGTCGCCGACGTAGGTGGGCGATCCGATCTGGTCGTCGACCACCTCCACGGCACCGTCGCCGACGGCCAGTCGGCGCATGACGGCGACGAAGTCTCCGCCTGCCGCGCCGGTGTACACCCAGGCGGTGCGTACCACGGTGGCATCCGGTGCGGCCGCCAGGACGGCCCGCTCCCCCGCCAGCTTGCTTCGGCCGTAGACGCTCAGCGGTCCGGTCGCCTCGCCGGGTTCGTACGGGTGTGGTGGTACGCCGCCGAAGTCCCCGCTGAAGACGTAGTCGGTGGAGAGGTGAATCAGCCGCGCGCCGGCCCGCACGCACGCCGCCGCGACGTTGCCCGGACCGGTCGCGTTGACCGCGAATGCCGCCTGTGCATCGGATTCGGCGGCGTCGACGGCGGTGTAGGCCGCGCAGTTGACCACCACGTCGCCGAGCCTCAGGATGCGAACGGCGGCTTGCGCATGGGTTGCGTCGGTGATGTCCCACTGCGCCGAGGTCAGCGCCAGCACATCGCGGCCCTCGGCCGTCGCCCGGGCCGCCAGGGCGGCGCCGACCTGGCCGCCGGCGCCGGTGATCACGATGCGGTGGGCGCCGGCGGCGCGACTCAACGTCACGGCTCCCGAGTCTGGCACGCCGACGCCGGCTACCGCCGATACGTCCGGGACGCAAGTAACCTGAAGTGATGCCTGAGCAACGTGTGGTTCGTCTGATCGCCGCGATGGCAGCTGTCGCGGTCGTCCTCGGCACCGGGGTGGCATGGAGCCAGATCCGCTCCTTCGAGAACGGCATCTTCCATGTGGCGGCACTGGCACTGGGGCAGGGAGCCGCCGACGGCGCGGTCGACATCTTGCTGGTCGGCATGGACAGCCGCACCGACGCGCACGGCAACCCGCTGAGCGAAGACGAGCTGGCCAGCCTGCGGGTCGGCGACGACGACGCCACCAACACCGACACCATCATCCTGGTCCGCATCCCCAACAGCGGTCGATCGGCCACCGCGATCTCGATCCCCCGCGACTCCTACGTGCAGACGCCCGACGGGGAGAAGACCAAGATCAACGGCGTCTACGGCGCCACCAAACTCGAGACCGCCGATGCGCTGGTCGAATCCGGAATGGACCCGGCCCAGGCGCAGGCCCGCGGCACCGAAGCCGGCCGCGAGGCGCTGATCCGGACGGTGGCCAACCTGACCGGCGTCACCGTCGACCACTACGCCGAGATCGGACTACTGGGCTTCTCACTGATCACCGACGCTCTCGGCGGCGTCGACGTCTGCCTCAACGAGCCGGCTTATGAGGAACTCTCCGGCGCGGACTTCCCGGCCGGCTGGCAGAAGCTCGGCGGCGCGCAGGCACTGAGTTTCGTTCGGCAGCGCCACGAACTGGCGCACGGCGACCTGGGCCGGGTCCGGCGCCAGCAGGCGGTGATGGCCGCGCTGGCACACCGGGTGATCTCCGGCAAGACGCTGTCCAGCCCGGCCACCCTGGCGCGGCTACAGGCGGCCGTGCAGCGCTCGGTGGTGCTGTCGGAGGGTTGGGACGTGCTGGACTTCATCAAGAAGCTGCAGGATCTGGCCGGCGGCAACGTCGCGTTCGCCACCATCCCGGTGCTCGAGGAGGCCGGTTGGAGCGACGACGGCATGCAGAGCGTCGTGCGCGTCGACCCGGAACAGGTGTCGACCTGGGTGGCGAGCCTGCTCCACGACCAGGACGAGGGCAAGACCGAGGAGCTGGCCTACACACCGGAAGAGACCACCACCAGCGTGCTCAATGACACCGACATCAACGGTTTGGCCGCGGCCGTGTCGAACGTGTTGAGCGCCAAGGGTTTCAGCGGCGGTGCCGCCGCCAACAACGAGGCTCAGCACGTGACCTCGAGCCAAGTCCAGGCCGCCAGGACCGACGACCCGGGTGCTCAGGCGGTAGCCAAGGACCTCGGCGGGCTGCCGGTCGTGTCCAGCGAGTCGGTGCCCCCGGGTTCGGTGCGGGTGGTGCTGTCCAACGACTACACCGGCCCCGGCTCAGGCCTCGGCGGCGGCGACCGGCCGGCAATGGGCAGCACAGCCGAGGGTGAGCTGGCCGAAATCCCCGCTCCGTCACAGATTCTCACTGCGGGGCCCAACGATCCCCAGTGTGTCAATTAGGGCGCCCCGTCAACTAACGTCGACCAGTGACAAATTTGAGCAGTGCGATCCTCGAATCGATGCTGCGCACCGATGCTGTCGGGCCGCGGATCACCTACTACGACGACGCCACCGGCGAACGCATCGAGTTATCCGCAGCGACGCTGGCGAACTGGGCCGCGAAAACCGGCAACCTGCTGCGCGACGACTTCGGCGCCGGGCCGGGCACCCGTTGTGCGGTGCTGCTGCCCGCCCACTGGCAAACCGTCGCCGTGCTCTTCGGTGCATGGTGGATCGGCGCCGAGGTGGTGCTCGGCGGCCCGGATCACGGCGAGGCCGAGGTGGCGCTGTGCACCGCCGGTCGACTCGCCGAGGCCGACGCTACGGTGGCCGGATCCGGCGGAGAGGTGGCGGTGCTGTCGCTGGACGCGTTCGGTCGCCCGACCCCCGACCTGCCGATCGGCGTCACCGACTACGCGACCGCGGTGCGGGTGCACGGCGACCAGATCGACCCGGAGCGCCGCCCCGGGCCCGCACTGGGCGGACAGTCAACCGGCGAGGTGCTGGCTGCTTGCCAGAGATCAGCTGCGACAACGGGTTTGACGTCATTGGATCGGCTGTGGTCGGCCGGGGACTGGGACAGCCCCGCGGAGTTGGTCGACAATCTGCTGGCCGTACTGGCGGTCGGCGGGTCACTGGTGCAGGTCGCCAACCCCGATCCGGCGGCCCAGGAACGGCGCCGGGTCACCGAGAAGGTCACTCGGACACTCGGCTGAGAAATCTCTTGATCCCGCAACGTCGGCAGCGACCTGCGCGGCACTTTCCGAGCCGGTATCGCCGCCGCCACCGCGGCCTGGACATTACATATGCTGATATGTTGATATGGTCATGACTCTGTCTGGATGATACGGAAATGAGGCAACCGATGGCGGTACAGGGATTATTCGTGAAGGCGGCTGCGACGGTGTTCACCGGCCTGGTCGGGGTGAGCGCCTACGAGGTGCTGCGCAAGACGCTCGACAAGGCTCCGCTGCACAAGACCGCGGTGACGGCCACCGAGTGGAGCCTGCGCGGCACCCGCCGCGCGGAGGAGATCGCCGAATCGGCCCGGCTGAAAGTCGCCGACGTGGTGGCCGAGGCACGCGAGCGCATCGGTGAGGAAGCACCCCCACCGGCCGCCGCCGTAGACCACAACCACGACCACTGAGCTCGGCGATGACGATCGACCCTGCCTTGACCGTCGCCCCCGCGCTGACGGTCGTATCGGATGCGGCCGGCCGAATGCGGGTCCAGGTGCCCTGGGTTCGCGCGAACTCGCGGCGGGCCGTGGCGGTCGAGGAGAACGCGGGCCGAGTCGACGGGGTGCGGACGGTGCATGCCTACCCGCGCACCGGTGCGGTGGTGGTGTGGTATTCGCCAAAACGCTGCGACACCTCGGCGATCCTGGCGGCGATCGACTCGGCCGCCACCGTCCCCGCCGAGTCCATCCCGGCGCGCACCCCGCGGTCGGCGGACGTCCGCAACACCGACGTGCTGCGGATGGTGATCGGCGGGGCGGCGCTGGCGTTGCTGGGCGTGCGCCGCTACGCGTTCGCCCGGCCGCCGCTGCTCGGCCCGACCGGCCAACTGGTCGCCACCGGGGCGACCGTGTTCATGGGCTACCCGTTCCTGCGCGGGGCGCTGCGGTCACTCCGCACCGGCCGCGCCGGCACCGACGCGCTGGTCACCGCGGCGACCATCGCCAGCCTGGTGCTGCGCGAAAACGTGGTCGCGCTGACCGTGCTGTGGCTGCTCAACATCGGTGAATACCTGCAGGATCTGACGCTGCGGCGGACCCGGCGCGCCATCTCCGATCTGCTCCGCGGTAGTCAGGACACCGCCTGGGTCCGGCTGGCCGACGGCACGGAAGTGCAGGTGCCGGTCGACACGGTGCAGATCGGCGACCAGGTGGTGGTGCACGACCACGTGGCGATCGCGGTCGACGGCGTGGTGGTCGACGGCGAGGCGATCGTCGACCAGTCCGCGATCACCGGGGAGACGCTGCCGGTCAGCGTCGCCGCCGGGGCCACCGTGCACGCCGGGTCGGTGGTGGTGCGCGGCCGGGTGGTGGTGCGCGCCACGGCGGTGGGCAGCCAGACCGTTATCGGTCGCATCATCAGCCGCGTCGAGGAAGCCCAGCATGACCGGGCGCCGATCCAGACCGTTGGCGAGAACTTCTCGCGGCGCTTCGTACCCGCGTCGTTCATCCTGTCGGCGCTCACCTTGGTCCTCACCGGGGATGTGCGCCGCGCAATGACAATGCTGCTGATCGCCTGCCCGTGTGCGGTGGGGTTGTCGACGCCGACCGCGTTCAGTGCGGCGATCGGCAACGGGGCGCGGCGCGGCATCCTGATCAAGGGCGGCTCGCATCTCGAACAGGCCGGCCGGGTGGACGCGATCGTGTTCGACAAGACCGGCACGCTGACCGTCGGACGGCCGGTGGTGACCAACATCGTTGCCATCCACAAGGATTGGCGGCCCGACCAGGTGCTGGCCTATGCCGCGAGCTCAGAGTTGCACTCCCGGCACCCACTGGCCGAAGCCGTGATCAGATCCACCGAGGAACGCCACATCAGCATCCCTCCGCATGAGGAGTGTGAAGTTCTGGTGGGGCTGGGCATCCGGACCCGGGCCGACGGACGCACCCTGCTGCTCGGCAGCCCCGCACTGCTGCGCGGCGAGAAGGTCCGGATACCCAAGAAGGCGGCGGACTGGGTGGCCAAGCTGCGGGGCCAGGCCGAGACCCCGCTACTGCTGGCGGTGGACGGCACCCTGGTGGGGCTGATCAGTCTGCGCGACGAAGTGCGTCCGGAGGCACTCGGGGTGCTGAACAAGCTGCGGGCCAAGGGTATTCGACGCATCGTCATGCTCACCGGCGATCACCCGGAGACCGCGGCCGCGGTGGCCGCCGAACTCAGTATCGACGAGTGGCGCGCCGAAGTGCTGCCCGAGGAGAAGCTGGAGGTGGTCCGCGCTCTGCAGAGTGAGGGCTACGTGGTCGGAATGGTCGGCGACGGTGTCAACGACGCCCCCGCGCTGGCGGCCGCCGACATGGGGATCGCGATGGGGTTGGCCGGCACCGACGTTGCGGTCGAGACCGCCGACGTCGCGCTGGCCAACGACGACCTGGAACGACTGCTCGACGTCCGCGACTTGGGCAACCGGGCGGTCACCGTGATCCGGCAGAACTACGGCATGTCGATCGCTGTCAACGCCGTCGGACTGCTGATCGGCGCGGGCGGCGCACTGTCGCCGGTGCTGGCGGCGATCCTGCACAACGCATCGTCGGTTGCGGTCGTCGCCAACAGTTCTCGGCTGATCCGCTACCGGCTGGACTGACATCCCGGTGGCGTCCGGCCGCCACCGGGGCGTACCATAAGCGCCGTCCCGACTGTTCCTGTCGAGCACCACCACCAGCTCCAGGGCAGTCGGGACTTAAGCTGCCCGGCCCATCTCACCAGCCGTCAGCAACCACAGCCTTCGCCGCGCCAGGAGCGGAAACCCTGCCACACCGAAACCGCGGCCACCCCCAGCCCGATCAGCGGGTCCAGCCACCAGCCGCCGGCCCAGTTGGCGGTGACCGCCAGCCCGATCATCACCGTCGCGGCCTGGATCGCGCACAGGTAGTTCAGCACGCCCTGACCCGCGGTGGCTGCCGAGGCGAGCCGGGTGCCGAGGCGACGCTGCGCGCGGCCCAGGAGCGGCATCGCCACCGCCGATGCCGCGGTCACCGCGATACCGATCACGCTGCCCTCGGTGCGGTGTTCGCCGAACAGGTGGTGCACGGATTCAGCGGTGATGTATGGGGCGGTCAGCCAAAACGACACCGCCACCCCGATCTGGGCGCGCCGCTCGGCGGTCTCGGAGAGGGTGCGCGAACCGGTGAACCGCCAGATCACCATCGCGCCGGCCAGTCCCTCGGGAATGGCCCCCAACGCCCAGCCGGTCAGCGCGACGGAGCCGGCAGTCAGACCCTGCCACAGGCCCACCGTGCCCTCCACCGCCACCAGCACCAGGCTGATCCAGGCCAGCCGGCGTGCCCACTGCGCAGCCTGGTGCCAGCCCGGATCGCGCATCGGGTGTGCATGTTCGTGGTCGTGGTCGTGGTCGTGCGGCGCCGCAACGGCACCGCCGCCGACCCGCTCGGTGAGGCTCTCGACGCGACTGTCCACCCGAAAATGGTACCGCCGAACCGCCAGCGTCAACCGCTCCCGACCTGGCGTCAGCCTCCGGCGAGCTTCACCACCCGGTTGTTGCCGCGGTCGGCGACGTAGACCGTGCCGTTGTTGTCCACCGCCACGTCCAACGGCGTGTTGAGCCCGCTGAACGGCAGGATCTCCGGGGTGACCGCACCGGCCGCCAGTTTCATCACCTTATTGCCGTCGTGCTCGGTGACGTAGACGTTGGCGCTCGAATCCACCGTGATACCCCAGGGGACCGCGACGCCGGCGAACGGCAGCACGGTCTGGTTGGTCGACCCGGCGGTCAGCTTCAACACCCGGTTGTTGTCGCTGTCCGCGACGTAGACGCTGCCGGAGCTGTCCACCGCCACCCCGTCCGGGTGATCGAGACCGCTGAACGGCAGTGCAGTCGCGACGTTCGCACCGGCCGTCAATTGCATCACCCGGTTATTGCCCCGGTCGGCGACGTAGACGTTGCCACCGGAATCCACTGCGACCCCCTCCGGGTAGTTGAGCCCGGTAAACGGCAGCACCTCCTGGTTGTTCGACCCGGCGGCCAACTTCACCACCCGGTTGTTGAAGTCGGCGACATACACGGCGTCGTTGGCGTCCACCGCCACCCCCTGCGGCTGATACAGCCCGCTGAACGGCAGCACCGCCGGCGCGGTCGACCCGGCCGACAGTTTCAGCACCCGCCCATACATGCCCTGGTTGGTGACGTAGACGTCGCCGGCGCTATCCAGCGCCACCCCACCCGGGGAGAGCCGGAAGTTGATGCCGCTGAACTGCAGTTCGGCCTGTCCGGACGCCGTCGATGACGAGGAGTGCGCCGGTCGCGTCACCAGGTATGCGACCAGGCTGACGGTGGTGACCAGCGCCAGCACCGCAACGCCGATCACGATCCGCAGCTTGCGTTTGTCCCCGTTGTCATAGGTGCGGGGTGGTTTCTCGAACACCGGAGGTCCGGCAGGTTCTTGGGACAGCGAGGGCCTGGCCTCGCGGCGCCAACTCTGCGCACCGGCGCCGAACGCCTCCGGGTGTGCCGCGGTCTCGGCCGCGGGCGACGATACCGCGACACCGGGTTCCTGCCGAAAGCTTTTCTGCCGAAAAGTTTCCGAACGGAAGGAACCGGTCGGGGCGGCGGCGCTCCAGCCGGCTCCGGCATGGGCGGCGCTGCCCGGCGATGCCGCGCCCTCGCCGCGGTGCAGAATCGTGACCGCCTGGTCCCGCTGGGGGGCCGTGAGTGCTTCGTGGGCGGCCACGGCCAACTCGCCGGCACTGCGGTAGCGATCCTCGGGTCGTTCGGCCATTCCCCGGGCGATCACGTGTTCGAAGGCCGCCGGAACACTGCCCGGCCGCAGTGCGCTGGGCCGCGGGGGCTGCTCAGTCAGGTGCGCGGCGATCATCCGTTCGATGCTGTCGGTCCGATACGGCGGTGAGCCGGTCAGACACTCGCCCAACACGCAAGCCAGCGAATAGATGTCGGCGCGATAGGTGACGTCGCCACCGGTGAACCGCTCGGGTGCCATGTAGTTGTAGGTTCCCACCGCGGTCCCGATCTGGGTCAGCCCCGGATCGGTGGCCGCCCGGGCGATCCCGAAATCCATCAGGTAGGCGAAGTCGTCATCGGTGATCAGGATGTTCTCCGGCTTGACGTCACGGTGGATGATGCCGGCGCCGTGTGCGGCGTCCAGCGCGGAAGCGACCTGGCGCACGATTGCCACCGCGCGGGCCGGGGTCAGCGGTCCGTACCGTGTCAGCAGGGCGCGCAGCGAGTTGCCTTCGATCAGACGCATCTCCAGGAAGAACTGTCCATCGATTTCGCCGTAGTCGTGAATGGGCACCACGTGTGGCTCGGTGAGTCGCCCGGCGGTGTCGGCCTCACGCAGGATTCGCGCGCGTACTACCGGGTCATCGGAGAGTTGCGGCGAAATCAGCTTTAACGCCACCGTCCGGCGTTTGCGGAGATCCTCGGCTTCATAGACCTCGCCCATTCCGCCTCGACCCAGCAACCGCAGCAGTTGGTAGGGCCCAAAACGCGACCCCACCCGCAAACCCGGCTGGCCGTTATTCACCGGCGCTCCCCTCACCCGATCTATATGACCGACCGCGAAATCGAGGCTACCAGTCGGCACTGTCATTCCCGGCTGAGTCGGCCACGCCAAAATCTGGCTCCTCGCCGTGAATTCGGGCTAAACACGAGATAGCTCGCGCCAACGCCACTTACCCGTTTTATGGGCGTAATAGGACGGCATTTCTTATGGTTGCGTAGGTAATTAGCTGGCCGGAAATATTCGGAACCCGGTAAGCGTCGTCAGCCCGCCGCCGCCTCCACCACTCGGTCGTTGCCGCGGTCGGCGACATACACCTTCCCGTTTCGGTCCACCGCCACGTCTAATGGCGTATTGAGGCCGGTGAACGGCAGTACGACCGGGATGGCCGCCCCGGCCGCCAGTTTCAACACCCTGTTCCGGTTGTGCTCGGTGACGTAGACGTCGCCGGCGTCGTCCACCGCTATCCCCCAGGGCGAAACGATCCCGGCGAACGCCAAGATCACCTGCTCGTTGGAGCCGGCGACCAGTTTCAACACCCGATTGTTGTCGGTGTCGGTCACGTAGACATTTTCGGAGCCGTCCACCGCCACCCCATCCGGGTTGTTGAGACCGACGAACGGCAGCACCGTCTGACTGTTCGACCCGACATCGAGCTTCACCACCTGGTCGTTACCCCGGTCGGCGACGTAGACGTTGCC
>JBDTKT010000299.1:0-12392 GCA_039935195.1 Mycobacterium sp.
GAATGCTCCAGGAATCGGCCGAGAATCGAGCGCACGACGATGTTTTCGGAGAACCCGTCCACACCCGGCCGCAGAGCGCAGATCCCGCGCACCACCAACTCGATCCGCACCCCGGCCCGTGATGCCCGGTAGAGCGCATCGATCACCTGCTCGTCGACCAGTGAGTTGCCTTTGAGCCGGATCCGGCCGTTACCACCGCTGCGGTGCGCCACGATCTCGCGCTCGATACGCTCGATGATCCCGGTGCGTACCCCGTGCGGGGCCACCAACAGGTTGCGGTAGGTCACCTTCCGGGAGTAGCCGGTGAGTGAGTTGAACAGGTCGGTGAGGTCGGCGCCGATGTCGGGGTCGGCGGTCAGCAACCCGACGTCCTCGTAGAGCCGCGCCGTCTTTCCGTTGTAGTTGCCGGTCCCGACGTGGCAGTACCGCCGGATGGTCGAGCCTTCGCGGCGCACCACCAGCGCAGTCTTGCAGTGCGTCTTCAACCCGATCAGCCCGTACACCACATGCACGCCGGCTTTCTCCAGCTGGCGCGCCCACTTGATGTTGGCCTGTTCGTCGAACCGCGCCATGATCTCTACCAGCGCCACCACCTGTTTCCCGGCCTCGGCGGCGTCGATCAGGGCGGTGACGATCGGCGAGTCACCCGAGGTGCGATACAGCGTCTGCTTGATCGCCAGCACGCCCGGATCGGCGGCCGCCTGTTCGATGAAGCGCTGCACACTGGTGGAGAACGAGTCATACGGGTGATGCACCATGACATCGCCCTCGCGCAGGGTGGCGAAAATGCTTTTGGGAGTTTCCCGTTCCGCGAAAGCCGGGTGAGTGGCCGGGACGAAATTACGGTCCTTGAGATCCGGACGGTCCTGACGGTAGACCTGCCACAGCGACGACAGGTCCAGCAACCCGGGCAGCTCCATCACGTCACCGGGGTGCACGTCGAGTTCCCGCAGCAGCAGTTCCAGCATGTTCTCGGTCATGTCGTCGGCGACCTCCAGGCGCACCGGCGACCCGAACCGGCGCCTCGCCAGCTCCCGCTCCAGGGCTTTGAGCAAGTCCTCGTCGCGGTCCTCTTCGACTTCGAAGTCGGCGTTGCGGGTGATCCGGAACGCGTGGTGTTCGACGATCTCCATGCCGGGGAACAGTGCCGGCAGGAACGCGGCGATCAGTTCCTCCATCGGCAGGAACCGAACTTGGGAGGCGTCGTCATCCTCGCCGCCATTCACCCGTGCTCCGAGTTCGACGAACCGGTCGACGTTGTCGGGCACCTTGACCCGGGCGAAGTGGTTTCCGCCGTCCTCGGGCCGCTTTACCGTCACCGCGAGGTTGAGGCTCAGCCCGCTGACGAACGGGAACGGGTGCGCCGGGTCGACGGCCAGCGGGGTCAGGACCGGGAACACCTGCTCTTGGAAGTATGCGGAGAGTTGTCGGCGCTCGGCCTCACTGAGATCCGACCAGGTGACGATGTGGATGCCCTCCTCGGCCAGGGCCGGGCGCACCGAATCGAGGAACACCCGCGCGTGGCTAGTGGCGATTTGCTGGGTTTGCTCGCCGATGCGGCGCAGTTGTTCACGCGGGGTCAGGCCGTCGGCCGAGCGCACCGACAGGCCCATCTCGTCGCGGCGTTTGAGTCCGGCGACCCGGACCATGTAGAACTCGTCGAGGTTCGAGGCGAAGATCGCCAGGAACTTGGCCCGCTCCAGCAGCGGCGCCGACGTGTCGGCGGCCAGCGCCAGCACCCGGGCGTTGAAGTCCAGCCAGCTCAGCTCCCGGTTCAGGTAGCGGTGCGAGGGAAGTTCGTCGCCGACGTCGACCGGCGGTTCCGAGGTCGCCGCCGGCGGCGCGGCGGGTGCAGCGACGCTCGGGCGCCAGTCGGTCTTGTCGGTGTGCACCTCGGCGAGTTCGCCGGCTTCGATTTCGTTCACCGGGAAATCATCACTCATCAGTGGGTGCCACTGCTACCGTCGGCCCAACGTTGCCCGAGCGCGCGCGTTGTTGCCGCGCCGACCCCGAGCCGCCGCGCCACCGCCAGGTCGTCGGGGGTGTCGATGTCGCAGCGCAGCCCTGGCCAGGCGCCGGTCAGCTCCACCGCACCCGAATGCTGGTGCTGCGCCGACGAATCACGACCGAACCGCGGATCTAAGGCGGTACCGAACGCGAACAGCACGGCGGTGCCCATCCCGTGTCGGTCGGCGACAAAGCTGCGCTGGTGCGCACGGGCGGCGGCAATCGCCTCAGCCAGTTCATCAGTCTGCAGCGCCGGCAGATCTCCTTGCAGTGCAACGATGTTGGGCACCGACCCGACCAGCGTCCGTTCGGCGGCGGCGATCGCGTTGTTCAGCGGGTCCGGATGATTCGCCGGGGTCGGGTCGGCCAGCACGTCGGCGCCGAGTTCGGCCGCGGCGGCCGCGGCGGCATCGTCGGGTGTCACGACGGTGATGCGGCCCAGGGCCTGCACCGCCGATGCCGCGGTGATCGTGTCGGTCAGCATGGCCAGCACCACGTTCTCCCGGATCTGCGCCGGAAACGCCGGTGCCAGCCTGGTCTTGGCCACGGCCAGTCGCTTAACCGCGATGATCAAGCCGATGTCGGACCGCATGACGCCTATCCTGCCAGCGCCGGGTTCCGGGTCCGCGGAATGCACACCCGGTTAGGGTGAATCGCCTAGAGGGAGGTGATGTGAGGTGGTTGGCACCGAGGGCACCGAGGGCGCCGTTGCGGTGATGGGAGCCGGTGCGTGGGGCACGGCGCTGGCCAAGGTGCTGGCCGACGGTGGCAGCCAGGTCAGGTTGTGGGCACGCCGGGGCGCCATCGCCGCTCAGATCAACCAAACCCACCACAACCCCGACTATCTGCCGGGGGCTGCCCTGCCGGACCGGGTGCGTGCCACCGCCGATGCCGCCGAGGCACTGGATGGCGTGACGACGGTGCTGCTGGCGGTGCCGGCCCAGAGCATGCGCGCGAACCTGGAGGTTTGGACGCCGCTGCTGACCGGCGGCGCCACCCTGGTCACCGTGGCCAAGGGCATCGAGTTGGACACCCTGATGCGGATGAGCCAGGTGGTCGCGGCGGTGACCGGGGTGGATCAGGGTCAGGTCGCCGTGCTCTCCGGGCCGAACCTGGCCGGCGAGATCGCCGCCGGGCAGCCCGCCGCCACCGTGGTGGCCTGCACCGACTCCGGCCGGGCGGTGGCGCTGCAGCGGATGCTGAACACCGGCTATTTCCGCCCGTACACCAACGCCGACGTGATCGGCACCGAGATCGGTGGCGCCTGCAAGAACGTCATCGCGCTGGCGTGCGGGATGGCGGCCGGGGTGGGCCTGGGCGAGAACACCGCGGCGGCGATCATCACCCGCGGGCTGGCCGAGATCACCCGACTGGGCGTCGCGCTCGGGGCCAGGCGTGACACCTTGGCCGGCCTGGCCGGGGTGGGCGACCTGGTGGCCACTTGCACGTCGCCGCAGTCGCGGAACCGCTCGTTCGGCGAACGACTCGGCCGCGGTGAGGCGATGACCTCGACGCCGGGGGCGGTGGGTATCAAGGACGGCCACGTGGTCGAAGGCGTGACCTCGTGCCAGTCGGTGCTGGCGCTGGCGTCGAGCTACGACGTGGAGATGCCGCTCACCGACGCGGTGTACCAGGTCTGTCACCGGGGACTGTCGGTCAACGAGGCGGTGGCGCTGCTGCTGGGACGCCGGACCAAACCGGAGTGAGCGAGCGCCGACGGGCCGCCCGGTAGCCTCTCTAGGTTGTGAACTCCCGCGAACGCACCCGGGTGGCCGTCGTGTTTGGCGGCCGCAGCAGCGAGCACGCCATCTCCTGCGTCTCGGCGGGCAGCATCCTGCGCAACCTGGACCCGCGCCGCTTCGAGGTGGTGGCGGTGGGCATCACCCCGGAAGGCTCCTGGGTGCTCACCGACGCCGACCCGGACGCGCTGGCGATCCGTGGCGGGCAACTGCCCGCGGTCACGTCGGCGTGGGGCGCGGAACTGGCGCTGCCCGCCGATCCGCAGCGGGCCGGCCAGTTGGTGGCCCTCGGTGCCGGGACCGTGCTGGACTCGGTCGACGTGGTGTTCCCGGTGCTGCACGGCCCGTACGGGGAGGACGGCACCGTTCAGGGGTTGCTTGAGCTGGCGGGGGTGCCCTACGTCGGCGCCGGGGTGCTGGCCAGCGCCGCCGGCATGGACAAGGAGTTCACCAAGAAGCTGCTCGCGGCCGAGGGCCTGCCGATCGGCGCGTACACCGTGCTGCGACCAGCACAGCCGTCGCTGACCGCGCAGGAGCGGGAACGGCTGGGGCTGCCGGTGTTCGTCAAACCCGCGCGGGGCGGCTCGTCGATCGGGGTCAGCCGGGTGTCGAGGTGGGACGAACTGCCCGCCGCCATCGCGGACTCCCGCTCCCACGACCCGAAGGTGATCGTCGAAGCCGCAATCCTCGGGCGTGAGCTGGAGTGCGGCGTGTTGGAGTTCCCGGACGGCACCGTGGCGGCGAGCACGGTGGGGGAGATCCGGGTGGCCACGATGGACGGGCGCGCGGCCTCCTTCTACGACTTCGCCACCAAATACCTCGATGACGCCGCCGAACTCGACGTGCCCGCCAAGATCGACGACGATGTCGCCGATGCGGTGCGGCAACTGGCGATCCGGGCGTTCGCTGCGCTGGACTGCCAGGGCCTGGCCCGGGTGGACTTCTTCCTCACCGAAGACGGCCCGGTGATCAACGAGATCAACACGATGCCGGGGTTCACCACGATTTCGATGTACCCGCGGATGTGGGCGGCCAGCGGCGTCGATTACCCGACCCTGCTGGCGACGATGGTCGACACCGCGCTGGCCCGCGGGGTCGGACTGCGCTGATTCGACGCCGTGCGGCTAGCGCGCCGGCGCCGGTTTGATCGGCGCCTCCGTGATCGTATCGTCGATCAGCTCAGAGAGCGCCTGGATCGGCGTGGGCCCCGATCCCGGCGGCAGGGTCAGCGCCACGTACACCCGGCGGTCGACGGTGTACCAGGTGGCCCGGCCGTTCTCCCGGACCGCGAACCACTGCACCCGGTCTACGACCTGGATCGGCGAACCCACCACGAAGTCGGCCGGGCGGTCCAGCCCGCAGCGCAGCACCACCGGATCACCGTCCCCGACAGCCCACACCGCGACCCCGTCGGGCGCGGGGCGGGCGACCGGGGCGCGGCGGTAGTCGCCGAGTCGCTGCGGCAGCGCGTCCAGCAGGGCGTGGCAGGCGGGGTCGGCGGCCCGCGGGGCGGGAACCTCGGCGACCACCACCGGTTGGCGTTCCGGCCGGTGCGCCGCGGCGACCGCCAGCACCGCCCCGACCGCCGCGACCGCGACCACCAGTGCGGCGATCAGCGCGACGCGCGACGGCCCGTCCGATTCGGTCTCGGGTTCGGTCACCGGGGTCCTTCCTGCGACGCCTAAACTCCACGCGTGAATGGCGACGAGCCCACCCTGGGCCAGCTGGGTGAGTTTCCCATGATCGACCGACTGGTGGCCGACCGCGCTCAGCCCGCCACCACGCTGGTCGGGCCCGGCGACGACGCCGCGGTGGTCGCCGCCCCTGACGGCCGCACGGTGGTCTCGACCGACATGCTGGTGGCCGGGCGACACTTCCGGCTGGACTGGTCGAGCCCGCACGACGTCGGCCGCAAGGCGATTGCGCAGAATGCCGCCGACATTGAGGCGATGGGCGCGCGGGCCACCGCGTTCGTCGTCGCCTTCGGGGCACCGGCGGACACCCCGGCGGCGCACGCCGAAGCGCTGGCCGATGGCATGTGGGCGGAGGCCGGGTGGCTCGGTGCCGGCGTCGTCGGCGGTGATCTCGTGCAATCCGACCGGTGGGTGGTGTCGGTGACCGCGCTGGGTGATCTGGGGGGCCGGGCGCCGGTGCTGCGGTCGGGCGCGCGAGCCGGGTCGGTGCTGGCGGTGGCGGGCGAACTCGGCCGCTCGGCAGCGGGGTACGCGCTCCTGTGTGCCGGTGCCGACGGCTTCGACGAACTGCGGCGACGGCACCTGGTGCCGCAACCGCCCTACGGGCAGGGCGCGGTGGCCGCCGATGCGGGGGCGCAGGCCATGACCGACGTTTCCGATGGGCTGATCGCCGACGTGGGGCACCTGGCCCGGGCGTCCGGGGTGAGGATCGAAGTGTCCACCGCGGCGCTGTCCGCCGACCATCAGGCGCTGGCCCCGGCCGGCACCGCGGTGGGCGCTGACCCGTGGTCGTGGGTGCTGGGCGGGGGTGAGGACCACGCATTGGTGGCGGTGTTTCCCGGTCCGGTGCCGGCGGGCTGGCGGGTGATCGGTCAGGTGGTTGACGGGCCGGCGGCGGTGCTGGTCGACGGTGCGGAGTTTGACGGCAGTGCGGGCTGGGAGTCGTTCGGCTGACCGCCCCCGCTACGTTGGGACGCTATGAGCGCGCGCCCACTCCCCGAACTCGTCGAGCAGGGCTGGGCCACGGCATTGCAGCCGGTGGCCGACCAGGTCACCGCGCTGGGGCAGTTCCTCCGTGACGAGGTTTCGGCCGGGCGCTCTTACCTTCCCGAAGGTCAGAACGTGTTGCGGGCCTTCACGTTTCCGTTCGACGCGGTCCGGGTGCTGATCGTCGGCCAGGACCCGTACCCGACACCCGGCCACGCGGTGGGGTTGAGCTTCTCGGTGACGCCGCAGGTGCGCCCGCTGCCGCGCAGCCTGGGCAACATCTTCACCGAGTACACCGCCGACCTGGGCCATTCGACGCCGTCGTGCGGCGACTTGACTCCGTGGGCGCAGCGCGGCGTGCTGCTGCTCAACCGGGTACTCACGGTGCAGTCGGGCAGTCCCGCGTCGCACCGGGGCAAGGGCTGGGAGGTGGTCACCGAGTGTGCGATCCGGGCACTGGTGGCCCGTTCGCAGCCGATGGTGGCGATCCTGTGGGGACGTGACGCGTCGACACTCAAGCCGATGCTGGGCACCAACGCGATGGTGATCGAATCTGCGCACCCGTCGCCGTTGTCGGCGTCACGCGGGTTTTTCGGATCGCGGCCGTTCAGTCGCGCCAACGAACTGCTCACCCAACTGGACGCCGACCCGATCGACTGGCGACTGCCCTGAATTGCGCGAGTCTGGATCGGGAGGTCGGCGCGGTCAAGCGTTCGGCGTGACCCTAACCGCGAACGACTTTGCCGGCCTTGATGCAGGAGGTGCAGGCGTTGACCCGATGCTTGTTGCCGCCGGGACGGGCGGTGTGCACGGTCTGGATGTTCGGGTCCCACCGACGGTTGGTCCGGCGGTGCGAGTGGGACACCGACTTACCGAAGCCGGGTCGCTTTCCGCAGATATCGCACACGGCAGCCATATGTTGACACTCCTTGAGACGTCTGCTTGAAGGCCAACAACCCTGAGGGTGACCCGACAACGTGATCAGAATAGCCGCCGCCGCGCCGATGTGCCAAAACGGGAGGCACCGCCCAACCGCGGATGAACTGTCCGGGCGGTGGCATTGACTAGGCTGGCGCCCACTGGAGCTGGTGCGAGGAAGGTGGGTGCAGGTGGGTAGACCCGATCGTCTGCTGGATGCGGCGGCCCTGCGTGACTGGGCACACACCGTGGTCGGCGATCTGATCACCCACACCGACGAGATCAACCGGCTCAACGTGTTCCCGGTCGCTGATGCCGACACCGGCACCAACATGCTGTTCACCATGCGCTCGGCGTTGGCCGAGGCCAATACCGAAGCTGCGTCGGGTGAGGTGGCCCGGGTTGCGGCGGCGCTGTCCGCCGGTGCGCTGCACGGGGCGCGCGGCAACTCCGGGGTGATCCTGTCGCAGATCCTGCGCGGCCTCGCCGACGTGGCGGCCGACGCCCGGGCTGCCAGCATCGACACGGCCGTGCTGGGGGCCGGGCTGCGGCACGGTGTCGAGTTGGTGGTCACGTCGATGGGTGGTCGGGAGGTCCCCGGCACCATCGTCTCGGTGCTGCAGGCCGCAGCCGGTGCCGTGGAACAGTGCGCGGTCGACGGCGCGGCGGTGCCCGAGGCGATCACGCTGGCCACCGACGCGGCCGCCGCGGCGCTGGAGAAAACCACCGAGCAACTCGAGGTGCTCGCCGACGCCGGGGTGGTAGATGCCGGCGGCCGCGGCCTGCTGGTGCTGCTGGACGCACTGCGCTCGACGATGACCGGGCAGGCACCGGTGCGTACCGTCTACCAGCCGTCGCGCCGCGAGCCGAGCCCGTGGGCGGCCGGGGCTGCCCCCGCGCATCCCGCACCGAAGTTCGAGGTGATGTACCTGCTCGGCGAGTGCGACCCCGCCGACACCGAAGCGCTGCGCGAACGGCTGAATCAGCTGGGTGAATCCGTGGCGATCGCGACGTCCGGGGTGGTCGGCGGCTCCTCGGTGCACGTGCACACCGATGATGCGGGTGCCGCCGTCGAGGCGGGCCTCGCGTTTGGGCGCCCGCGCCGCATTCAGATTTCAGCGCTGTCCGGGGCCACCGGGCTGGCGCCGGGCAGCTGGAGCCGGGAACGCGCGGTGCTGGCGGTGATCGACGGCGACGGCGCCGACGCGCTGTTCACCGGGGAGGGCGCCTGCGTGCTGCGGCCCGACCCGCACAGCGCCGACCTCGCCACGATGGTCAGCGCCCAGCAGTTGCTGCGCGCGGTGGTGGACACCGGTGCCGCCCAGGTGCTGCTGTTGCCCAACGGCTATGTGGCCGCCGAGGAACTGGTCGCCGGCTGCACCGCTGCCATCGGTTGGGGTATCGAGGTGGTGCCGGTGCCGAGCGGGTCGATGGTGCAGGGGCTGGCCGCGCTCGCGGTGCACGAGCCGGGCCGGCCCATGGTCGATGACGGCTACACGATGGCCAGAGCGGCGGGAACCACCCGGCACGGCTCGGTGCGGGTCGCCACTGAGCAGGCACTGACCTGGGCGGGTACCTGCCGGCCCGGTGATGGGCTCGGTATCGCCGGCGATGAGGTGCTGATCGTGGCCCGCGACGTCGGTGCGGCGGCGATCGGCCTGATCGACCTGTTGCTGGCCGCCGGCGGTGAGATGGTGACGGTGCTGTTCGGCACCGGAGTCGGTGTCGATGGCGGCGTGGGCGCAGTCCTCACCCGGCACGTCCACGACCAGCATCCGGGAATCGAGCTGGTCACCTATGACACCGGGCACCGCGGCGATGCGCTGCTCATCGGGGTCGAATAGCGATGGCCACATTGGGCGACCGGCTGGACTACGTCGTCGGCGCCAAGGCCGCCGGCCAGCTCGACGAGGTGTTCGGCATCCAGACCGTCGATGACTTGCTGCGGCACTACCCGCGCAGCTACGTCGAAGGGACCGCGATCAACGGTGTCGCCGATGTCGAGGCAGCCCGCCCACCACCGGGGGAGCACATCACCCTGGTGGACACCATCACGTCCGCCCAGATGCGACCGATGAAGAGACGCAACGGTGAGTATCTGGTCATCACGGTCGGTCAGGGCCGTAAAAAGGTCAGCGCCACGTTCTTCAACGCCAAGGGCATCAAGTGGCAACTCAAACTCCACGCCAGGGTGATGCTGTCCGGGGAGGTCGGCTACTTCAACGGCGCCATGCAGCTGACGCACCCCGACTTCTTGGTGCTCGGCGACACCGACGGGGCTCTCCGGAAGCGGAACATCGGCAGCGACTCGCTGCGCAACATCGCCGACGCCTCCGAAGCGGTGAGCGGTGAGGTGCTGCAGTCGGAGTTCGAGCGCAGCTGCTACGCGATCTATCCGGCCAGCACCAAACTGCAGAGCTGGGACATCTTCCGCTGTGTACGACAGGTTCTCGACGTGCTCGACCCGGTGCCCGATCCACTGCCCGCGGCCCTGCGTGCCGAGCATCGGCTCATTGGCGAGGACGAGGCGCTGCGCGCTATCCACCTGGCCGAGACTGCCGGGGAACGGGCAGTTGCCCGGGACCGACTGACCTTCGACGAGGCCGTCGGCCTGCAGTGGGCGCTGACGTGGCGCCGGCACGGCGAACTGTCCGAATCCGGTCCGCCCGCCCCGCCGCGTGCCGATGGACTGGCTGCGGGACTGGCGCGGCGGTTGCCGTTCCAGCTGACCGCCGGACAGCGCGAGATACTCGGCGTGCTGGAGCGCGAGTTGCGCGCGACCCGCCCGATGAACAGGTTGCTGCAGGGTGAGGTGGGCTCGGGCAAGACCATCTTGGCGCTGCTGGCCATGCTGCAGTTGGTCGACGCGGGCTACCAGTGCGCGCTGCTGGCCCCGACCGAAGTGCTTGCCGCCCAGCACGCCCGGTCGATCCGCGACATGCTGGGCCCGCTGGCGCTCGGTGGCCAGCTGGGCGGCTCTGAGGACGCCACCGCGGTCGCGCTGCTCACCGGCTCGATGTCGGCGCCCGCCAAGAAGGCGGTCCGGGCCGAGATCACCGCTGGCCAAGCCGGCATCGTGGTCGGCACGCACGCTTTGCTCGTCGACGCCGTGGAGTTCCACCGGTTGGGCATGGTCGTCGTCGATGAGCAGCACCGGTTCGGTGTCGAACAGCGAGATCGTTTGCGCGCCAAGGCTCCCGCCGGTGTCACGCCGCACCTGCTGGTGATGACCGCGACCCCGATCCCACGCACGGTCGCGCTCACCGTCTACGGCGACCTGGAAACCTCGACGCTGCGCGAACTGCCCCGGGGACGCCAACCGATCACCAGCTCGGTGATCTTCGTCCGCGCCAAACCGGCCTGGCTTTCTCGTGCCTGGCAACGCATCCGCGAGGAGGTCGCCGCCGGGCGGCAGGCCTACGTCGTCGCGCCCCGCATCGACGAGACCGACCCGGCTGATCAAACCGACCAGTCCCAGGACGGCGCCGCGCCGACGGCCACCGCGGTGGAACTGTTCGACCGGTTGCGGTCCGGCGAGCTGGCCGGGCTGCGGCTGGGGTTGATGCACGGACGGCTATCCGCCGACGAGAAGGACGCGGCGATGGCCGCGTTCCGGTCGGGAGCGATCGACGTGCTGGTGTGCACCACCGTGATCGAGGTCGGGGTCGACGTGCCCAACGCCACCGTGATGCTGGTGGCCGACGCGGACCGGTTCGGGATCAGCCAGTTGCACCAGTTGCGCGGGCGGATCGGGCGCGGCGAACATGCGAGCGTGTGCCTGCTGGTGACCTCGGTCACCGGCGACTCACGGGCCGGCCGCCGGTTACAGGCCGTCGCCGCCACCCTGGACGGGTTCGCGCTGGCCGACCTGGATCTCAAAGACCGTGGAGAAGGAGATGTTTTGGGCCGCAATCAGTCCGGCCGCCGTGGCGGACTCAAGTTGTTGTCGTTGATCGAGCACGGCGACGTCATCGAGGCGGCCCGGGCATTCTGTATCCGGACCTGGGACGAGAACCCCGATAGCCCCGGATTGGCCATGTTGGCAGTGCATTTCACCGATATCGACTACCTGGACAAAGCATGAGCCGCCGCACCCTACTCTGGCTGGCTGCGCTGGCCACCGTCGCATCACTGGTCGCCTATCAGGCGGTGACGACGGCGGGGGAGCGCAACCGGGATCTCGCCACGGCGGCCGGCCTGCCCACGGTGGCGCCCGGCGCCGACGCGCTGGCCGGGGTCACGGTGGTCCCAGCCCGCACCCACCGTCACGACTATCGGCGCTCGGTGTTCGGCGACGCCTGGGACGACGACAACGACGCGCCCGGTGGACACAACGGCTGCGACACCCGCGACGACATCCTCAACCGTGACCTCGCCGACATCACCCACGTGTCGACTAAGCGCTGCCCCGACGCCGTCGCCACCGGCACCCTGCGCGATCCGTACACCAACGCCACGGTCTCGTTCACCCGCGGTGCCAAGGTCGGCGAGGCCGTGCAGATCGACCACATCGTTCCGCTGGCCTACGCCTGGGACATGGGCGCATCCGGCTGGCCGCACCGCGAGTTGCGGCGCTTCGCCAACGACCCGGCCAACCTACTGGCGGTCGCCGGCCAGGCCAACCAGGACAAGGGTGACGCCCAGCCGGCACTGTGGATGCCGGCCAATACAGCGTTCGCCTGTCAGTACGCCATGGCCTACATCGCCGTGCTGCGTGGCTACGCGCTGCGCTTGGACCAGCCGTCGGCGGAGGTGCTGCGCCGGGCTGCGGCAACGTGTCCGACGCGGTGACGCCCGGCATCGAGATCCTGGAGAGGAGATGAGATGACTATCGACCACTGGCAGACGGTTCCCACCCTGCGCGGCGATCGCGTGCTGTTGCGGCCGACCGTGTTCGCCGACACCGACGGCCTGGCCCGCGCCTACGACGTCGAGACCACCCGCTACTTCCTCTACGGCAGCGAATCCGGCCCGCCCACCGCGGAGACCGTCGCGCATGCCCTGGCCTCCGGCCGGCAGGTGCTCACCCAGATCGAGGTCGCCACCG
>JBDTKT010000300.1:0-6952 GCA_039935195.1 Mycobacterium sp.
TTGCCCTGCTGGGCAACGCCGCCGGCAGCTACCTGTTGCCCAACCCCCGCAACATCACCGCGGCCGTGGCCGGTTTCGCGCCACAAACCCCGGACAACCAGGCGGTCTCGCTGATCGACGGGCCCGCATCGGACGGCTACCCGATCGTAAACTACGAGTACGCCATCGTCAACAGCAACCAGAAGGACGCCGCCACCGCCCAAACCCTGCAGGCATTCCTGCACTGGGCCGTCACCGACGGCAGCGCCCCGTCGTTCCTGGACGCCGCGTTCCCGAACAGCGCACACCTGCAGCCGCTGCCCGAATCGGTGGTCAAGCAATCGATCGCCCAGATCGCCACCATCAGCAACCCCTAACCAGACACGCAGGATTCGCCATTAGCATGTCGCCAATGCCGCCCGACCAGCTCGACGCCGAGACCGGCGGTGTCACCGTTCCAGCGATGACGGCTGTCAATCTGACGCTGGGTTTCGGACCGAAAACCGTGCTCAACGACGTGAGCCTGACGTTCCCGGCGCGAATGATCACCGCGCTGCTGGGCCCGACCGGATCCGGTAAGACCACGTTTCTGCGCACCCTGAACCGGATGAATGACAAGGTCGGCGGGTACCGCTACAGCGGCGACGTCTTGCTGGGACGCGAGAGTATCTTCGACGGCCGTGACCTGATGGAGTTTCGGCGCAGCGTCGGCATGCTGTTCCAGCGCCCGAATCCGTTCCCGATGTCGATCATGGACAACGTCGTCGCAGGCGTACGTGCTCATAAAATGGTGCCGCGCAAGGAATTCCGCAACGTCGCCGAAGAGATGCTCCGCCTGGTCGGCCTCTGGGACGCGGTCAAGGACCGGCTCAGCGATTCTCCGTTCCGCTTGTCGGGCGGCCAGCAGCAGCTGTTGTGCACCGCCCGAGCGCTGGCAGTGAATCCGGACGTGCTGCTGCTCGACGAACCCACCTCCTCGCTGGACCCGACCACCACCGAAATGATCGAACAGTTGATCCGTTCACTTACCGACCGACTGACGGTCATCATGGTCACCCACGACCTGGCTCAGGCGGCGAACACCGCCGATCGGACCGCGTTCTTCTTCGACGGCCACCTGGTCGAGGAAGGGCCCACCGCACAGCTGTTCTCGGCGCCGCAGCACGAGGAAACCGTCCGCTACTTCTCCCGGGGCCGGCTCACCGCCGACACCACCGGGCGACAGTAGCGGGAAACGAAAACCCATCGAATGTTACTGAGAAAGGTGAACCTGTGAAGACTCGCTTGCGTACCCTGCTGGCACTGTCGGCTACCGCGCCATTAATTCTGGCCGGAGCCGCCTGCGGCGCGAAAACGGAGTCCGGTCCGTCGAACTCCGCCCCGTCCGACGGCAGCGTCGCCACGGCGCCGGCCACGTCGGACGTGTCGCTGTCGGAGACCGGCAGCACGCTGCTGTACCCGCTGTTCAACCAGTGGGGTCCGGCCTACCACCAGAAATACCCCAACGTCACGATCACCGCCCAGGGCACCGGTTCGGGCACCGGGATCGCCCAGGCGGCCGCCGGTGCGGTCGACATCGGCGCCTCGGACGCCTATCTGTCCGAGGGCGACGTGAAAGAGCACCCGGGCCTGATGAACATCGCGCTGGCCGTCTCCGCCCAGACGGTCAACTACAACCTGCCCGGGCTGACCGGCAACGTGCGACTCAACGGCCAGGTGCTGGCGGCGATGTACCGCGGTGACGTCAAAGCCTGGAACGACCCGCAGATCATCGCCCTCAACCCCGGGGTGAACCTGCCGGACACCCCGGTGGTGCCGTTGCACCGCTCCGACGGCTCCGGCGACACGTTCCTGTTCACCCAGTACCTGTCCAAGCAGGACCCGGACGGCTGGGGCAAGGCCCCCGGCTTCGGCACCACCGTGGACTTCCCCGCGGTGCCGGGCGCGCTGGGCGAGAACGGCAACGGCGGCATGGTGACCGGTTGCGCCGAAACCCCCGGCTGCGTCGCCTACGTCGGCATCAGCTTCCTCGACCAGGCCCAGCAGAAGGGGCTCGGTGAGGCCCAACTGGCCAACGCCGCCGGCAATTACCTGCTGCCCGACGCCAAGAGCATCCAGGCCAGCGCGGCGGGTTTCGCTTCGCAGACCCCGGACAACCAGGCGATCTCGCTGATCGACGGGCCCGCACCGGACGGCTACCCGATCGTCAACTACGAGTACGCCATCGTCAACGGCAACCAGAAGGACGCCGCCACCGCGCAGACCCTGCAGGCATTCCTGCACTGGGCGGTCACCGACGGCAACGACCCCTCGTTCCTGGACAAGGTGCACTTCCAGGCACTGCCCGAATCGGTGGCGAAATTGTCGATCGCCCAGATCGCCAAGATCAGCGCCGAATAACCCTCGGTGGCCTCAACCCGGACCCGCGAGGGCCTGGCCGTTCGCTGGCTGGGCGCAGCGGGAGCGGCGATCCCGCTGCTGGCACTGGTGTTCGTACTGGTGACGCTGCTCATCGAGGCGCTGCCCGCGATCAACGTCAACGGGCTGCACTTCTTCACCGGCACCGACTGGAACCCGGGCAACACCTACGGCGAGGCCACCGTCACCCGCGGGGTCGAACACCCCGCGGGCGCCTACTACGGCGCGTTGCCGCTGATCGTGGGAACCCTGGCCACTTCGGCGATCGCGCTGATCATCGCGGTGCCGGTGTCCCTCGGGGCGGCACTGGTGATCGTGGAGCGCCTGCCCAGGCAGATCGCATCGGGGGTCGGGATGGTGCTGGAGTTGCTGGCCGGCATCCCCAGCGTGATCGTCGGACTGTGGGGTGCAATGACATTCGGGCCGTTCATCGCCCAACATGTCGCCCCGGTGATCGCCCGCAACGCCCCGGATGTGCCGGTGCTGAGCTACTTTCGCGGCGATCCCGGCCACGGTGAGGGTCTGCTGATATCCGGTCTGGTGTTGGCGGTGATGATCATCCCGATCATCGCCAGCACCAGCCGGGATCTGATCCGGCAGGTACCGCGGCTGCCCCGAGAGGGCGCGATCGCGCTGGGGATGACCGAATTCGAATGTGCCCGCCGGGTCACCGTACCGTGGGTGTCCAGCGGGATCATCGGGGCGATCGTGCTGGGACTGGGGCGTGCTCTCGGCGAGACGATGGCGGTCGCCATGGTGTCCGGTGCGGTGCTGGGCACCATACCCACCACCATCTACTCGACGATGACCACGATCGCTGCCACCGTTGTCTCACAGCTCGATTCGGCGATGACCGACTTCACCGGCTTCGCGGTGAAGACGCTGGCTGAGGTCAGTCTGGTTCTGATGGTGATCACGCTGTTGACGAACATCGCCGCCCGCATGCTGGTGCGCCGGGTATCGGGTACCGCGCTGCCGGTGGGCCGGGGGGTTTGAGGTGAGCCGCCGCGGGGTCATCAACGCGCTGTTCTGGACCGCCTGCGTGTGCGGTCTGGCGGTCGTGGTGGTCCCGACGCTGTGGATGCTGATCGGAGTCATCGGCCGCGCCGTGCCGGTGTTCCACTGGAGCGTGCTGGTGCAGGACACCCGCGGCAACGGCGGCGGGCTGCACAACGCCATCATCGGCACCGCGGTGCTGGGGCTCGGGGTGCTGCTGGTGGGCGGCACCGTGAGCGTGCTGACCGGGATCTACCTGTCTGAATTCGCCACCGGCCGAACGCAATCCATCCTGCGCAGCGCCTACGAGGTGCTGGCCGGCATCCCGTCGATCGTGCTCGGTTACGTCGGCTACCTGGCGCTGGTGGTTTTCTTCCACTGGGGGTTCTCGCTGGCCGCCGGGGTGTTGACACTGTCGGTGCTGAGCATCCCGTACATCGCCAAGGCCACCGAGTCCGCGCTCGGCCAGGTGCCGACGTCGTACCGGGAGGGTGCGGAGGCACTCGGGTTGCCGATCGGTTGGACGCTGCGCAAGATCGTGCTGAAGTCGGCCATCCCCGGCATCGTCACCGGCATGCTGGTGGCCCTGGCGCTGGCGATCGGCGAGACCGCGCCGATGCTCTACACGGCGGGCTGGTCGAACTCCGCTCCCACCGGCGAACTCACCCACTCCCCGGTCGGCTACCTGACCTACCCGATCTGGACGTTCTACAACCTTCCGTCGAAGGCGGCTCGCGACCTGTCCTACGACGCGGCGTTTCTGCTGATCGTGTTCGTACTGCTGCTGATCATCGTCGGCCGGGCGATCACCTGGTACTCCCGGCGCCACTCGGAATCGGTCTGACGCCGTGTCGCGCGCATCGAAAGGATTCCACGATGCCGAGTAATCCGGCACCAAGACCCCTGGACGGGTTCCGCGTCGTCGACTTCACCCAGAACGTCGCGGGGCCGCTGGCCGGGCAGGTGCTGGCCGACCTCGGTGCGGAGGTCATCAAGGTGGAGGTGCCCGGCGGCGAGGCCAGCCGGCACATCACGTCGGTGCTGCCGGGACGGCCACCACTGGCGGCCTACTTCCTGCCCAACAACCGGGGCAAGAAGTCGGTGACGGCGGATCTGACCACCGCGCAGGCCAAGCAGCAGATCCTGCGCCTGACCGATACCGCCGACGTGGTACTGGAGGCGTTTCGTCCCGGCGTGATGGAGCGACTCGGCCTGGGCCCCGACGAACTGCGACCGCGCAACCCGAAACTCGTCTACGCGCGGCTGTCGGCCTACGGCGGCAACGGCCCGGACGGTGACCGGCCGGGTGTCGACCTGATGATCCAGGCGGAGGCCGGGATGACATCGGGAATGCGCACTCCGGACGGCAAGCCGCAGATCATCCCGTTCCAGCTGGTCGACAACGCCAGCGGCCACGTCCTGGCGCAGGCGGTGCTGGCCGCACTGCTCAACCGGGAGCGCCACGGGGTCGCCGATGTGGTGCGGGTCGCGATGTACGACGTCGCGGTGGCGTTGCAGGCCAATCAGCTCACCGTGCACCTGAACCGCACCGCCCCGCCCGCGTCCGGGCCGGCGCCGGTGAAACGACCCGGTGTCGGGTTCGCCACCCAGCCGTCGGATGCGTTCCGCACCGCCGACGGCTACCTCGTGCTCAGCGCGTACGTGCCCAAGCACTGGATTACGCTGTGCCGCATCATCGGCCGGGCGGACCTCGTCGACGACGAGCGGTTCGCCGACCAGCGTTCCCGGTCGATCAACTACACCGAGCTGACGGGTGAGCTGGAGGCGACGCTAACCACGGCGACCACCGACGAGTGGATCGAGCGACTGCGCACCAACGGGCTGATGGCGTGCCGCGCGAACACCTGGAAACAGGTGGTCGATACCGCACTGTTCGCCGAGAACCAGCTGGCACTGACCGTCGGCGTCGGCGACGATGCCGTAACCGTGGTGCGCACCCCCGCGCGCTACGGGTCGTTTGTCGCCGCCGCGTCCGATCCCCCGCCGGCACCGGGGCAGCACAACGACGAACTGCTCCGCTGAGTTCCGCCATCACGGTGGGGTTCGGCGTTGCGTGCGACGCTCAGACCTCAGCGGAGCCGTCAGACGAATTCCCAAGCGGCACGGGCGATCGCCAGTTCCTCGTTGGTGGGCACCACCAGCACGGTGGTCGGTGAGCCGTCCGGCGAAATCACCCGGGCCCCACTCCCGCTGCGGTTACGTTCGGGGTCCACGGCGATGCCGAGGCCGTCCAGACCCGCCAGGGCGTCCTCGCGCACCGGCGCGACGTTCTCCCCGACCCCCGCGGTGAACGCGATCGCATCGACGCGGCCCAGCACCGCCAGATAGGCGCCGACATATTTGCGCAACCGGTGAATGTAGACGTCGTAGGCCAGCCGGGCGGCACCACCTGCCGGCAACTGCTCGAGCAATTCGCGAAAGTCGTTGACCCCGGACAGGCCGAGCAACCCGGAACGCCGGTTCAGCAGTTCGTCGAGTTGTTCGGCCCCCATGCCTGCGCTGCGCTGCAGATGCAGCAGCACGCCCGGGTCGACGTCGCCGCAGCGGGTGCCCATCACCAGGCCCTCGAGCGGCGTCATCCCCATCGACGTCTCGACGGCCACCCCGCCGCGCACCGCCGATGCCGAGGCCCCGTTGCCCAGGTGCAACACGATGGTGTTCAGCTCGCCCAGCTCACGACCCAGCACCACCGCGACCTCGCGTGAGACGTATTCGTGTGAGGTGCCGTGGAATCCGTACCGGCGAATGCCGTACTTCTCGGCGACGGCGTGGTCGATCGCGTATGTCGCTGCGGCCGCCGGCAGCGAATGGAAGAACCCGGTGTCGAACACCGCCACATGCGGAACGTCCGGGAAGTCGGCGCGCGCCATCGTGATGCCGATCGCGTTCGCGGGGTTGTGCAGCGGCGCGAGGTCGGCGAGCCGCTCAATTTCGGCCAACGTCGCATCGGTGATCAGCGTCGGCTGCCAGAAAGTCTTGCCGCCGTGCACCACCCGGTGCCCGACGGCCTTGATCCGCGACAGGTCTGCCCCGGAGTCGTCGAGCATCTGATACGCCCGACGCAGCCCTTCGGCATGGTCGGCGATGCCGCTGCCGGGTTCGCCGATCTGCTTCACCAGCCCCGAGGCGACAGCCGTGCCGGCTGCCGGGTCGACGACCTGGAATTTGAGCGACGACGACCCGGAGTTGAGCACGAGCACCAGACCATTCATGACGAACCTTCCTGCGCCTGAATGGCGGTGATCGCCACCGTGTAGACGATGTCGTCCACCAGCGCGCCCCGGGACAGATCGTTGACCGGCTTGGCCAGCCCTTGGAGCACCGGACCGATCGCCACCACGCCGGCGCTGCGCTGCACCGCCTTGTAGGTGTTGTTACCGGTGTTCAGGTCCGGGAAGATCAACACCGTGGCCCGGCCGGCCACCGCGGACTCGGGCCGCTTGGCCGCGGCCACGGTCGCGTCTACCGCGGCGTCGTACTGGATCGGCCCGTCGACGAGCAGGTCCGGCCGACGATCATGCACCAATTGTGTTGCGGC
>JBDTKT010000301.1:0-5085 GCA_039935195.1 Mycobacterium sp.
CCCGGACGGTCACGGTCAAGCTCAAGAAATCCGACATGGGCATCCTGACCCGGTCGGCCACCTTGGCGTACGCGACCACCGACGCCGCGGCGTTGATCACAGCAGCTCAGCGACTGCTGCTGGACCCGATGCAGATCGGGCCGGTGCGGCTGCTCGGCGTGGGGTTCTCCGGGCTGACCGAGGTGCGGCAGGAGCCGCTGTTTTCCGAGCAGGTGCCGGTGCCGGAGGCGGCGCAGACCGACCAGCCGGCGGAGATTTCGCCGCCGCCGCCGGACGCCGCCGACTGGCAGGTGGGTGATGACGTCGCCCACCCGGTGCTGGGACACGGCTGGGTGCAGGGTGCCGGCCACGGGGTGGTGACGGCGCGATTCGAGACCCGCGGTACCGGCCCGGGCCGTGCCCGGACGTTTCCCGTCGACACCCCCGAAGTCACCGCCGCCGACCCGATCGACAGCCTGGACTGGGCCGACTACCTGGCTCGGGTTCGCGCGGATCCCGAGGCCGACTGATCCGGTTGCGCCCGGGTCAGCCCCAGCGCCGGAGTATCTCGCCCACCGGCGCCCCGGCGGCCAGTGCCGCCATCACCAGCACCCGCGCCTGCGGTGGGCGCAGCCGCGCCACGACGATGGCACCCGCATCCACCAGCGCGTGGCCCGGCCCGTAATCCGGGGCGACCCGCCCGCCGGGTACCCGGCTCGACACCGCGACCACCAGCCCGTCCCGGCAGTGCCGCCGCACCCCGTCCACCACTGCCGAACCGGCGTTACCCGAACCCAGCGCCGCCAGCACCACGCCGCTGGCACCGGCAGCCGCACAGGCGTCCAGGGCGACAGCGTCCGCGCCGGCATACAGCGCGACGACGTCCACCCGCGGCGCGGCGGTCAGCGCGCCCAGGTAGGGCCGGTCCTTGTTGCTGGTCAGCGCTACCCGGCCGGCGGAGACGGTGCCGAGCAGCGGCCCGGTGAACCCGGTGAGGTCCCGGGTGGCCGCCTTCTGCAGGCCCAGCGGGGCCAGCACCCGGCCGGCGAAACACACCAGCACCCCCAGGTCGCGGGCCGCGGGGTCCCCGGCGAGCGTGAGCGCGTCGCGCAGGTTGCCCGGCCCGTCGGCGTCGGTGGCGTCGGCGCCACGCTGCGCGCCGGTCAACACCACCGGCGGAGCGCCGGCATAGCTGAGCTCGAGCCAGAGGGCCGTCTCCTCCAGCGTGTCGGTGCCGTGCGTGACCACCACCCCGTCGGCTCCGCCGTCGACCGCCGCGCACACCGCGGTCCGGATCCGGCCCCAGTCGGTCGGGGTCAACTCGGAGCTGTCGCGCGACATCAGATCGACGACCTCCACCGCCGATCCCGCGCCCAGCCCCGCGATCAGGTCCGCGCCGCTACGGGTCGGCCGGTGCACTCCCGCATCATCAGTGCTGGTGGCGATCGTGCCACCGGTGGTGATCACGACAAGGTGGGTCATGCCGCGATCATGCCGCACGCGCGCTAAGGGATGATGGGGGCGTGACCGAGGAAACAACCGAGTCGACCGAGCCGACGCCGGTGGACGAAGCTGCGGATCCGCCCGCACCGTCACGACGACGGCTGGGGCTGCTGGTGTCGGTCGCCGCGGTCGTTCTTGTGCTGGATGTCGCCACCAAGGTGCTGGCCGTCCGGATGCTCACCCCCGGTCAGCCGGTGCCGATCATCGGCGACACCGTGACCTGGACGCTGGTCCGCAACTCCGGTGCCGCGTTCTCGATGGCCACCGGCTACACCTGGGTGTTGACCGTGATCGCCAGTGCCGTGGTGCTCGGCATCGTCTGGATGTCGCGCCGGTTGGTGTCGCCGTGGTGGGCGGTCGGGTTGAGCATGATTCTGGGCGGGGCGCTGGGCAACCTGGTGGACCGGTTCTTCCGGGCGCCCGGCCACCTGCAGGGCCACGTGGTGGATTTCTTGTCGATCGGCTGGTGGCCGGTGTTCAACGTGGCGGACTCGGCCGTTGTGGGTGGTGCGATCCTGCTGGTCGCGCTGTCGGTGTTCGGCTTCGATTTCGATACCGTCGGGCGGCGTCGCGCCTGATGCGTGGCGGAGGAGAGCGTCGGTGACCGAACGGTCGATGCCGGTCCCGGAGGGACTGGCCGGTATGCGGGTCGACGCCGGGCTGGCTCGACTGCTGGGTCTGTCGCGGACCGTCGCTGCGGCACTGGCCGAAAGCGGCGATATCGAACTGGACGGAGTCGGGGCGGGTAAATCAGACCGGCTGGTCGCGGGAGCCTGGCTGGTGGTGCGGTTGCCGGAGGCACCCGCGCCGCTGGCGAACACCCCCGCCGAGGTCGAGGGCATGACGATCCTGTACTCCGACGACGACATCGTCGCGGTCGACAAACCTCCCGGGGTGGCCGCCCACGCATCGGTGGGCTGGACCGGCCCGACGGTGTTGGGCGGATTGGCCGCAGCCGGGTATCGGATCACCACCTCCGGGGTGCCCGAGCGACAGGGCATCGTGCACCGCCTCGACGCCGGCACCTCCGGGGTGATGGTGGTGGCGATCTCCGAACGTGCCTACACGGTGCTCAAACGGGCCTTCAAAGAGCGCACCGTCGACAAGCGATACCACGCACTGGTGCAGGGTCATCCGGATCCGTCCAGCGGCACCATCGACGCGCCGATCGGGCGGCACCACGGGAACGACTGGAAGTTCGTGGTCACCGCGGGCGGTCGGCACAGCATCACCCACTACGACACGGTGGAGGCGTTCGCCGCCGCCAGCCTGCTCGACGTCCACCTGGAGACCGGCCGCACCCACCAGATCCGGGTACACTTCGCCGCTCTGCGGCACCCGTGTTGCGGCGACCCGACTTACGGCGCCGACCCGAAGCTGGCCAAAGGGCTGGGCCTGGAACGGCAGTGGCTGCATGCGCGGTCGCTGGCATTCATCCACCCCGCCGACGGGCGGCGTATCGAGATCACCAGCCCGTACCCGGCCGACCTGCAGCATGCGCTGGACGTTTTGCGGGCTTCCAGCTGAGCGGATTGATCAGCCGGGCTTGCGCGCCTCGACGAGCACCCGGGTGGAGTGCGCGACGAACGGGCCCTCGGATTCGATACGGGCGTGCAGTTCGCGGAGTCGGTCGCGGTAGCGCTCCACGGTGAATCCCGGCACGGTCCAGATCACCTTGCGTAGGAAGTAGATGATGGCGCCGATGTCGAAAAATTCGGCTCGCAGCCGCTCGGCCCGCACGTCGATGACCTGCATTCCGGCGGCCACCGCCCCTGCCCGCTGGACGTCCGGCTCGTATTCGGCGCCTTTCTCCGGCATCGGCCCGAGAAAGAACTCGGTCAGTTCGCTCATCGTTGCCGGCCCGAGTTGCTGGGCGAGGTAGGTGCCGCCCGGCCGCAGCACGCGGATGATCTCCGGCCACCACACCGAGTTGGGGTGCCGGCTGGTCACCAGGTCGAACGCCTCGTCGGCGAATGGTAGCGGCGGGTGCTCCGGCATCACGACCACCACCACGCCGTGCGGATGCAGCAGCCTGGTGGCGCGTGCCGCGTTCGGGGGCCATGACTCGGTGGCGGCCATTGTCGATGGAAGCCGCCCGAGCCGTCCCGCGCCGGCCAGCACCTCACCGCCGCCGGTCTGCAGGTCAACGGCGGCCGACACCGCCGAGAGCCGCGCGGCGATCAGCTGCTGGTAACCCCACGACGGGCGCTGCTCGGTGGCCCGACCATCCAGCCAGGAGAAGTCCCAACCGTCCACCGAGACTGCGGATGCAGCGGCGAACAGCTCATCGAACGTTTGCGGCATGTGTGGCATTGTCGCGCCGCCGCCCGACCCGCCGCCGGCCGGGTGGGCAACGCCCGCCCCGGACCGCCGGCTGGCCGCCGGTCACGACAAGTTGTCCGGGCCAGAATTCGAGGGCCGGATTTTGAACGAAATCCGCAGCTTGGTGCGGTAGATGATCCCGCCCTTGTCGTCCAGGGTGAGGTCTTGCTCGACAACCTGCGCAACCCGGATGTCGTCGATGGTCTGTTTAGTCCGGTGCACCGCCTCGGCGGCGGCATTCTCCCAGGACGACGAGCTGGTCCCGATGATATCGATGACCCTGTACACGCTCATGTGTGTCTCCTCCGCTCCACGGAGACTCAACGTAGTGCAAACCGGTGGCCGGTGTCCCCGGAAACGCTTTGAGCCGGCGCACCGCCCGCTCCGGTGCGGGCCGGCCGGGGACACACCTGCCGACACGCTGAGCCGGGTCGGTGGCCGGCCATACACTGGCGGTCCTATGGACGGTTCATCTTCGGGGTCATTCGTACACCTGCACAATCACACCGAGTACTCGATGCTGGACGGTGCCGCGAAGATCACTCCGATGCTGGCCGAGGCTCAGCGGCTGGAGATGCCCGCGATCGGGATGACCGACCACGGAAACATGTTCGGCGCCAGCGAGTTCTACAACGCCGCGACCGCGGTTGGGATCAAGCCGATCATCGGTGTGGAGGCCTACGTCGCCCCCGGCTCCCGGTTTGACACCCGCCGCATCCTTTGGGGCGACTCCGGCCAGAAGAGTGACGATGTCTCGGGCAGCGGCTCCTACACGCACATGACGATGGTCGCCTCGAACGCCACCGGGCTGCGTAACCTGTTCAAACTGTCGTCACTGGCCTCGTTCGAAGGACAGCTGGGCAAGTGGCCGCGGATGGACGCCGAACTCGTCGCCGAGCACGCCGCGGGCATCATCGCCACCACCGGCTGCCCGTCGGGGGAGGTGCAGACCCGGTTGCGGCTGGGCCAGGACCGTGAGGCGCTGGAGTCGGCGGCCAAGTGGCGGGAGATCTTCGGCGCCGAGAACTACTTCCTGGAGTTGATGGACCACGGGTTGTCCATCGAGCGGCGCGTGCGTGACGGACTGTTGGAGGTCGGCCGCAAGCTGGATATTCCGGCGCTGGCCACCAACGACTGCCACTACGTCACCCGCGACGCCGCGCACAACCACGAGGCGCTGCTGTGCATCCAGACCGGCAAGACGCTGAGCGACCCGACCCGGTTCAAGTTCGACGGGGACGGCTACTACCTGAAGTCGGCCCAAGAGATGCGCGAGCTGTG
>JBDTKT010000302.1:0-11648 GCA_039935195.1 Mycobacterium sp.
CGGGGCAGCGGTGCGGGCTCGGGGCAGCCGCGGTCGCGGTAGGCGGTGATCACCGGTAGCGCTGCGGCGCGAGCGCGGGCCTTGTCCTGCTCGGACATGAACCCCTGGATCTCGTTGAGGAAGACGCCGGCCTGGGTGAAGTCGCGAATGAAACGGGGATCGCCGGTCAGGTGTACGCACGCCAGCAGCAGCGTCGGGATGCTGAGTTGCTCGAGTGCGGCGGCGATGTCAGCCGTTGCGGTGGTGAAGGGTTCGCCGGCATAGCGGTTGCGCATCCAGGCGATCCCTTTCGCTACATCGCGGTGCGTAATTCGTTCGGACGATACGCGGGGTATCGGAGCCGAGCAAGGGTCGGCGCGTTTCGTGGCCTATTTCGCCGTCGCCGGCGGGGGCGATGTCTGCGGTGCCCGCCTTTCAGCGACAACCGACCGGTCGGGGCGGTCCAACGCGCAGTTGTCGCTGAAAGGTGGGCAAAAGTTCCATGCCCATCCGTTCAGATGCGGATGTGGCAGGTGTGACCGATGCTGGCAGGGGCCCGTGAGCTTTGAGAAGAGTTCGCGTGCCGCTGCGTTGGCGTGCGATCCTGGCTTGGATGCGGCACTACTACAGCGTTGATGCGATTCGCGCGGCTGAGGCGCCACTGCTGGCCAGCCTGCCCGACGGCACGCTGATGCGCCGGGCCGCCTATGGGCTGGCCACCGCGCTCATTGGCGAACTGATCGCCCGCACCGGCGGTATCGCCGGCCGGCGGGTCTGTGCGGTCGTCGGTTCCGGAGACAACGGCGGGGATGCGTTGTGGGCGGCCACGTTCCTGCGCCGCCGCGGGGTTGCGGCGAGTGCCGTGCTACTCAACCCGGAGCGCGCCCACGCTCAAGGCCTGGCGGCGTTCCGCAGGGCCGGCGGGCGGATCGTCGACACCGTGCCGCCCGCAACGGATCTGGTGGTCGACGGGGTGGTGGGGATCTCCGGCCGGGGGGCGCTGCGGGCAGGCGCCGCCGAAATCTTTGCCGCCGTCGACACCGCAGGCATCCCGGTGGTTGCGGTCGACATCCCCAGCGGGGTGGACGCCCACACCGGTGCGGTGGACGGACCGGCGGTGCGCGCCGCGCTCACCGTCACCTTCGGCGGGCTCAAACCCGTGCATGCGCTCGGCGAGTGCGGGCGCGTCGAAATGGTCGACATCGGCCTGGACCCGGCCCCCACCGACACCCACGGTTTCGAGGCCGCCGACGTCGTGGCCCGCTGGCCGGCGCCGGGCGCCAAAGACGACAAGTACACCCAGGGCGTCACCGGGGTGCTGGCCGGCTCGGCGACCTACCCGGGCGCGGCGATCCTGTGCGCCGGCGCGGCGGTGGCCGCCACCTCCGGCATGGTGCGCTACGCGGGAGGTGCGGCGGCAGAGGTGGTTTCGCACTGGCCGGAAGTGGTCGCCGCCCGCAGTCCGGCCGCCGCCGGGCGGGTGCAGGCCTGGGTCGTCGGCCCAGGCCTGGGCACCGACGACACCGCGGCCGCGGCCTTATGGTTCGCCCTGGGCACCGACCTGCCGGTGATCGTGGACGCCGACGCGCTGACCATCCTGGCCGCCCACCGGTACCTGGTGGCCGACCGAAGCGCGCCCACGGTGCTGACCCCGCACGCCGGTGAGTTCGCCAGGCTGGCCGGTCAGCCGCCCGGCGCCGACCGCGTCGACGCCGCCCGCCGACTGGCCGACGAACTGGGCGCCACCGTGCTGTTGAAAGGCCATGTCACCGTCGTCGCCGCCCCGGGCGGGCCGGTGTATCTCAACCCGGCCGGGCAGTCCTGGGCGGCCACCGCCGGGTCCGGCGACGTACTGTCGGGGATGGTCGGCGCGCTGCTGGCCGCCGGGCTGTCCGCCGTCGATGCCGCCGCTGTCGCCGCCTTCGTACACACCCGGGCGGCGGCCGCCGCCGCCGCCGACCCCGGGCCCGGTGACACACCCACGTCGGCATCTCGAATCCTGGCCCACATCCGAACCGCCCTGGCCCAGCTGTAGCGGGCTCGAGAGGAACCATCGTGTCGCATCCGTCCGTCCCCGCACACTCGATCGCGCCCGCCTACACCGGGCGGATGTTCACCGCACCGGTGCCGGCGCTGCGGTTGCCCGACGATGTCATGGACCCCGAAACCGCCTACCGGTTCATCCACGACGAGCTGATGCTCGACGGCAGTTCCCGGCTGAATCTGGCCACCTTCGTCACCACCTGGATGGACCCCGAGGCCAACAAGCTGATGGCGGAGTCGTTCGACAAGAACATGATCGACAAGGACGAATACCCGGCCACCGCGGCCATCGAGCAGCGCTGCGTGTGCATGGTCGCCGACCTGTTCCACGCGGAGAACCTGCGCGACGACGACCCGTCCAGCGCCACCGGGGTGTCCACGGTCGGGTCGAGCGAGGCGGTGATGCTGGGCGGGCTGGCGTTGAAGTGGCGCTGGCGTCAGAAAATCGAGGCGGCGGGGAAGGACTGGAAGAACAGAACCCCCAACCTGGTGATGGGCTCCAACGTCCAGGTGGTGTGGGAGAAATTCTGCCGCTACTTCGACGTCGAACCCCGCTACCTGCCGATGGCCGACGGCCGCTACGTCATCACCCCCGAGCAGGTCATCGACGCCGTCGACGAGAACACCATCGGGGTGGTGGCGATCCTGGGCACCACCTACACCGGTGAGCTGGAGCCGGTCGCGCAGATCTGCGCGGCGCTGGACAAGCTGGCCGCCAAACCTGCTTCAGCCGGCGGGTTGGATGTGCCGGTGCACGTGGACGCGGCCAGCGGCGGGTTCGTGGTGCCGTTTTTGCACCCGGACTTGAAGTGGGACTTCCGGCTGCCGCGGGTGGTCTCGATCAACGTCAGCGGCCACAAGTACGGGCTGACCTACCCCGGCATCGGCTTCGTACTGTGGCGCAGCCGCGAACATCTGCCCGAGGAGTTGGTGTTCCGAGTCAACTACCTGGGCGGCGATATGCCCACCTTCACCTTGAACTTTTCCCGGCCCGGCAACCAGGTCGTCGGCCAGTACTACAACTTCCTGCGGCTGGGCCGTGCCGGCTACACCCAGGTCATAACGGCACTGTCGGAGACCGCACGCTGGCTCAGCCACCAACTGGCCGTCGGCGGGCATTTCGAGGTGATCAGCGACGGCTCGGCGATCCCGGTGATCAGCTTCCGGCTTACCGGCAACCGTGGCTACACCGACTTCGACATCTCCCACGAGCTGCGCACGTTCGGCTGGCAGGTGCCCGCCTACACCATGCCGGAGGGCGCCACCGAGGTCTCGGTGCTGCGCGTCGTGGTCCGCGAGGGGCTCTCGGCCGATCTGGCCCGGGCGCTCTACGACGACATTGTGAAGACGCTGGCCAGCTTGGACAAGCTCAAGCCCGGCGGGCACTACGACGAAGGGCACTTCGCGCACTGAGCCGGGTGAGCACGGATTCGCAACCGCCCGTTGAAGCATTGAATATCTCCAAGGGGCGGTTGTGAATTTTTGGTACAGTTAACACATATGAAACATTCCAAGCTAGTTCACAAAGCAATGGCTGGTATTGCGGCTGTGGCTTTCGCCACGACGGTCGGCGCACTGGGGTTCGCGCCCGCCGCCGCTGCGACGCCGAATGGACCGGGGCACAACGACGGTGCACCGGTCATGGAGGAGCAGCCGTCGGTGACCTGCGGCGCGATGCATTACCCGATGTGTGGGCCGTACCCCGATCCCTTGCGGGAGCACCGGATCTCCGGCGGAATGATGTGAGCCACTCGCGCTAGAGCGTCCGCACCGGGCGGTTCTGCGACAATCACAGGGATGCATACGTTAACCCCGCAACCCGGAGCGCAGACGCAGGGGTCGCTCGCCGAGGCCGTGGTGGACCTGGGTGCGATCGCACACAACGTGCGCGTGCTGGCTGAACATGCCGGGGCCGCGCAGGTAATGGCCGTCGTCAAAGGTGACGGGTACGGCCACGGCGCGGTTCAGGTGGCCCGGGCGGCGCTGGCTGCCGGCGCGGTCGAGTTGGGGGTGGCCACCGTCGATGAGGCGCTGGCGCTACGGGCTGGCGGGATCACCGCCCCGGTGCTGGCCTGGCTGCACCGGACGGGCGCCGACTTCGCGCCCGCGCTCGCCGCCGACGTGCAGATCGCGGTGTCGTCGGTGCGGCAACTGACCGAAGTGCTCGACGCTGCGCGGCGCACCGGTCACACCGCGACCGTGACGGTCAAGGTGAACACCGGGATGAACCGCAACGGGGTGGATATCTCGGACTTTCCCACGCTGCTGGCCGCGCTGCGGGGTGCTGTCGCCGACGAAGCGATCCGGCTGCGCGGGCTGATGTCGCACCTGGCTTGCGGAGATGAGCCCGACAGCCCGGTCAACGACGTTCAGGCGCAACGGTTCGCCGACCTGCTGGCGCAGGCCCGTGCCGGGGGCCTCGGGTTCGAAGTGGCCCACCTTTCCAACTCAGCAGCGGTGATGACCCGCCCCGACCTGGCCTACGACATGGTCCGGCCGGGAATCGCCGTCTACGGGTTGAGTCCGATACCGGAACGCGGCGACCTGGGGCTGGTACCGGCGATGACGCTGAAATCCATTGTGGTGCTGGTACGTTCGATCAAGGCGGGGGAGGGCGTGTCCTACGGACACACCTGGATCGCGCAGGCGGACACCACCGTGGCGCTGGTGCCGATCGGTTACGCCGACGGGGTGTTCCGCCCGCTGAGCGGACGCTTCGACGTTCTGATCAACGGCCGGCTCCGGCCCAATATCGGGCGGGTTTGCATGGATCAGTTCGTGGTGGACCTGGGGCCCGGGCCGGTCGATGTCGCCGAAGGCGACGAGGCGATCCTGTTCGGTCCCGGTGTTGGCGGCGAGCCGCTGGCCCAGGACTGGGCCGATGCGCTCGGCACCGTCCACTACGAGGTGGTGAACAGCCCGCGCGGGCGGGTGACCAGAAGCTATCGCGGAGCGGGCAGCGGTGGTGAGTAAAGGAAAGTTGGCCGGCGGCTGGCTGGCGGGCGCGGCTGGGGTGACCGCGGTCGGCAGCATCGTCGGCACGGCCGTCGCCCACTTGGTGACCCGGCGCACCACCGCCGAAGACCCCTACACCGACGAGGATTTCGAGATGCTCGACGGCGACCACAGCTCGGTGGTGACCACCGATGACGGGGTGCAGTTGATGGTGCGGGACGTTGGCCCGTCGGACGCCCCGTTGACCGTGGTGTTCGCCCACGGGTTCTGTTTGCGGATGGGGTCGTTTCACTTTCAGCGGGCCCGGCTCACCCAGGAGTGGGGTTCGCAGGTGCGGATGGTCTTCTACGATCAGCGCGGTCACGGCTGGTCCGAAGTTGCCCCGACCGACACCTACACCGTGCCGCGCCTCGGCCAGGACCTGGAGGCGGTGCTGGCAGCCACGGTGCCGCGCGGCCCGATCGTGCTGGTCGGCCACTCCATGGGCGGTATGACGGTGCTGGCGCACGCCCGGCAATTCCCGCAGCGCTATGGTCGCAGGATCGTCGGTGCGGCGCTGATCTCCTCGGCCGCCCAGGGAGTGGCACGCTCCCCGCTGGGCGAGATCCTGCAGAACCCGGTGCTGGAGGCGATCCGGTTCAGCGCCCGCTACGCACCGAAGCTGGTACACCGTGGGCGCGGCGCGGCCCGCAACGTGATCGGGCCGATCCTGCGGGCCGCCTCCTACGGCAACGAGGAGACCAGCTCGAGCGTGGTGGCGTTCTCCGAGGAGATGATGCACGCCACCCCGGTTGCCACCATGGTGGGATTCCTGCACGCGCTGGAGGTGCACGACGAAAGTGCGGCACTGGACACGCTGGCCAAAATCCCGATGCTGATCGCCTGCGGTGACCACGACCTGCTCACCCCGGAAGGCTTCTCGCGGGCGATGGCGGCCACGCTGTGGGATTGCGAGCTGGTGATCGTGCCCGGGGCGGGGCATCTGGTGCAGCTGGAAGAACCCGACGTGATCGACGACGCGCTGGTCCGGTTGGTGGAGCGGGCGACGCGGCGGCGGGTCACGCTGACCCGCCGGCGGCGTAAGCGGCCCCGGCTCGGGGGCGGGCGTGGCTGATCATGGCTGACGCTGCTGACGTCGCTGATCCTGCTGACGTTGCCGGGGCCCTCGCCGGCACCGCGAAGCTGGCCACCGCCGGAGACACCGTGGCTTTTGGAGCGCGGCTCGGCGGTCAGTTGCGCGCCGGTGACGTGGTGGTGCTGTCCGGACCGCTCGGAGCCGGGAAAACGGTGCTGGCCAAGGGGATAGCGCAGACCCTGGACGTCGAGGGCCCGGTCACCTCGCCGACGTATGTGCTGGCCCGGGTGCACCCGCCGCGACGCGCGGGGGCGCCGGTGATGATCCACGTCGACATGTACCGGCTGCTGCACCACAGCGGCGCGGACCTGCTGGCCGAACTGGACGCACTGGACCTGGACACCGAACTCGACGACGCCGTCGTCGTGGTGGAGTGGGGCGAAGGCGTGGCCGAGCGGCTCTCGGAGCGGTGTCTGGACATCCGACTGGACCGTGGCGCCGATTCCGACGAGCGCATCGCGACCTGGCGATGGAGCCTGCCGTGACGCGGACGATTCTGGCGATCGACACCGCCACCCCCGCGGTGACCGCGGGCATCGTGAAACTGGTGGACCCGGCCGAGTCCGCCACGCTGGCCGAGCGGGTCACCGTCGATGCCCGCGCGCACGCCGAGCGGCTCACCCCCAACGTGCTGGCCGCGCTGGCCGACGCCGGGCTGTCGATGGCCGACCTGGATGCGGTGGTGGTGGGCTGCGGTCCGGGGCCGTTCACCGGCCTGCGAGTCGGAATGGCCACAGCCGCCGCCTACGGTCATGCGCTGTCGATCCCGGTGTACCCGGTGTGCAGCCTGGACGCGATCGGGGTGGCGACGACCGGGGAGACACTGGTGGTCACCGACGCCCGCCGCCGCGAGGTTTACTGGGCGCGCTACCGCGACGGGGCGCGTACCGCCGGCCCGGGCGTGTGCGCCCCGGCCGACGTCGACCCCGGTGCGGCGCAAGCGGTGGCCGGCTCGCCGGCGCACGCGGCGTTGTTCGGTCTGCCGGTGCTCGACATCGCCTATCCAACACCTGTCGGACTGGTTGCGGCAGTGCGGAATTGGGATAGGAAGCCGTCCCCGATGGTGCCGTTGTATCTGCGTCGGCCGGACGCCAAGCCGGCCGCGGACAACACCGCGCCGGCGGTCATCGTCGACGGGCTCACCGACGCCGACGCGGCCCGCTGCGCCGAGTTGGAAGCCCAACTGTTCGATGCCGACGAACCCTGGCCGGCCGCGGCGTTTCACCGGTCGCTGCGCGCGTCGCATCACCACTACGTCGCCGCCCGGGTCGCCGACGTGTTGGTCGGTTACGCCGGAATCGCCCGGCTGGGCCGCACCCCGCCGTTCGAGTTCGAGGTGCACACCATCGGCGTGGACCCTGCCTACCATGGGCGTGGCATCGGCCGGCAGCTGCTGACCGACCTGCTGGACTTCGCCGGCGGCGGGGTGGTGTATCTGGAGGTCCGCACCGACAACACCGCTGCCATCGCGCTCTACCGCGACCTGGGGTTCGCCGAGATCGGCGTGCGCAAGCGCTACTACCGGACCAGCGGCGCCGACGCCTACATGATGCGGAGGGAGGCCTCGTGACGGTCATTTTGGCGATCGAAACCTCCTGCGACGAAACGGGTGTCGGCGTGGTCCGACTCGGCGACGACGGGTCGGTGACGCTGCTGGCCGACGAGGTGGCCTCCAGCGTCGATGAGCACGCCCGCTACGGCGGGGTGGTGCCCGAGATCGCGTCGCGCGCTCACCTGGAGGCGCTGGGTCCGACCATGCGCCGGGCGCTGGCGGCCGCCGGCCTGGGCGAGTCCGGCCGTCCTGACGTGGTGGCGGCCACTATCGGGCCGGGCCTGGCCGGTGCCCTGCTGGTGGGTGCGTCAGCGGCCAAGGCGTACGCGGCCGCGTGGGGGGTGCCGTTCTACGCGGTCAACCACCTGGGCGGGCATCTGGCCGCCGACGTCTACCCGCACGGCCCGCTGCCGGAATGTGTCGCGCTGCTGGTCTCCGGCGGGCACACCCACCTGCTGCATGTGCGGTCCCTCGGCGAGCCGATCGTCGAGTTGGGCGGCACCGTCGACGATGCTGCCGGGGAGGCGTACGACAAGGTGGCCCGGCTGCTTGACCTGGGTTATCCCGGCGGGAAGGCACTCGACGAGCTGGCTCGCACCGGGGATCGTGACGCGGTGGTGTTCCCGCGCGGGATGACCGGGCCGCGCGACGAACCGTATGCGTTCAGCTTCTCGGGTCTCAAGACCGCGGTGGCGCGGTATGTGGAGTCTCATCCCGACTTCGTCGCCGCCGACGTCGCGGCCGGGTTCCAGGAGGCCGTTGCCGATGTGCTCACGGTGAAGGCGGTGCGCGCCGCGACGAAGCTGGGGATTTCCACGCTGTTGATCGCCGGCGGGGTGGCCGCCAACTCCCGGCTGCGTGAACTCGCCGAACAGCGCTGCGCGGCCGCCGGATTGACACTGCGGGTTCCGCCGCCGCAGCTGTGCACCGACAACGGGGCGATGATCGCCTCGTTTGCCGCGCATCTGATCGCCGCGGGGGCGCCGCCGTCGCCGCTGGAGGTGGCCACCGACCCGGGCCTGCCGGTGCTGCGCGGTCAGGTCGGCTGACGCCTCGGTTGCGGGTTTACCGGGTGACGATGAGCAGGTTGTTGCCGGTGGCCCAGGCCGCGGTGAAGGTGGCCATCGGAATCTGCTCGTCGCGTCCGTCGGGGGTGCCGCTGTCGTTGAGATGGACGATGTCGGCGCCGGTGTCGACCCCGGTGACGACGACGGCGTGATCGGCGCTGGTCCGCTGGCCCTGACCGGCAGGGTAGTTCCAGATGGTTTCGGCGTTGAGCCCGGCGATCACCCGGTGGCCGGCGGCCAGGTCCTGCTCCATACCGGTCATGGTGTTGCCGGTGGTGAGGTCGGATGCGATGCCGTATTTGCTCAGCAACTCGACCATGTCTCCGGGGGAGGTGCCGTCGAACGCGTAGATGCCGCCCTGGTGGGTTTCGCTTTGGGTGAAAATCCCGCGCATCTCCACGCCGATCTGGCTTGGTTCATGTCCGGTGAGCTGGCCGACCACGTCGGCGACCGCCATCAGGCCGCAGTCCTCCTGGTGCTGATAGCGCCAGTAGGGGGCGGCGGCCCCGGGATCGCCGTACATCTGGCCGTTCGGGTCGGCGTGGGTGACTACGGCCAGCCCGATGGCGGCCACTGCGGCCACTGCGGCCACGGCGCCGGTGCGTGTCTTGATGAGCATGCCGCCAATTATTGCGCTTCCGTGCGCGTAAGCAGTGGGGGTCCTTGAGTGCTGGCACTCGGACGTATAGAGTGCTAGATGGCAGTCGGACAATCTCTTGTGTCGGCACCCGCGACGACGACGCGAGGGTACGGACGACGGCCACAACGTAATTCCGAAAGGGTTCGGGGAGCAGCCCCGAACTCACACCCTGATCAAGTGGAGGGCTCCCATCGTGGCGAGCGTGAACATTAAGCCACTCGAGGACAAGATCCTCGTCCAGGCCAACGAGGCCGAGACCACGACTGCGTCTGGTCTGGTCATTCCTGACACCGCCAAGGAGAAGCCGCAGGAAGGCACCGTCATCGCCGTCGGCCCCGGCCGTTGGGATGAGGATGGCGACAAGCGTATTCCGTTGGACGTGTCCGAGGGTGACGTCGTCATCTACAGCAAGTACGGCGGCACCGAAATCAAGTACAACGGCGAGGAGTATCTGATCCTCTCCGCCCGCGACGTGTTGGCGATCGTCAACAAGTAAGCCTCGAAGAACCGCCGTGTTCCGCCCCGGAGATCCCCGTGACCACGGGAGATTTCCGGGGCGGCACGCTTTAGCAGTCAGAGAAGAGCTATGAGCAAGCAGATTGAGTTCAACGAGACCGCTCGTCGCGCCATGGAGGCCGGGGTCGACAAACTTGCCACCGCGGTCCGGGTGACGCTGGGCCCGCGCGGCCGCACCGTGGTGCTGGCCAAGTCCTACGGCGGCCCGACGGTGACCATGGACGGCGTCACCGTGGCCCGTGAGATCGACCTGGAGGACCCGTTCGAGAACCTCGGCGCTCAGCTGGTGAAGTCGGTGGCCACCAAGACCAACGACGTCGCCGGCGACGGCACCACCACCGCCACCGTGCTGGCCCAGGCCCTGATCAAGGGCGGGCTGCGCAACGTCGCGGCCGGTGCCAACCCGATCGCGCTCGGTCAGGGCATCGCCAAGGCCGCGGAAGCGGTGTCCGCCGCGCTGCTGGCCGCCGCCACCCCGGTGTCGGGTAAGGAGTCGATCGCTCAGGTCGCCAGCGTGTCCTCCCGCGACCCGGAGATCGGCGAGTTGGTGGGCGAGGCGATGACCAAGGTCGGCACCGACGGCGTGGTCAGTGTGGAGGAGTCCTCGACGCTGAACACCGAACTGGAGGTCACCGACGGGGTCGGCTTCGACAAGGGGTTCCTGTCGGCGTACTTCGTCACCGACTTCGACTCGCAGGAAGCGGTGCTCGAAGACGCGCTGATCCTGCTGCACCGGGACAAGGTCGGCTCGCTGCCGGACCTGCTGCCGCTGCTGGAGAAGGTGGTGGAGGCGGGTAAGCCGCTGCTGATCATCGCCGAGGACGTCGAGGGTGAGGCGCTGTCGACGCTGGTGGTCAACGCGATCCGCAAGACGCTCAAGACCGTCGCGGTCAAGGCGCCGTATTTCGGCGACCGGCGCAAGGCGTTCCTGGACGACCTCGCCGTTGTCACCGGCGCTCAGGTGGTCAACCCCGATGTGGGCTTGACGCTGCGTGAGGCCGGCCTTGAGGTGCTGGGTTCGGCGCGCCGGGTGGTGGCCACCAAGGACAGCACCGTCATCGTTGACGGCGGCGGCACCGCAGAGGCGATCTCGGCCCGTGCCAAGCAACTTCGTGCCGAGATCGAGGCCTCCGAGTCCGACTGGGACCGGGAGAAGCTTGAAGAGCGGCTGGCCAAGCTGTCCGGCGGCGTGGCCGTGATCAAGGTCGGTGCGGCTACCGAGACCGCACTCAAGGAGCGCAAGCACCGGGTCGAGGATGCGGTCGCGGCGGCTAAGGCCGCCGTCGAGGAGGGCATCGTGGCCGGCGGCGGCACCGCGCTGCTGCAGGCCGGCTTGGTGCTGACCGCGCTGCGGTCCTCGCTGAGCGGCGACGAGGCGACCGGTGTGGACGTGTTCTCCGCCGCGCTGAGCGCACCCCTGTACTGGATCGCCACCAACGCCGGACTCGACGGTGCGGTGGTAGTCAGCAAGGTTGCGGAGCTGCCCGCCGGGCAGGGCCTGAACGCGGCGACGCTGACCTACGGTGACCTGGCAGCCGACGGTGTCGTCGACCCGGTCAAGGTGACCCGCTCGGCGGTGCTCAACGCCGCTTCGGTGGCCCGGATGGTGCTGACCACCGAGGCTGCGGTGGTGGAGAAGCCGGTCGATGCGGATGCGGGCGCTGGCGACCATCACGGCCACGCGCACTAGAACCGAATAACCCGGAGCACCCCCGCTGTCAGGCGGGGGTGCTCCGTTTCAGCAGAGAGAATCCGCTGGAT
>JBDTKT010000303.1:0-5518 GCA_039935195.1 Mycobacterium sp.
GATCCCAGCCCCAGTACCGGCCCCACGCACCCTCGGCCCAGATTGCGCCGAAGATCACTCCGAAGCCGAACACCGGGAACGCGAAGATCGTCGTCCGACTCGGGGACGTTCGAGGCGGCCGGGTCACCGTACGGGCCGGCGGGCGGCGGGTAGTGGCCGACGGGCGGCGGGTATGCGCCGTCCGGCTGCGGGTATGCGCCCTCGGGCTGCGAGTAGGGCGGCAACTCGGTGGTCGGATGATTCGTGAAATCACGACCCCAAGGGACGTCGCTGCCCTGCGACGGGTGGTAAGACACCGGTAGTTCCCTCCATGGGATTATTCGGCTGAGCTGGACAGTCGGGCGACTGCTAACGCAGGGTAGCGCAGCCACCGTGGAGGTGGCTGACGGTGCTGCTCAGCCCACCCCGGCGTAGGAGTGCAGACCCACCGTCACCAGGTTGACGAAGAACAGGTTAAACAGCATCGCGACGAAGCCGACGACATTGATCCAGGCGGCCTTGTAGTCCCGCCACCCGGCTGTTGACCTGGCGTGCAGATAGGCGGCGTAAACCACCCAGGCGATGAACGACACCGTCTCCTTGGGATCCCAGCCCCAGTACCGGCCCCACGCACCCTCGGCCCAGATTGCGCCGAAGATCACTCCGAAGCCGAACACCGGGAACGCGAAGATCGTCGTCCGGTAGGCGATCCGGTCCAGTGTCTGCGCGTCGGGCAGCCTGCGCACGGTGCGCGCCAGCGCACCCGGGGTGTCCGGGTCGGACAGCGACGACATCCGCAGCAGGAACAGGACGCTGGCCACGCCCGCGACCACAAACACCCCCGAACCGATGCTGACCACTGATACGTGCAGCGGCAGCCAGTACGACTGCAGGGCGGGCATCACCGGTGCGGCGGTGGCGTAGAGCCAGTGCCCGGAGACCGAGAGCAGGATCAACACCGGCAGCAGGACGAACACCCACAGGCTGCGATACTGCGGGCGGCGCAGGGCCACCGCGCCGGCGATGAGCCCCGAGAAGCAGGTCAGGTTGATGAACTCGTACATGTTGCCCCACGGCGGCCGCAGGGTGGCCGCCCCGCGCAGCACGATGCAGGCCAGCAACAGGCCGATACCCAGGTAGACCAGGGCCAGCCCGGCCCCGCCCACCCGCTCCGCCGGGGCGCGCCGTGGTGCGGGGAGCACCACTCCCGGGGTGGCACTGTCGGCGCGAACGGACCCGGCGGCGACCAACTCGGCTTCCGCCGGGGCGCCCCCGCGGGCGTAGGCGAGTTCGACGGCCAGCAGCAGCATCGCGATCACCAGCACCAACAGCGCAGAACTGAACGCCCAGTCGGAATATCTGGCCAGTCCGACGTCGATGTGGCTGGTGTTCACTGGACCTCCTCGCCGGCTGGCACAGCGGAGCGCTTCGCGGGCTGCGTCGGCACCTGTTCGAACTCGGCGAGCAAGCGGGCGGTCACCCGCTCGAACTCGTCACCCCATCCGGAGTTGTCGGTGCGGGCCAACCCGCCCAACTCGACATTCACCGTACCCGGCCCGGCCGCGGTGATGCGGATCCACACCCGGCGCCGCCGCACCACCAGCGACACCACCAGGCCGGCCATCATCGCCATCGCGAACACCAGCACCCAGGCCTCCGCCGGATCGTGGGAGATCTGCACGTTGACGAACGGCACGGCACCGTCGAACCGCACCACGGTGCCGTCGTCGAGCCGGGTCTGCTCGCCGGACTTGAGGTTGGCCCGCTGCACCTTGGTCAGCCGGCCCTGGTGGATCAGCCCGGAATCCAGGGTGAACAGCAACTGCGGTCGGCCGGTGTCCAGCCCGGTGTCCCCGCGATAGACGTCGATGGCCACCGCGGGGTTGTCGAGCGCCGGGAACGCCGACGACAGCAATCCGTCGTCGAGTTGCTCGGTCGGCGCGAACAGGCCCTGGATCCCGATCTGCTGCCTGCGACGTTCGGAGGGGTCGGGGTACATCCCGGCCGGCGGGTCGAAGCGCACCGCACCCGACGACAGCAGGGTCAGCGGGTTGTCCGGCCGCCACTGCACCGTCGACGTGCGGGTCTGCCCATCCGGGTAGGTCACGGTGAAGGTGGGCGCGTAGCCGTGGCCCTGCAGGTAGGTCCGGTCGCCACCCACCCGCAGCGGGTGGTTGACCTCGAGCACGTAGGGCCGCCAATGGTCGTCGGCCAGGTCGGCGCCGGACTGGTAGTCGATGTTCGCCGTAAAGGAGGTAGCCAGCCCGGACGCCAGGTAGTTAGCGGTGAAGTCGTTGACCCGGATGCACATCGGGTGCAAGGAGGTGCCGTCGACGGTGCTGCCGGCGCGGAACGAGTCGAACGCGGCCGGGGACGCCGAACAGAAGCCGGGGCCGCCGTCGGCGATCACCATCACGTTGCCCTCGTAGCCCAACATCTTGCCGACGGCGACCGACGCGAGCAGCCCGAGCAGCGCGAAATGGAAGGCCAGGTTGCCGAATTCGCGCAGATACCCCTTCTCCGCGGAAACCTCGACAGTGCCGCCGGTGACCTGCGCGGTGCGGATGGTCCGCCGCCAGCCGCGCAGTCGCCCGGACATCACCGCAGCAACCTCGTCCGGTCGGCCGGAGACCTGCGCGGCGGCGTGTTTGGGCAGCCGGACCAGATTCCGCGGTGCAACCACCGGGGTGGCACGCAGGCCGCGTGCCTGTTCGACGATCCGCGGGGTCAAACAGCCGATCAGCGACACACACAGCAGCACGTAGATAGCGGTGAACCAGAAGCTGGAGAACACGTCGAACGCCTGCACCCGGTCCAGCCACGCTCCCAGGACCGGGTGCAAAGCCAGGTACTCGTCGACCTTGGCGGCGTTGAGGTTGCGTTGCGGCAGCAGCGCACCGGGGACGGCGGCCAACGCCAGCAGAAACAGCAGCACCAGCGCGGTCCCCATCGAGGTCAGTGCGCGCCAGGCATTGCGGATCCGCGGCGTTAGTGGCGCGAGCAGACGCAAAAGCCCCCCAAAACGGCTCGTTTCGGGGACTTTTGTGTCTGCTCGCGTGGGGGTGGTAACCACTAGACCGGCAGCCTGACGTCGGAGACCACGGCGTCGCGCAACCACGAGACGAAATCACCCCACACGCCGGTGACCAGGGCGGCACCGACCACGATCAGCAGCACGCCACCGAAGATCTGAATGGCCCGGGCGTGCCGGCGCAGCCAGCCCAGCCCGGCCACCGCGGTCGCCGACCCGAACGCCAGCAGCACGAACGGGATGCCCAGGCCCAGGCAGTAGGCGATCACCAGCACCACGCCGCGGGCCACGCTGGCGCCGTCGGTGGCGGAGGCGACCGCGATCACCCCGGTCAGCGTCGGCCCCAGGCACGGGGTCCAGCCCAGCGCGAACACCGCACCCAGCACGGGTGCCCCGAACACCGTGGACAGCCGCTGCGGGGTGAACCGGACCTGCCGCTGCAGAGCCGGCACGAATCCGACGAACACCAGGCCCATCGCGATGGTCACCACGCCGCCGGCCCGCTGCAGCGTCACCTGGTTGGTGATCAGCGTGGTGGTCATGCCGAGCACAGCGATCGAGCCGAGCAGGAACACCGAGGTGAACCCGGCGACGAACAGCACCGCCGACCCGGCGACCCGAAAGCGCATGGTGGGCGGCGCCTTGACCGCTCCGGATGGGGGCTGTTCGTCGACGCCGACGACCGCGGCCAGATACGACAGGTAGCCCGGCACCAGCGGCACCACGCACGGCGAGGCGAACGACACCAACCCGGCCAGCACCGAGATCGCCAGCGCCGGCAGCAGCGGCCCCGCCGCGGCGGTCTGCGTGAACCCGTTCATCGCTTCGCCGCGCTCTCCGATTTTTCGCCGGCCAACCGCTGCACCACCGGTTGCAGGTCTTCGGCCAGCAACTCCCGCAGGAACACCGCCGCTACCCGGTGCGCTCGGTCGAGCACCATCGTGGCCGGGATGACCGAGGACGGGTATCGGCCGCCGAACGCGATCATCGTCCGCATCGACGGGTCGTAGATCGACGGGTAGGTCACCCCGCGGTCCTTGATGAAGTCCCGGGGGGCCTGCGGGTCGTTGTCACGGACGTCGATGCCCAGGAACGCCACCCCGTCGCCGTGGGTGGCGTCGTAAACCTTTTGTAGCTGGGCGGTCTCGGTGCGGCACGGCGCGCACCACTGTCCCCAGACGTTGAGGACGACGACCTGGCCGCCGAAGTCATCGACGCTCAGGGTGCGCGCCGGGTTCATCAGGTCGGGTCCGGACACCGGGCCGGGGCGGCCCCGCGCGTCCGGCGGGTCATAGAAGATGTCGGTCTTGCCGCCGGGCGAGACGAACTCGAACGTGCCGCCGTGGGTGACGGCGTCATCGCCGACCGAGCAGGCAGTCAGCACAGCGAACACGGTGAGCACGGTCCCGCCGATCACCGCCGCCCGCACGGTCACCCGCCGGCCGGGACGCGGTATTCGACGTCGACAAGCCGGTCGCCGTCGTACACCAGGGAGGTCACCGACCCCACCTCGCACTGCCGCCGACGCGGATCGTGCCAGAGCCGATGCCCGGTCAGGTGCATCCGCACGGTCCATACCGGCAGTTGATGGCTGACGCACACCACCTCGTGGCCGGCACCGCGGACTCGGGCCTTGTCCACCGCGATAGCCATCCGGGCGGCGATCTGGCTGTACGACTCGCCCCACGACGGGCTGAACGGGTTACGCAGATGCCACCACGACCGCGGGTTGCGCCAGGCGCCGTCACCAGGTGAAACCCGTTTGCCCTCAAAGATATTGGCAGATTCGATCAGGTCGGCATCGGTGTCGACCGACAGGTTGTGCCGGGCGGCGATAGGCGCCGCGGTTTCCTGGGCGCGCTGCAGCGGCGAGGCGATCACCGCGACGATGTCGCGGCCGGCGAGCTCGTCGGCGACCGCGACCGCCTGCGCGCGCCCGGTCTCCGACAGCGAGAAACCGGGCAGCCGCCCGTAAAGGATCTCGTCGGGGTTGTAGACCTGGCCGTGGCGGACCAGGTGTACCCGGGTGTGTTCGACCATCAGGTTTCGTGCTCCTCGGCAGCGGCTTGAGCGGCCCCGGGCAGCGCTTCGGCGATCCGCTCGAAGGCATCATCGGTGAGCGCCGCTGAGACGAACCACGCCTCGAACGGGCTGCACGGCGGGTAGATTCCAGCATCCAGCAAGGCGTGGAAGAACGCCGGGTAGCGCCAGGTCTGGCTGGCGCGGGCGGCGGCGAAATCGGTGACCGGGGCGTCGGCGAAGAACACGCTGAACATGTTTCCGGCCCGCGGAATCTGATGCGGCACGCCGGCGGTAGTCAACTCCACCGCCAGCAGCGCGGTAAGCCGGTCGGCGTTCGCGTTCAGTGCGGTGTAAACGTCGGCATCGGCGGCGCGCAGCGTAGCCAGGCCCGCGGCGGTGGCCACCGGGTTCCAGGACAGCGTGCCCGCCTGATACACCGGTCCCAGCGGCGCCAGCTTGTCCATCACCTCGGCGTGGCCACCGAAC